>JALOOU010000160.1 GCA_025454255.1 Desulfobacterales bacterium | reverse complement strand
TGCGGGATGGGGGTCTGCCAGGAATGCCGGGTGACAGTGGATGGCGTGGCCGACCGGCGCGCCTGCATGACCGCGGTGCGCGACGGCATGGAGGTCGTGACCGATGGCCGATAGGAGGGTTGCGGTCGCCATCGTGGGGGGCGGGCTCGCCGGCCTCGCTGCCGCCTCGGTTCTCGGCCGCCACGGGGTCGGGGTGTTGGTCCTGGACGATAACCGGCACCCGGGCGGGCAGTACCTGCGCGGGGGCCGCACGGCCGGAGGCTTCTTTACAGATGGCGTCCGGCGGCGGGGTTTCGGCCTGATCGACGGCCTGGCACGGGAGCGAGTGGAGGTGGTTCACTTGGCCGAGGTGGTCGGCATCGAGCCCGGTTTCGAGTTGCTCGTGGCCGCTGAAAACGACCTCTTCGCCGTCAAGGCCGATCAGGTGCTGCTTGCCACCGGCGCCCGGGAGCGGTTTCTGCCCTTCCTGGGGTGGACCCTATCGGGCGTCCTGTCCACGGGTGCCGTCCAGGTGCTCATCAAGCAGTCCGGGGTCCTTCCGGCCCGGGATATTCTTGTGGCCGGGGCGGGGCTGTTTCCAACCGCCGTAGCCGCCGACATCGTCACGAGCGGGGGACGGGTGCCGGCGGTCCTGGACGAGGCCCGACTCGCACGCCGACTGCCGCTGCCGCTTCTTTTCGCCGGGCAGGTTTTGAAATTCGCCCGGGGCGGCCTCCTGCTGGCGCGGCTGCTTGCGGCAGGGGTCCGTGTGCGCCACCGCGTCCGTATTCTGGAGGCCCACGGCGAGAGGGAGCTCCGCGCGGTGACGGCGGCCCGTATCGATCGCCGGGGCGCGCTCGTGCCCGGCAGCGAAATGGTGATGACCGCGGCCTGCCTGGCGGTGGGTTTCGGCTTTACGGCCAACACCGAGCTCGCCCAACTGGCCGGCTGCCGCCTCACCTTCGATCCCGCCCTGGGCGGTGTTGCGGTGGCCGTGGACCCGGATCTCGAGACCGGCGTGGCCGGGCTCTTCGCGGCCGGCGAGGTGACGGGAATCGGCGGGGCCGCCAAGTCGTTGGCCGAGGGGCGGCTGGCCGGGATCGCGATCCTGCGGCAGAGGGGCGTGCGGTTCAGCCGGGAGACCGGGCCGGGGGCAACGGAGCTGCGCGCGGCGCGCCGCCGGCAGTTGGCCTTTGCGCGCTATTTCAACGCGCAGCATACCTTCGGGCCGGAGTGGATGCAGCGCTGGGTGTCCGGTTTGAGCGATGATGTCGTCGTTTGCCGCTGCGAGGGGGTGCGACTGGGCGCGCTGCGCCGGGCGGTGGCGGCGGGGTTCGAGGCCCCGGCCGGGCTCAAAAAGGCCACCCGCTGCGGAATGGGGCTCTGTCAGGGGAGCACCTGCAGGATGATCCTCCTCGAAGTTCTGGCGGCGTTGACCGGAAAACCGCTCGCGGAGATCCCTCCGCCGTCGGTGAGAATGCCGGTCAAGCCTGTCCTCTTGGGGGCCCTGGCCGGAGGGCGATCTTAGCGATGGAGCTCTTGCCGGCGCAAACCGGGCGCCGCAACCGGCCGGTGGCGGGGGGGCTTTTGGTGCTCACCTCGGCCCTGCTATTTTCCGGGGTGGGGGCGATCGTCAAGGCGGCCTCGGTCGAGCTGCCTGCGGAGGTCGTCGTCTTTTTCCGCAATGCCACGGCAATAACCTTCCTGCTTCCATGGCTGCTCATCCGCCACCGGAACATCAGCCTCAAAACCGGCTGCCTGCACCTTCACCTGCTGCGCGCCGCGGCCGGGTTGGGGGCCATGTATTGCTTTTTCATCGCAGTGGGCCGCCTGCGCCTCGCCGACGCCATGCTGCTCTGCTATACCCTGCCGATCTTCATCCCGATCATCGAATGGTTCTGGCTGAAGGAACCGGTCCGCCGCCGGACGAAGATCGCGGTGATCGTCGGATTTATCGGCATTGCTCTCGTGCTCAAGCCCGGGTTCGGCCTCTTTCAGACAGCCGGACTCGTGGGGCTGGCGAGCGGCCTCCTCGCGGCCCTCGCCATGGTGGGCATCCGGCGGATGAGCGCCACCGAGCCGGTCGTACGCGTGGTTTTCTACTTCACCTCCTTCGGCACCCTCGTGTCGGCCGTTCCGCTCGCCTGGACCTGGAAAAGCCCCTCCGCGACGCTTCTCGCGGCTCTCGGCCTCATGGGGGTGCTGGCCATCACGGCCCAGATGTGCCTGACCAGGGGCTACACCCTGGCGCCGGCCGGGCAGGTGGGGCCGTTCAACTACGGCAACGTCGTCTTCGCCGCCCTGCTGGGATGGTTTTTTTGGGGTGAAACTCTGGACGATCTCACGCTGGCCGGTGCGGCCCTGACCTGCGCCGCGGGCATCATCGCCACCTATCACAGCGAGCAGAACATCAAACCCTGACGGATCGTCACTTGGAGAAAATGGGTTTGGATCGCGAGATCGCCGCCCTGCGGCTCATGGAGAAGGTGCGCGGCGAGCTCAGGGGCGGCAGGACAATACCTCCGGCTCCGGTAGCCGCCCTCAGCCGTGTTTGATGAAGGTGCCGGTGCGGTACTCCTCGAAGGCGGTCTTCAGCTCCGCCGGGGTGTTCATCACGATGGGCCCGCGCCAGGCCACCGGCTCCCCGATCGGTTTTCCCGAGACCAGCAGAAACCGGACCGGCTCCGCCGCAGTGCTGACCGCCACCTGCTCGCCGTCTGAAAAAAGAACCAGATGCTCGCTGGTCACCGCTTGCCCTTTTTGGCGGTCGAAACGGCCGCTGCCTTTTTCACGTGCCTTGCTGTGGCCATAGGCCTTCTCCTTCACTTTAAAGATGGCCTTTAGTATAATCCGGCCTGTGCGAAAATAAAGACTCATCGGCCGCCACCGGCTCCCCCGCGATGGAGCGCACGCCGCGGGCCTTGAGCGGTTTTTGGCGGTGAAGCCGCCCGGCAGCGGAAAAGGAACACCGGCCTATGCTTTCACGATCGGAGATCGAGACCGCCCTGCGCCAGTGGCACCGGGCCTGGGCCGACCACGACCTCGAGGGCGTGATGGCGCTCTTCCACGAGGAGGTCCTCTTCGAGAACTGGACCGGCGGGCGGGCCGCGGGCCGGGAGAACCTGCGCCGGTCCTGGGCGGAGTGGTTCGCCCGCCACGGCGGGTTTCGCTTTATCGAGGAGGAGAGCTTCATCGACGAATCGCAGCAGAAGGTCCTCTACCGGTGGCGGCTGGAGTGGCCCTCGATCGAGAAGGGATGGGAGGGTAGGCCGGAAACGCGGCGGGGGGTCGATGTGCTGCATTTCAAGGACGGCAAGATCGTTCGCAAGCTGACCTATTCGAAGACGACCCTTGACATCGAGGGAAAGCGGGTCCGCCTGGTACCGGAAGGCCCGTAAACGCTTGGACGCTGACTGTTCGCGTCGGCACAGTTCCGGAGACAGTCGCTGTAGGCGGTGACCGACGCGGTTCCGATCGGAACGAAATGCCGGTTGTCGAAGAGACTCACCGCCGAATGGGCGCCGTAAGGGAAGCGGTTGGGAAACAGGACCGACGCGCCCCTCACCAGGCGGCCCGCGGCGCTGGAAGCGCTCGGCGGCTGCGGCACATGAGCGCGACAACGGGGCTTTTACCTTCAGAATCCCTATGTTACATCCCAACCCCGATACAATAGAATCAATTTTTAAAAACAGCCCCGGCCGCCTCCTGCCGGCAACGTCCGGGCATCGGTTTAAATGGCACGATGGGATCCTTTGAGAAGTGGAAAGATAGCGCCCGCCGGCTGAAGCGGGAAGTGCATGCCCTCTATCTCGCCTCCAAGGACCGGCGGGTGCCGTGGTATGCGCGGGCGCTGGCGGTCGCGGTGGTGGCCTATGCCTTCAGCCCGATCGAC
>JALOOU010000159.1 GCA_025454255.1 Desulfobacterales bacterium | reverse complement strand
GGCGTACGGGATGGGTCGGATTCAGAGATATCAGCCGTTTTTTGTCTCGACCCCCCGCGGGGTCACCAGGACGTCGAGCCCCGTGCGCTTCCAGGTGGCCCGGGCCTCCTCCACGGTGTTGACCAAGGGCTCCTGGCAGTTGAAGGAGGTGTTGAGGATCATGCGGCAGCCGGTCTTCTCGCGCCAGGCCTTGAGCAGCCGGACGATGAAGGGGTCGTCGCCCGCTCCCACGACCTGTGGCCGCGTGGTGCCGTCCACGTGGGCCACGGCCGGGGCCTCGGCGGGGTCGCAGGAGACGACGTAGGACATGAACTTGCTCGGCACCCCGAGATCGCCCAGCACCATGGGCGCGTAGGGGCGGAACCACTCGCGCTGCTTGACCTCCCGGTTCAGGCGCTCCTTGCCGTCGGGGATGCGCGGGTCGAGCAGGATGCTGCGATGCCCCAGGGCCCGGGGGCCCGACTCCGCCCGGCCGTAGCAGAGCCCCACGCTCTTGCCCGCCTCCAGAAAACCGACGATCTCCGGGATGAGCTCGACGCGGATGGGGCCGGCATCGGTTCCCAGATAGGGCGTCAAGGGCTTCGGGGCCCTTGGGTTTCCCAGCACGTGATGCCAGACGAAGAGGGCCTGGCCGAGGCTCAGCCCGCCGTCGTGGGGCTGGGCCTGGACCCAGGTGTCGGCGAAAAGCCCGCTGTGGTGGACGGCGGTGTTGGCGATGCAGTTCATGGAGCACCCGCCGGTAAGGACGGCCCGCTCCACCTTCCAGCGCCCCTTCAGCCGCGCCGCGGCCTCCAGGTAAAGATCGGTGGTCAGCTTTTGCAGGGAGGCGCAGACGTCCTGGGCGAAGCGGTCCTGCGGGTCGAGGCCGAGCTCCTCGCCCCGTCCGAACCGGAAGGTCTGGAAGGGGGCGTAGGGGTAGAAGAGCATCTGCTGCCGCAACACCGCTCCGATCTCCTCCTGCGGGGCGCCGTAGCTGGCAAGCCCCATGAGCTTCCCCGCCCCCTCCAGCCGCTTCATCCCGAAGTTGTATTCGCCCAGCGAGGCCCAGACCGCCCCGATGTTCAGCTGCATTTTCTTGTTCTCGTACCCCCAGCCGTACTCGATCGCGTGGATGCGGTGGCCGCTGCCCCACGCCAGGGCGCAGGCCCGCAGATCCCCGCTGCCGTCCGCGGTGATCATGCCGGCCGCGTCGAAGGGCGAGGCGAACAGCGCCCCGGCGGCGTGCGCCAGGTGGTGGTCCACGGCATAGCCCTCGATCCAGCGGCCGAGCAGCCGGATCCGGTGGCGGCTCATGCGCCCTTCCGGCGGGCCCGCCCAGCCGTCCTGCTTGTAGTCGGGCCGGTGGTCGTAGCGCTCCCCCTCCATCTGCCACGCAAACGGCTTGCCGTCGCGGACCGGCCTCAGGTAGGGGTTGATGACGACCAGGTCCACGCTGTCGGGAGCCCAGCCGTATTGCTCCAGGATGGCCTCGAGGTCCATCGGCCCCTGGTCGTGCTTGATGCGGGTCAGCCGTTCCTTTTCCAGAAGCACCACCACCTCGCCCTCATCCAGCAGGGTGAGGTTGGCGTCGTGTCCGTAGTAAAGCGAGAGAATCCTCATACCGGCTCCGGTGTCAATGTGGGGTGCGCCGCCGCAAAAGGGGTAGTGTAGGAAAAGGCCCTGTTGGTGTCAATTCAATTTCCGCCGGCCAAGGCGGATCGATTCGCAAACAGGCCTCTATCCAAACGACTCTGTAAAAAACCCAAGATCCCCGCCGAAGCGGGGCAGGCGCAGCGCACGAATTCCGGGCCGCGCGGCGAGCGTATCGCACGCTGCCGCGACCACGGGATGAGGCGCAACGCAGATGGCGGGGTTTTTTACGAAGTCGTCACGATTGATTAACGCCCCCGGCGGTGCTAAAAGGGATGCGTGCCGGCAGAACGCTTGCCGCCTTATTCCCCAACGACACCCAAAGGAGAACCCCATGCCAGAGAAATCCAGAGACGAACGCCGGAAGAAAGTGATCGAGGTTCTCAACAAGGCGCGCGCCATGGAGCTGCACGCCATCCACCAGTACATGAACCAGCACTACAACCTGGACGACAAGGACTACGGCGAGCTGGCCGGAAAGGTCAAACTGATCGCCATCGACGAGATGCGCCACGCCGAGATGTTCGCCGAGCGCGTCAAAGAGCTCGGCGGGGAGCCCCTGACCGAGCACGGCGCCAAGGTCCAGAAGGGCCAGAAGGTCGAGGCCATGTTCGCCTTCGATGCCAAGCTCGAGGACAACACGATCGACGTCTACAACCAGTTCGCCGCCGTCTGCCGTGAACAGGGGGATGCCATCAGCATGAAGCTCTTCGAGGCCATCATCGACGAGGAGCAGATCCACTACAACTACTTCGACAACGTCGACGGCCACATCGCCGACCTGGGCGACACCTACCTGGCCAAGATCGCCGGCACCCCTTCCGCCACCGGCCTGACGCCGAAAGGCTTCGCCGTCGGCACCGGCGGAGCATAGGCGGCTTGCCCGCCGCGAAGGGCCCGGGCACCCACGCCGCTGCGGCCGACCGGACCCGCCGCGCGGCGTGAGCGCCCTGCCCCCCCGCCCCGGCGGGCCGCAGGCGATGACACCCAACCGCATCAGTGCAGCCCTGCTCGTTGCGGCGGCTTTGGCGCTGGCGCTGTGGCTCGCCGCAGACCCCGCGCTGCGCGCCAGCCTGGCCGAGTCGTTCGGGCGCCTCACGGATCGGATCACGGACCGGGAATGGGTCCGGGAGCGGGTGCAGTCCGCCGGCTGGGCGGCCCCGCTGGTCTTCATCGGGCTTCAGATTGCCCAGGTGATCGCCGCACCCGTGCCTGGCGAGGCCACCGGCTTCATCGGCGGCTACGTTTTCGGGGCGGCGCAGGGCTTCCTCTTCTCCAGCGTAGGGTTGACCCTCGGGTCGATGGTCAACTTCGCCATCGGCCGTCTGCTCGGCCGGCGCTACGTCCGCAGACTGATCCCGGAAAAGAGCTTCGAGCGGCTGGACCGCCTGGTCAACCGCCAGGGCGTGCTGGTCGTCTTCATCATGCTCCTCATCCCCGGCTTCCCCAAGGACTACCTCTGCCTGCTGCTGGGGGTAAGCACCCTGTCGCCGAAGCTCTTCGTCCTGCTCGCCGCCATCGGGCGCATGCCCGGCACCCTGCTCTTGAGCATCAAGGGCGCCGCGCTCTACGACCAGGACTACCTCCTGCTGGGGCTCGTGGCCGGGGCGGCCCTGGCGGTGGTGCTGCTCGCGGTTCTGTTCCGCGAGCGGCTCTACCGCTGGCTGGAGCGGTTCAACCCGTGACGGCGCTGTAAAAAACCCAACCGCTTCCCGCCGGCGGCGGGATTCATCCCGCGATCGCTGCGGCGTGCAATACGTGCGCCGCGCGATTCGCGCGCCTTGATCTTGGGCTTTTTACAAAGCCGTCAGATTCAGTCGGCGTCTTCCAAGTCTATCAAGCGAACGTTTTTGAGAAACGAGCGGCGAGCGGCCCTGACCGATACATCAGGGCGACCAGGGTGTGGGATCGGCCTCCAGCGGCGATTCCGCGAATGCCCAACAAAAAAATCGCGGCTGGAGGCCGCTCCCACCAAACCACTTCATCCGGGCAAGACAGGCTGCCCCAGCGCCTGCCGGTAGATCTCGGCCAGCCGGCCGACGAGCCGGCGGTTGTCGAAATCGCGCAGCACCCGGTCGCGGGCGGCGGGGATGACGCGGCGGCGCAACCCCGCGTCCGTCAGCAGCCGCAGCATGGCATCGGCCAGCTCAGCCGGCCGGCCCGGCGCCGCCAGCAGCCCGGTTCGTTCCGGCTCCACCAGCTCGGAAATGGCGGAGACGGTGGTCGCCGCCACCGGCACCCCCATGGCCATGCTCTCGAAGAGCACGTTGGG
>JALOOU010000025.1 GCA_025454255.1 Desulfobacterales bacterium | reverse complement strand
GCCGATCGGCAGGAGGTATTTGAACCGCAGCCGGAAGAAGTTGTCCCAGCCGTCGCCTTGGATGAAATCATCCGGGTCCGAGTCGTTGCTGCCGGCGCGTTCGTTCGGGAACTTGGGGTTTCCGTCGATGAACGCTTCGGCGTCCTTGAAAAAGCCCACCGAAACGATCGGATCCATGAACAGGCGGTCGACAGCCGGCATTTGGAGGTCCCGGCCCGCGAGAAACCCCATGGCCGAGCCCTTGGTGCCGGCGATGGCGGTCGCCAGCAGGGTGGCCTGCTTCTGGGGCCACCCGACCACCCCGTACACGTACCCGGCGGCAACGCCGAAATTCTCGTTGTAAAAGGCGTAGGGCAGGCTGAGGGTGCTTTCGACCACCTCGCCGTCGGGCCCGACCCGGATGCCCTGGCCGCGGGCCGGGGCGACCGTTATCGCCGCCGCCAGCGTCATCAGGTACAGCAGGAAAACGACGTTTCGTTTCATGCCTGGTTCACGCCCCATAAAGGATCACGGCGCATCGTTGGTCCCGGCCGCCTGGTTCGCGCGTGCGACCGCGCTCAGGCAGGGATTGGAGCCGGCGGTGCCCGTATCCGCGAACACCGTGAGCAGGAAGAGCGGGTTGACGAGGCCGGCGAGAAGCCCCGTGCGCACCATCCGGCGGCGGCTAGGAAGGCGTGCCGCGGAGACTTCGGGTTCGGCGAGCGTACCGCCGATCCTGACCGGGTTGGCCAGGCTGACGAGGCTCGCCCGCTTTGGCCGCGGCGCAAGGAGCAGGTCGAGCGCCTCGGTTTCCAAGGTCACATGGCCGCTGCCGGCCACAGTGATCCGCTGGGTATCGAGAAGAAAATCCTCGACCTGCGCGAGCCCCCGGCTCAGCTTGATGCGCGCGACGGCGCAGTTCATTTCGGTCGCGTTCTCCCTCTGCCAGCGGGGCGAGAGCATGGTCGGCAGCAAATCCGCCGCCCACAGGTCGACCCGACGATCCGAAATCCGGCCCGGCCCGCCGATGAGCGTCAGCCGGCCCTCGGCATCGGCGAGGAAGCTTCGCAGCGTTCGGCCGGCACCGGCGAGCTCGGCATAGAGCGCGATCCGCCCCTCGATCAGGCTCGACTCCCGCGCCGGCGACTCCAGGAAGCGGTAGTCCAACTCCTCGGCCTGGAGCCGGATCCCGATCGTCGGGGGGTCGGCCGCGGCGGCGATATCGACCTCCCCTTGCATCCGCCCGCCCATGAACCCCGACACCGAGTGCAGGGAATGGTAGCGGCCGTTTTGAATCCTGATCTCCGCGGTGAGATCACCGAGAGGCTCCGCGCCGGTGACGATGCGCCCGGCCTGCAGGATGAGATCCAGGTCCGCCGCCCGCAGAATCTCCACCGGCAAGGGGTGGTCGGGGATCACCGGCGCGCCGCCGGGGGCCGGAGCGGCATCGGGTTCCGCGCCCGAAAGGATGAGATCGCTCAGGTGCAGCTCCCCGATCCGGATGCGGCCTTCGATCGCGGGGCGCACCGGGGCGTGGGCGACGGTGACGACCGCCTTCAGATCGCTCCGGCCGACGCGCAGATCCTCCTCGTAGGTGAACCGTTGACCGCGGGCCGCGACCCGGCCCGTGGCGTGGAACTCTCCCTGCAGCGGCAGGATGATGTCCATCAATGGATCGAGTCCTTTGATCTGCTTGCCCGAGAACTCATGGGCGAGATCGAATTCCAGGCGGCTGAACGGCCGGGCGACCGCGCCTTCGGCCTTCAACTGAACCTCTCCGGCCCGCAGGGCGAGCCGCACCGGCAGGGGCGTATCGGGGCGGTAAAGCTCGGCAAGGGAGCCGGCGGCGATCGTGGCATCGAAGGGCACCCGGTTCAGCGTCCCCTCTAACGCGACGGCCGCCGGCCGGCCCCGGCGCACGGTCGCTTCGGCTTTGGCCAGGTGGATCTCCACCTGCCGGCGCATGATGGCGCCGGATCCTTTGAGGTCCGCCGGGTTCGCCCGCACGGAGAGCTCCGCCTGTTCGAGCAGCGCGCGCGGGGTTTTTCCGGCGCTGCTGGCCTTGACGTGAAGGGTCTGCACCGTTCCGGAAAACGCCGACGAAAGGTCGAACTGCCGGAAGAGTCGGCCGGCATCGATCGGGCCGACGGCAGCGCTCAGGGAGACTCCGGGCACAGCGCCGGCGATCACCTGCACCTGCCCGTTCAGGCTTCCCCCGGCCGCTCGGCCGCTCAGCGATGCATCGAGGCGGCCGCCGGCAACCGTCACATCGGCGCCGAGCCTTTCGATGGGCACAGGGCTGCCGTCAACCCCGGCCACATCCACCTGCAGACGGGCGTCGAAGGACCGCAGCCAATCGATCCGGATGGGACGATCCAGCGGTTCACCCGGCAGAGGCCCCGCCGGCGCGGCCAAAAGTTCCCCCGGCACCAGGCGCTCCGCGGCGAGACGGCCCGTCAGAAGCGGCTGCGCCCGGGTGCCGTCCCACTGCAGGGAGCCGGCGAGGCGGCTCCGCCCGATCCGGGCCGAAAGCCCCCGCAGCTCGTACACCCCGGCCTCATGGGCGATCAACCCGCCCAGATGGTAAGAGGCAACCGGAGGAAGGGCTATGTGGATGAGCTCGCCGAGCCGCTCCAGGCGGCGGCCGGCGACTTGGGCCGCTCCCTCGATCCGGCGGCCGCCGGGGGAGTCCGCGATCGATCCGGCGACGGTGAGCTCGGCCCCGGCCGCCGCGGCGTCAAGCGTAAACGGCCAGGCGTCCGGGTTTGATCCGGCGCCGGCTCGGTTTCCGCCTTCAAACGAAATGGCGATGGGGACCCGGTCGAGCTCGGCGGCCAGGGACGCCGAAAGCGCCCCCTCTTCGCCCCCGGCCCCTTGGCCCTGTGTCACGCGGACCTGCTTCCACGGCCCGATCCTTTTAATCTCGCCCTCCAGCCGAGCGACCTGCCATCCGCCCCCCTGGATGATGGCATGCGAGGCGAGCCGAAAGGGGCCGGTTTCCACCGCCTCTGCGCCGAGCGTTCCTGCCAGAGCGCCGAGGTTTTCCCCGCTCAGAACCGCTTGCAGATCCCAGCTCTTGCCGGCCTCGGACGCCGTTGCCTTTATCTCCAGATCCGCACCGGGCAGCTTGACCCGGCCCGACAGGGGCCAGGCCGAACCGTCGGCGAGGACGGCCAGGGGGCGCTCGGAAGCGAAGGCTGCCGACAGCGGCAGATCGCCGAGAGCGCCCTGCACTTCGATCTCCAGGGGAAGATCCCGCCCGCCGGAGCCGGTTGCATTGGAGACGGTGACATCGCCCCGGCCGTCCGCCCCTTGAACGTAGGCGGTCACCTCCGACGCCCGAAATACCCCGTCCGCGGCGGTTAGCAGGCCGGTGAGCGCGAAGGCGCCGATGCCGTGCATGTCTATATCGAAAATCCTCTGGAGGGAGTCCTTGCGCTCGCCCGCAAGGGCGAAGCGAAGATCGAATCGGTCCCAGGCGAAAGCCCGGGCCGCCCGCCCGGTGGCGCTCAGGGAAAGGTCGGGGCATTCAATCTCCAGGCGCGCCGACCAGGGCAGGTGCGGCTTAGCGGATTGCGCCGGCGCATCGGCTTCAAGCGTGACGCGGACGGGGACGCCCCGGGCCGAGCCCTCGGCCTCGATCCGCTCGGGCTCCCCGGGCAGATTCCACAGCCGGGCCTCGCGGATGTCGTAGCGGGTGACGCCCCCCTTGAGCGACCGAAGGAAGAGGGCGGCATCCCGGATCAGGATGCGCTCGATGGAGGGGAAGGCCGCCTCCCCGGGGCCTGCGGCGGCGGGATCGCCATCGGGGGAGTTGGCGGCGCCCCCGGGGCCGGATTCCAGAAAAAGCTTCACCCCGTCGAAGCGAACGTCCAGGACCCGCAGATCTCCCCGCAGCAGCGGCAGCAGGGCCACCTGGACCCCGACCTCTTCAGCCGTGGCGAAATGCGGGTCGGCGGCCCCCTCGGGGTTGGCGATGGTGATCTCCCCCACAACGAGGCGCGGCGCGAGCGAGCGCTCGAGGCGGATCGGCCCAGCGATGCGGACCTCGCGCCCGAAGGCCGCCGCGGCGCGCGCCTCCAGCAGACCGCGGAAGTGCGCGGGGTCCAGGAGGATCAGCGCCGCCGCAGCCCCGGCCGCGAGCAGCAGCGCCCCCAGCAGCAGGAGCGCGATGAGCTTCGAACGGGCCATTGTTCAGTTGGAGGGTTTGGGCACCCGGTTCGCCAGAACGCCCACGATGCGCGTGAAAACGTGATCCGGCACCCCGAGCGCCTGTTTAAGGGCCACGTCCCGGTCCCAGAGGTTTCGGATCCCGGAGATCCGCCAGGCATTGGCCAGCCCGATGTGCTTGACATGGAACCAGGGCGAGACGACCGGAAAGTGCTGCAGCGGCCAGTCCGTGCCGTAGATCATGTGGTCGATCGTCCAGGGTATGTTCAATGCCTTGACCAGATATCCCAGGCGGTTGATCTGGGTGAGGCTCGAGATATCCGCGTAGAAGTTCGGATAGGCCGGCAGGATCGAGAGCAGCCGCTCGAAGTTGTCCTGGCCCTCCGACCGCCCGGTGGCCGCCATGTGGGCCGCGATCACGGTCACCCCGTGCTTCAAGGGCAGGAGCAGCTTCATGGGGTCGGAGAGCTCGTCGCGGGCATGGGCGAAGGATTTCTCCATCCCGGCGTGGCTGAGCAGCGGGATGTTGAGCGCGGCCATCCGGCGGTAGAACGGGATAAAGGATTCGTCGGAGGGGTCGATGTCCATGATCGAGGGGAGCCACTTCACCAGGACCGCCCCTTGGGAGGCCGCCTGCTCCAGACGCTCGATCGCGTCCGGGCGGTTGGGGTTGATGCTGGCCCCGAAGAGCAGGTTGGGATACTTGGCCACCTCCCGCGCGACAAAATCGTTGGGGACGTAGATCTGGGTGCGCCGCTCGTCCAAGAGGCCGGTGTTCCTGTCGACGATGCCGTCCATGGCGAGAACAACCAACTGGTCGACGAGCCGTGAGCGGGCGATATACTCGCTGATCCGCTTGATGACGAGTTGATCGCCCTCGGCTTCCAACTCCCGCTCCGTGACCCCCACCCACCTGAGAAAAAACTGGAAGCGGAAGTTCTCCCGCATCTCCTCGTTCACAAAGGCGCCGGAGCCGCCGTAGCCGAGCCCCGCCGTGTGGGCGTGCCAGTCGACGACGTGCAGATCCTCCAGCCGGAGGCTTTGCGCCGCCGCGGGGGTTAGAAAACCCGCCAGAACAATAACCACCGCCACAG
Source organism: Desulfobacterales bacterium (assembly GCA_025454255.1). Lineage (GTDB taxonomy): Bacteria > Desulfobacterota > Desulfobacteria > Desulfobacterales > SpSt-501 > SpSt-501. Next base: position 28,483 of record JALOOU010000025.1, on the reverse strand, counting down.
AGACGCGAACCGCGACTTTCATGGGAAGACCCTTTCCATCGGGAACGAACGCCGGATTGCGGAAGCCCAACATAGGCAACCGGAAGGGCTGCGTCAAATCGCAGCGGCGTCCGGCCGGCGGGCCGTCCCGCGCCGTTTGAAAAACTTGAACGCCTCCATCACCGCCAGGACGGCGAGGGCCATGCCCAGGGCGGCCGTCCATTGATCGAAGCCGACCGGCGAAGTGCCCAGAACGGCCTGCATGAAAGGAATGTGCATGCTAGCGATGTGGATGGCCTGGGCCGCCGCCACCCCGAAGATGAGGACATAGTTGCGGTGCAGGGGGACCCTGAAGGCCGAGGTGGACTCGGAGCGGCAGTTGAACACGTGCACGTTTTGCATGAGGACGATCAGGAGCAGCACGCTGTTGCGGGCGAGGGTCTCCTCCATCAGGCGGACCTCGATCAGCCAATAAAAATAGCCGAACGCCAGCGCGCCGATGACCACGCCCGCGACCAAGGTCTGGGAGACCATCTGGGCGTCGAAAATCGTCTCCTCCGGCCGCCGGGGCCGGCGTTTCATGGCGCCCGGCTCCCCCCCCTCGAAGGCCAGGGCCACGTCCTGGATCCCGTTGGTGACCACGTTGAGCCAGAGCAGCTGCACCGCCAGCAGAGGCAGCGGCAGGCCGTTCAGCAGGGCGGCGATCACCATCATGACCGTCGCCGCGCCGGTGGAGACGAGCAGATAGATCACCTTGCGCACGTTGTCGTAGGCGAAGCGCCCCTCTTCCACCCCGGCGACGATCGAGGCGAAATTGTCGTCGGCCACGATCATGGAGCCGACCTCCTTGGCCACATCGGTTCCCGAGCCCATGGCCACGCCGATGTTCGCCCGCCGCAGCGCCGGGGCGTCGTTGACCCCGTCGCCGGTCACCGCCACGAACTCACCGCGGCGGATCAGCACATCGACGATCTCAAGCTTCTGGTTCGGCGAGACCCGGGCGAACACGTGGGTCGAGAGCACCTTCTTTTCGAACGCGGGGCTGTCGGGGGTGCCCGCCTCGCTCAGCTGCCGGCCGGTGACCACCGGCTCCTCCGGATGGCCGAGGTTTAGCTCGCGGGCGATGGCCGCGGCGGTCGAGGGATGGTCCCCGGTGATCATGATGACCTGGATGCCGGCCGCCTTGCAGGTGTCGACCGCCTCGGCCGCCTCGGGGCGCAGCGGGTCGATGAACCCGACCAGGCCGTGCAGCACCAAACCGGATAGCGCGGGCGCATGATCCTGCGCGGGCAGCGCCGCCGCCTCGCCGCCGGCCACGGCCAGCACGCGCAGCCCCTTTTGGGCCATGGCCTCGGCCTGCCGCTCGATGGTCTCCCGGTCGAGCGCCACCGGCCCGTCCGCCCCCGCCATCCGCGAGCAGAAATCGAGGATGGCCTCCGCCGCCCCCTTGGCGGCTACATGGATCCCGCCCTCCTTCTCGAAGAAGGCCGCCGCGAACTTGCGCTCCGATTCGTAGGGGATCTCGCGCGCGATCCGGCGGGTCCGCCTGACCTCCTCCGGGTCCAGGCCCAGCTTGAAGCCTGCCGCGAGAAAGGCCACGTCCATGGCATCGCCGCGGTGGGCCCACCCCCCCTCTTGCTTGAAAAGCCGCCCCTCGTTCGCCAGGATCGCCAGCTCGGCCAGCCGCTGCAGCCGCTCTTCGAGGGAACCGGAAAGCGCGCCCCCCTCCCCGGCCGCGGCCCGCCCGTCGCCGTTGTAGCCCTTGCCCGACAGGCGCGCCGCTTCCCCGCCGGGAAGCCAGATCAGCCGGGCCGTCTGCTGGTTCACGGTCAGGGTGCCGGTTTTGTCGCTGGCGATGACCGTGCAGCTTCCCAGACTCTCGACCGCGGTCAAGCGGCGCACGATGACGTTGCGCCGGGCCATGCGCTTGGTGGCGATCGACAGCGCCACCGTCAACGCGACCGGCAGCCCCTCCGGAATGGCCGCCACCGCCAGGGCCACGACGAAGAAAAAGATCGCCGGGGCATCCTGGCCCTGGGCCCACAGAAGCAAGCCCAGGCCGGCGCTAACCAGCAGCACCAGCAGGCTGACATGCGTGACGAAGCGGTCCATGCGCTGCACGAGGGGCGGCTTGGCGCTTTCCGAGCGGGTCACCGTCTCGGCGATGACGCCGACCTGGGTCTCCTTGCCGGTGCCGACAGCGATGCCCACCCCGCGCCCGGAGGCGACGGTCGACCCGGCGAAGGCCATGTTCCAGCGGTCGCTGATCACGCTGTCCGCGTCGAGGCGCCCGGCGGTCTTCTCGGCCGCGATGGATTCGCCGGTCAGGAAGCTCTCGTCGGCGGCCAGGCCGTTGGCCTGGATCACGCGCAGGTCGGCGGGCACCTTGTTGCCCGACTCGAGGAGCACGATGTCGCCGGGCACCACCTCTTCCGAGCTGATTTCGGTCTCCTGGCCCGCACGGCGCACCCGCGCAGTAATCTTCAGCAGCTGCTGGAGGCTCGAGGCGCTTTGCTCGGCCTGGTATTCCTGGTAGGCCCCCAGCCCGCTGTTCAGCGCGATGACGATCAAGATGAAAAGAGCGTCGGCGGCCTCGCCGATGGCGATGGAGGCGGCGGCGGCGACCAGAAGGATGAAGATGAGGGGGTTGAGCACCTGGTGCAGCAGGATCTGCCATACGGTCGGCGGCTTTTTGGCGGGCAAGGTGTTAGGTCCGTAAACCGCGAGCCGCCGTGCGGCCTCCGTTTTGTCCAGCCCCTGCGGCCCGCTCTGGAGCTCCTCGTAGACGTCCGCCTCCTCGAGAAGATGCCATTTCTCGTCGCACAAACGGCAGCCGTGGGTCTTTTGCTTCATGGCGGGCCTCCGAAAGGAAACACCGGTTGCTGGAAACGGTTTTGGCCCTGCTGCGGCCTCAGCCGCGCCGCCGGGCGGAAATGGGTGCGGCGGGCGGCGGCGCTCCGGGCGCGCGCTGCGGCTAAATTTGCACGGCCGGCTTCACCCGCAGGTGGAGCTCGTCCAGCTGGGCCTTGGCCGGCACGGAGGGGGCGTTGGTCAGCAGGCAGGCGGCCTTCTGGGTCTTGGGGAAGGCGATCACGTCGCGGATCGAGCTCTCGCCGCACAAGAGCATCACCAGCCGGTCGAAGCCCAGGGCGATCCCGCCGTGAGGCGGCGCCCCCGAGTCCAAAGCCGAGAGCAGGAACCCGAATTTGTCCTCGTAGCTCTCGGCGGACAGGCCGAGCGTCTTGAACACCCGCTCCTGGAGGCCGCGCTGGTGGATGCGGATGCTCCCGCCGCCGACCTCGAACCCGTTCAGCACCAGGTCGTAGGCGCGGGATTTGACGGCCAGCGGGTCGGACTCGAGCTTGTCGTAGTCCTCCTCCAGCGGCGAGGTGAAGGGGTGGTGCAGCGCCTGGTAGCGCTTTTCGGTCTCGTCGTAGTCAAACATCGGGAAACGGGTCACCCACAGGAAGTCGAAGCGGTCGGCGTCGATCAGGCCGAGCTTCTGGCCGAGATGGTTGCGCAGCTGGCCCAGTGAATCGTTGACCACCGCGGCCTGGTCGGCGACGAAAAAGACGAGATCGCCGGTCTGCATGCCGATGCGCGCGGCCAGAGCCTGTTTCTCGTCATCGGTGAAGAACTTGGCGATCGGCGACTGCCAGCCCTCGGGGCGCACCTTGATCCAGGCCATGCCCTTGGCGCGGTAGACCGCGACGAAGGCCGTGAGATCGTCGATCTCCTTGCGCGACATCTCGGCGCACCCCTTGGCGTTCAGCGCCTTGACGATGCCGCCCTTGGCGGCCGCGTCGGCGAAGACCTTGAACCCGGAGCCGGCCACGATGCCGGTCACATCGGCCAACTCCAGGCCGAAGCGGGTGTCGGGCTTGTCCAGCCCGTAGCGCCCGACGGCCTCTTCGTAGGAGAGCCGGGGGAAAGGGACGGGGACCTCGCGGTCGAGCACCTCTTTGAACAGCGCCGCCATCATGCCCTCGGCCATCGCCATCACGTCCTGCTCGCCCACGAAGGACATCTCGACATCGATCTGGGTGAACTCGGGCTGGCGGTCGGCGCGCAGGTCCTCGTCACGGAAGCAGCGCACGATCTGGTAGTAGCGGTCGAAGCCCGCGATCATGAAGAGCTGCTTGAAGAGCTGCGGGGACTGGGGCAGCGCATAGAACATGCCGGGGTTGACGCGGCTCGGCACCAGGTAGTCCCGCGCCCCCTCGGGCGTGCTCTTGGTGAGAAACGGGGTTTCGAGCTCGAGGAACCCGAGCCCGTTGAGATAGGATCGCACGGCGGCCGACGCCCGGTGGCGCAGGATCAGGTTGCGCTGCGGCCGCGGCCGCCGCAGGTCGATGTGGCGGTATTTCAGACGGGTCATTTCCGAAATGTCCACGCCGTCCTCGACCAGAAACGGCGGGGTCTGGGCCGCGTTGAGGATCCTGAGCTCGGCGGCCATGACCTCGATCGCCCCGGTCGCCAGGTTGGGGTTGACCATGCCCTCGGGCCGGTGCTGCACCCGGCCGCAGACGCCCAGCACGTACTCGCTGCGGATGGATTCGGCCTTGGCGTGGGCCTCCGGCGCCACCTCGGGGTTGAACACCACCTGGGTGATTCCGTCGCGGTCCCGCAGGTCGATAAAGATGACCCCGCCGTGGTCCCGCCGGCGCAAGACCCAGCCCATGAGCACGACCTCCCGGCCGGCGTCCGCGGCCGCGAGGCTGCCGCAGCCGTGGGTTCTTCGCATGTCGCCCAATTTGTCCACGAAAACTCCTTTCGGGTGCGGCGGTTGCGTCCGGCCGAACCGCTGCACGATCAGCGTGCGTCGAGAAGGGTCTTGATCCGCTCCGCCAACCCCTCGAAGGGGACCCGGATCTGCTCCTTGGTTTGCATGTTGCGCAGGAGGGCGGCCCTGTCGTTGAGCTCCGTCTCGCCGACCATGAGGACATGCGCGGCGCCCAGCCGGTCGGCGGTTTTCATCTGGCTCTTGAGGCTTTTCTCGCCCAATTCCATCTCGACCCGCACCCCGTCGCGGCCGAGGCGGCAGGCCCAGTCGAACGCCAGGGACCGGCTCTCGGGGCCCAGCGCCGCCAGGAACAGATCCGGCCGCGGCTGCAGGCCGGCGGCGCCCACGCCGGCGATCTCCGCCAGCCGGTCGAAGCCGATCGCAAAGCCCGTCGCCGGCAGGTCGGGGCCGCCGAGCTCCTTGACCAGCTTGTCGTAGCGGCCTCCGCCGGCCACCGCGCTCTGGGCCCCCAGCGCCCCGGTCTGGATCTCGAAAGTGGCGCGGGTGTAGTAGTCCAGCCCCCGCACCAGGCGCGGGTTCACGCGGTAGCCGACGCCCAGCCCGCTCAGGGCCGCCTGCAGTTCGTCGAAATCCCGCCGGCACTCGCGGCACAGGTGGTCGAGGATGGAGGGCGCGCCCGCCAGCGCCGCGCGGCAGGACGGCACCTTGCAGTCCAGGACCCGCAGCGGGTTGCGCTCCCTGCGCCGGCTGCAGTCCGCGCAGAGGCTGCCGCCGACCGAGGTGAGCATCGCCTGCAGCGCCGCGCGGAAATCCGGGCGGCAGGCCGGGCAGCCCAGGGAGTTTACATGGGCCTCGACGTCGGCCACCTTGAGCCGCGCGAAGAGGGTGACCAGAAGAAAGATCAGCTGGGCGTCCGCCAGGGGCGAGGCGACGCCGAAGATCTCGGCGTCGATCTGGGTGAACTGCCGGTAGCGGCCTTTCTGCGGCCGCTCGCGGCGGAACATCGGGCCGATCATGTAAAGCCGCTGGACCGGGTCGGCCGCGTAGAGCTTGTGCTGGATATAGGCGCGCACGATCGAGGCCGTCGCCTCGGGCCGCAGGGTGACCATCTCCCCGCCGCGGTCGGCAAAGGTGTACATCTCCTTTTCGACGATGTCGGTCTCCTCGCCGATGCTGCGCTTGAACAGCTCGGTCTTCTCCATGATCGGGATGCGGATCTCCCGGAACCCGAACGCCTCGAACAGGCTCTTTGCTTCGGCTTCGATCCTCTGCCAGAGCTCGATCTCGCCGGGCAGGATATCCTTGAAACCGCGGATGAGCTGAATCATGTCGACGGGCAGCCCCTCGTAACGTGTCGTCAAAACAGCTTGGCGTTGCGCAAACAAAATTTTTTAACTCATGCTGCCGTTGCCCGTCAACATATTTGTAGCCGGGTCGTGTCGGATTTGGGTTGCCGGGTTCGCCGCGATCCGATATGGTGCCTGGAGAAATGCGCCCGCGCCTGAACCTGTCCGGCGGCGTGCGCTGGCGGAGGAAAATTGCCGGCTCCTGGGGCTAAAAACAGCTTGACCGATGTCGACGGCATCCTCGTCGGGCATTATACCGACCTGCAGGCCGCCAGCGGGGTCACGGTGGCCTTGTGCCCGGAGGGCGCCATCGCTGCGGTGGACGTACGCGGGGCCGCGCCCGGCACGCGCGAGACGGACCTGCTCGCCCCGGTGAACCTGGTGGAGAAAGCGCAGGCCGTTCTGCTGGCCGGCGGCTCGGTCTTCGGCCTGTCGGCGGCCGACGGCGTGGTGCGCTGGCTGGCCGAGCGCGGTTTCGGGTTCCCCCTGGGGGGCGGCCAGGCGGCACCGATCGTGCCGGCCGCCGTCCTCTTCGACCTGGGGCGCGGGTCGCAGTTCGTGCCGCCCGTCTGCGCCGACTGGGGCCGCCTGGCCTGCGAGGCCGCCGGACCGCAAGCCATGGCCATGGGCTGCGTCGGCGCCGGCACCGGGGCGGTGGCCGGCGGGATCAAGGGCGGGGCGGGCACGGCCAGCCTCGTGCTCGATTCCGGCGTCACCGTGGCCGCGCTGATGGCGGTCAACTCCTTCGGATCGCTGCTCGACCCCGCCACCGGCCGGCCCTGGGAAATCGGGCTCGAGTGCGCGGCCGAGTTCGGAGAGCTGGGCCGGCGCGCGGTCAGGCCGCCGGACGCTTCATCCGGAGCCCCGGCCCGCAACACCACCATCGGGGTGGTCGCAACCGATGCCGCGCTCACCAAGGCCCAGGCCCTCAAGGTGGCCCAGATGGCCCACGACGGTCTGGCGCGCGCCATCCGGCCGGCCCACACCATGTTCGACGGCGACGCCGTTTTCTGCCTGGCCACCGGCCGCCGGCCGCTGCCGGACATCGCAGGGTTCTTCCCGGCCGGCCAGGCCCAGGCGCTCAGCGACATCGGCCACGCGGCCGCGGAGTGCACGGCGCGGGCGATCGTTCATGCCATTCTTGCCGCCCGCAGCGCCGCCGGCAAACCCGCTTTCAGGGATTTGCCGCTGCGCTGATACCGGCATGGACAAAACGGACCCGCATGGCGTATAGGGACCTGCGCATCGGCGCCATGCGTTGCAGCGGGAGCGGCTTCCAGCCGCGGTGGCCTCCGCACGTTTTGTTGTTTCGCGGCTGGCAGCCGCTCCCACAGGGGGAACGAGCTTATCGTTCAGTGTGAGTCAGAAAACCACCGGCGCCGGAGCTGCACGGCTCCGGCAGTACCACGCATGAGAATGAAGGAGAATGGTGATGAAAAAAGCGATGGTGATCGTTCTGGTGATGCTGGTTGCCGCCTCCCTGTCATGGGCGGCGGTGGAGACCCCCAAAAAGGGAGGCAGCCTCGTCCTCTGCGTGGGTGACGAACCCCCCGGGCTGGACCCGACGGCCAGCGCCTCGGCGGCCATCGACCGGGTGGTCTACGCCAACATCTTCGAGGGCCTGGTCAAGGTCGACCGCGACGGCAAGCTGGTGCCGGGCCTGGCCGCCAAGTGGGAGGTTTCCGCCGATGCCAAGGTCTACACCTTCCAGCTGCGCAAGGGCGTGGCCTTCCACAACGGCGAGCCCTTCAACGCCCAGGCCGCCAAATGGAACCTGGAGCGCGGCGCGGCCGAGGGCACCAAGAACGCCCACCCGGAGTTCTTCCGCATCATCGAAAAGATCGAGACCCCCGACGACGCCACCCTCCGGCTGACGCTCAAGGAGGTCGACGCCCTATTCCTCTTCCGCATGGCCGAGGGCGATTCGGTCATGCTGCCGATGAAGGGCTTCGAGAACACGGCGGCCGCCCCCATCGGCACCGGCCCCTTCAGGTTCCTGGAGTGGAAGCGCGGCGACAGCGTGAGCATGGAGCGCAACCCCGCCTACTGGAACCCCCAGCTGCCCTATCTGGACAAGGTCACCTTCCGCTTCATCAAGGACCCCAGCGCCCAGGTGGCGGCGCTCAGGGCCGGCGACGTCGACCTCATCGGCTGGCTGCTCGCCCCCGAGCTGGCGAAGGAGATCGGCAAGGACAAGCGCTTCAAGGTGCTCTCCGGCGCCTCCACCTCGGAGGTCGTGATGTCCACCAACAACAAGGTCAAGCCCTTCGACAACCAGCTGGTGCGCCAGGCCATGGCCCACGCCATCGACCGCAAGGCGGTCATCGAGCTGGTGATGTCCGGCTACGGCACGATCATCGGCTCCCACTGGCCGCCGGTCACCCCCTACTACAAGGACCTGACCGGCCGCTTCCCTTACGACCCCAAGAAGGCCAAGGAGCTCTTGGCCAAGGCCGGCTACCCCAACGGCTTCGACGCCACCATCAAGCTGCCGGCCATCTACCCCTACTCCCAGCGCGCCGGCGAGGTGATCGCCGACATGCTCGGCCAGGTCGGCATCAAGCTCAAGATCGAGATCGTGGAGTGGGGCTTCTGGCTGGACCGGATCTTCAAGCAGAAGGAGTTCGAGCTTTCGATGATCGGCCACGCCGAGGCCTGGGACATCGGCATCTACGCCAACCCCAACTACTACTTCCAGTACGACTCGCAGGAGTTCCGCGACGCCTACGCCAAGGCCCTGAAGGCCGCCACCGAGGGGGAGAAGGCGAAGTGGTTCGGCCGCTGCCAGGAGATCATCGCCGAGGACGCGGTCAACGGCTTCCTCTTCCTGGCCCCGGCGCTCTCGGCCATGAAGGCCGAGCTGACGAACTGGTGGCAGGACTACCCGACGATCGCGCTGGACTGCACGCAGGTCTGGTGGAACAAATGACGCCCTTTTGAAAGTATCAACTTCTGCGTAGCGCGTCACTTCGCCGGCGCTGCGGCGTACCTGAAGTACGCCTCGCGCCGCGAAGTTTGCGCGCCTTGAATTTGAGCCTTGCAAAAGGTCCTCCGAATTAAACCCTATCGATCGAAGCCGCTCGCTGCTTTTATATGCTACGGTATCTCGCCAAAAAGCTGATCACCCTGGTCGCGCTCCTGTTTTTCGTTTCGATCACGGTCTTCGCGGTTCTCTTCGTGCTGCCCGGGGACCCGGCCCAGATCATCCTGGGCATCAACGCCACGCCCGAGGCCCTGGCGGCGCTGCGCGCCGACCTCGGGCTGGACAAGTCCTTCTGGGGGCAGTACCGGGAGTGGGTCGGCAACCTGCTCGCCGGCCGCAGCCACCACTCGATCCACTACAAGATGCCGGTCTTCGACCTCATCGTGGACAGTCTGGCCGTGACGGGCCCCATGGCGCTGATGGCCATGGGGTTCGCCGTTCTCATCTCGCTGCCCCTGGGCATCTACGCCGCCCGCAACCAGAACCGGCACGGCGACGTGACGGTGATGTTTTTCACCCAGCTCGGCCTGGCCACCCCCGAGTTCTGGTTCGGTATTTTGCTGATCCTGCTGCTGTCGGTTCAGCTGGGGTGGTTTTCGGCCGGGGGATTCCCGGGCTGGGCCGCCGACCCGATCGGCGCCTTCAAGGCGCTGCTGCTGCCGGCCTTCGCCCTCGGGGTGATCCGGGCCGCGATCCTGACCCGCCTCACGCGCTCCTCGATGCTCGAGGTGCTGCGCGAGGACTACGTGCGCACGGCGCGGGCCAAGGGCCTCCGCGAACGCAGCGTAATCTACGTCCACGCGCTTCGCAACGCCCTGATCCCCGTGCTGACCATCATGGGGCTGCAGCTCGGCCAGCTGCTGGCCGGGGCCATCATCATCGAGAACGTCTATTTCCTTCCCGGCCTGGGGCGGCTGGTCTTCAACGCCATCGGGCAGCGCGACCTGCCCGTGGTGCGCGACATCGTTCTTTTCATGGCCGCGGCGGTGGTGGTCGTCAATTTCGTCATAGACGTGGCCTATGCTTATGTGGACCCGAGGATTAAAATCAACTAGTACCCTTTACAAACGGCACCTTTCGGCTCAGACGGATCGCGGCTGGAAGCCGCTCCCACCGAACCGCCGCTGCAGGCGGCGTGCAACGCTGACCAACACCACCGGGTGTGAGGCGGTCGGTGGCGGATGCCCGTTTTTTTGGGTCGGAGTCCGTTCTTGGCCTAAAGCAAAAAACCCAACACGACCTTTTTCATGCGCCGGTTTCTGCGAAACAAAAACTTCACCCTCGGCTTTGCGCTCTCCGCCGCCGTCGTCCTGATGGCCGTCGTCAGCCTGGTCTGGACGCCCTACGACGGCAACCGCATGAACGCCCGCGAGCGCCTGCAGGGGCCCTCCTGGGCCCACCCGCTGGGGACCGACCAATACGGCCGGGACACGCTCTCGCGGGTGATGACCGGCGCGGTGAACTCGATCATCGTCGGCCTGGTGACGGTGGCGATCGGCTTGACCATCGGGGTCGGCCTGGGCCTGCTGGCGGCCTATCGCGGAGGGATGACGGACGAGGCCGTCATGCGGCTCTCGGACCTGCTCTTCGGGTTTCCGGCCGTGCTGACCGCGATCCTGATCACCTCCATCCTGGGCCCCTCCATGGTGAACGCCATGCTGGCGATCGGAATATTCTACATCCCGGTCTTCGCACGCCTGACCCGTGCCGTCGCCCGGGTGGTGTGGGAGAGGGAGTACATCACCGCCGCCCGCGCCTGCGGAATCGGCGAATGGGCCATCACGCGGCGCCACGTGCTGCCCAACATCCTCTCGCCCCTGCTCATCCAGGGCACCATCCAGTTCGCCGTCGCCATCCTGGCCGAAGCAGGCTTAAGCTATCTCGGCCTGGGCACCCAGCCGCCGCACGCCTCCTGGGGCCGGATGCTGAACGAGGCCCAGACCTATATGTCCGCAAATCCCTGGCTGGCGATTTTTCCGGGGCTGGCGATCGCCTGGGCGGTGCTGGGCTTCAACCTGCTGGGGGACGGTCTGCGCGACACCCTGGACCCCAGGATGGTCAGGATGCGGTAGGGGGCGAAACAAAGAGTCGGCGCTAGGCGTCGGGGCAACCGGACGGAATGAAATGCGGCACCCCGACGCGGAAGTTTTCGGTTTGGGCAGCCGGTTTGCGAGGAGTATAAAAGATGATTTCGGCGAAAATGGCGGATGCGGTGTTGACGTGCGTGGATCCGGATGAGCTCATCCGGCTGACGGGCAGCCTCGTTAAGATCAACTCGGTCTGGGACCCGGCCGCCGGAACCAGCGAGCAGGCGGCGGCCGAGTTCGCCGCCGCCTGGGCCGAGCGCCGGGGGTTCGATGTGCGCATGGAGACGGTCGCCCCGGGACGGCCCAACGTGATCATCACCCATGCCGCCGGCCCCGGCCCGCGCTGCCTCATGTTCGAAGGCCACACGGATGTGGTGACCCCCGGCGACCCCGCGGCCTGGACCTACTCCCCCTTCGGCGCCGAGATCGCGGGCAACCGGATGTACGGCCGCGGCACCAACGACACCAAGGGCAACCTGGCCGCCATGCTTTGCGCGATGGCGGCGCTCAAGCGCTCCGGGGTTCCGTTGGCCGGAACGATTCTGGGCGGTGTCCTGTGCGACGAGGAGGACCAGATGATCGGGGTGCGACATTTCATCGAGCAGGGCCACGCCGACCGGGTGACCGCTGCCGTGATCTGCGAACCCCAGGACGGCCTCATCTGCACGAGCCAAAAGGGCGCGCTGCGGGCGCGGTTCTCTGTTAGGGGCAAGATGAGCCACGGCGCCATGCCGCTGGCGGGCCTGAACACTGCGCCGGCGGTGGCCCGGATCATCGCGGGGCTGCACGCCCTGGAGGAGGCCGCGGTGTCGTGCGGCCGGGACGAGCATCTGGGCTGGCCGAGCTTCACCCCGACGGTGATCCAAGCCCCTGCCGGCGGCCCGGCGCAGCTCAACGTGATCCCGGGGGAGGCGCGCATCCTGGCCGACATCCGCACGCTCCCGCGCCAGTCCCATCCCGCCATCGTCGCAGAGCTCGGGCGGCTGGCCGAAGCGGTCGAGGACGGGGTCCGCGACCACTACCGGGACTACGACCGCCGGCTCGGCATCGCCGGCCGGCCTGCGCTCGACCTCGCGCTGGAGATCCTGACCGACCGGCCCTGCACCCGCACCGATCCGAGCGAGCCCGTAGTCCAGGCGGCGCACTGGGCCACGCAGCGGGCGACCGGCCGCCAGCCGCTGTACGGGGGCGTCCCCGGCGCAACGGACGGGACCTTCCTGTGGGCCTGGAAGCGCATCCCGATCGTCACTATGGGCGCCGGCGACCGGGAGGTTCCGCACCAGGCGGACGAGTGGGTCGACCTGGGGCAACTGGTGGAGACGGCCAAAATCTACGCCTTGACCGCCCTGCACTACCTGGGAGACCCGGCCGCCGAATGAACACGCCCCTGCTCGGCATCGAGGAACTCTCGGTCGGCTTCGACACGCCGGAGGGCAAGGCGCGGGCGGTCGACCGAGTGAGCTTCGCCCTCGAGCGGGGCGAGACCCTGGGGGTGGTGGGGGAGTCGGGCTGCGGCAAAAGCGTCACCGCGCTCAGCATCTTAGGCCTCGTCCCCTCTCCGCCGGGGGTGATCGAATCCGGCGCCATCCGCTTTGAGAACTCCGATCTGATCGGCAGCCCCCCCGAGGCGCTGCGTCGAATCCGCGGCCGGGACATCGCCATGATCTTTCAGGAGCCGATGACCTCCCTCAACCCGGTGCTGCCCATCGGCCGCCAGGTCGCCGAACCGCTCATGGTCCACCGCGGGCTGAACCGCAAAGAGGCCCTGGACCAGGCCGCCCAGTGGCTCGAACGGGTCAAGATCCCGGACGCCCGCAGGCGGATGGGGGACTACCCCCATCATCTTTCGGGCGGCATGCGGCAGCGGGTCATGATCGCCATGGCGATGGTCTGCCGCCCCAAACTGCTCATCGCCGACGAGCCGACCACCGCGCTGGATGTCACCATCCAGGCGCAGATCCTCGCGTTGATGGTGGGGCTGAAGCAGGAGATGGGCATGTCGCTGCTCTTGATCACCCACAACCTGGGGGTGGTCGCCCAGATGGCCGCCCGGGTGGTGGTGATGTACGCCGGCCAGGTGGTGGAGGAGGCCGTCGTGTCGGAGCTTTTCGGCCGCCCCTTCCACCCCTACACCCGGGGCCTGCTGAGATCCATGCCGGACCCGGCCGGACGGCCGGACGGCGGCAGCCGGCGGCTCAGCGAAATCCCCGGCATCGTGCCGGCGATCACGGAGGCCATCGTCGGCTGCAAGTTCGCCGGGCGCTGCCCGCACGCCTTCGGCCGCTGCCGCGAGCAGGCGCCCGGCCTGTTCGACATCGCCGGAGGCCAGCGCGCCCGCTGCTGGCTGAGCCGATTCCCGGAGCGGAGGCGCACCGATGCCTGAAGCCCCGCTGCTCGAGGTGATCGACCTCGCCAAGCACTTCCCGCTCGGGGGCGGGATCTTCGCGCGGCCCACGGCCTGGGTCAGGGCCGTTGCGGGCGTCTCCTTCGCGGTCCGGCGCGGGGAGCGCTTCGGCCTCGTAGGCGAATCCGGCTGCGGCAAGACGACCGTCGGCCGCCTCGTTCTGCGGCTCCTGGAGCCGACCCGGGGGCGCATCGAGTTCGACGGCCAGAACATCCTGGCGCTCGACCGCGCGGCCATGGGACGCCTGCGGCGGCGCATGCAGATCATCTTCCAGGACCCCTACTCCAGTCTGGACCCGCGCATGACGGTGGAGCAGATCGTCACCGAGCCGCTGCGCGCCGGCGGCGAGCAGCGGCCGCGGGCGGAGCGACGGTGCGCGGCGGCGGCCCTGCTCGAGAAGGTCGGCTTGCGCGCATCCGATCTCAGAAAATACCCCCACGAGTTCTCCGGCGGCCAGCGCCAGCGCATCGGCATCGCCCGGGCCCTCTGCGTCCGCCCGGAGCTCATCGTCGCAGACGAACCGGTCAGCGCCCTGGACGTGTCGGTCCAGGCCCAGGTCATCAACCTGCTCCAGGACCTCGGAGAGGAGTTCGGCCTCGCCTTCGTCTTCATCTCCCACGACCTGGGCGTGGTCCAGCACCTCTGCGAGCGCATCGCGGTCATGTACCTCGGCGCGATCGTCGAACTCGCGCCGGTGCAGCGCTTCAGCCGCGAACCGCGCCACCCGTACACCGAGGCCCTGCTGGCCGCCGTGCCCTTGCCGGACCCCCGCCGCCGCAGCGGCCGGTTCGCCATGGAGGGGGATGTCCCCAGCCCGATCGACCCGCCGGCGGGCTGCGCCTTTCACCCGCGCTGCCGCCATGCCCTCGACCGCTGCCGGGTCGAAACGCCGCCCCTCATCCAAGCGGCCGAGGGGCATGCGGTCGCTTGCTGGCTAAACGATGGAAAGGGACTGGAGCCAAAAGGCGGCATGGGGCATGGGGCATAGAGCAGACGCCGCTCATCGTCGCTTTGCCGATTGGAAACCAGACGTATATTGCGCCCACGCTATCAAAATCAAAAGAAAGGAGCAGAACAGATGAGCCGAGCCAAGGTCACGATTCAGGACATTCAGAAAGCCAAGGAGGAGAAGCGCAAACTGGTCATGATGACCGCCTACGATTACCCGTTCGGCCTGATGGCCGACGAGGCCGAGGTGGACATCGTCCTGGTGGGCGACTCGCTGGGCATGGTGGTGATGGGTCTTCAGGGCACGGTGGCCGTGACGATGGAGAACATGATCCACCACATCCAGGCGGTCATGCGCGGCTGCAAGAGCGCTCTGGTCGTGGGCGACATGCCCTTCATGAGCTACAACACCTCCATCCGCGAGGCCATCGCCAACGCCGGCCGCCTGATGAAGGAGGGCGGCTGCGACGTGGTCAAGCTGGAGGGGGGCGCCGCCTTTGCGCCGACCGTCGAGGCGATCGTCCGGGCGGGCATCCCGGTTCAGGGGCACATCGGCCTGACCCCGCAGACGGCCAGCGCCCTGGGCGGCTTCAAGATGCAGGGCAAAGACGCTGCCGCCGCCAAGCAGATCATCGACGATGCCCGCGCGCTCGAGGCCGCCGGGGCCTTCTCGATCATCCTGGAGGCGGTGCCGGCCCCCCTGGGCCAGCTGGTGGCCCGGTCGGTCAAGGTGCCGGTCATCGGAATCGGCGCCGGCCCGGATGTGGACGGCCAGGTGCTGGTCACCCACGACATGGTCGGCCTCTTCGACAAGTTCGTTCCCAAGTTCGTCAAGCAGTACACGAAAATCCGGCCGATCATTCTCGAGGCGCTGCGGGAGTACCGCAAGGAGGTGCTGGAGGCGACATTCCCCGGGCCCGAACACTCCTTCAAAATGCCCGCGGAGACCCTGAAGCAGCTGCAGAAGATGGTCAAGTAGGTCGAAAGGGGCCGAGGGGTCGATCGAGATTCAAGATGCAGCTTCGCTGCTTCTGTCTTTACCCTTGAACCCTCGAGCCCTGGAACCCTAAATTTTGTGCAGCTCCAGGGGCTCTTTGAGCTTGGCATTGGCCTCGCGCAAGGCCGCCTCGCTGGAGATGACCGCAACGGAGCTGCCCGCCAGCCCCTGGCTGAAATAGGCCTCTGCCGCCCCGCGCACCTCGGAGCGGCTCAGGCCGATCAGCCGCTGCTTGAAGCGCAGCCGCAGATCGTCCGACAGCCGGACGATCTGCCGGTAGAACGCCTTGCGCGCCGCCGGGCCGGGGGGGTCCGGCTTGTCCATCTCCGCGCAGACCTGCAGGATGGCCTCCTTGACGTCGGTGTCGTCGAAGGCGCCCGAGGCGATGAACTCCCCGGCGCGCGCGAACACATCCAGGGTCGCGGCCAGCTGCGGGTCGCGATAGGAGGCCAGGCTGAACACCCCGTCTTCGGGATCGTAGGCGGCAAAGCCGCCGTAAGCCCCGCCCTTTTCGCGGATCTCCCGGTGCAGGTAGAGCGAGCGCAGCATCTTGGCGATCACGGCCAGCGCCGGCGCGTCCGCGTGCGGCAACCGCACGGCGGGAAATGCCGCCGCAACGAAGTTGACGGCCGTGGCCGTGCTCCACCCTTCCCGGGTGCGGATCGGGGCCGCCGGTCCTCCGCGATAGCCGAACCCCTCCCCTCCGCCGGCGGGCAACCCGGCAAACAGCCCGGCCATGAGGCCGCGGGCCTCCGGCAGGGCATCGGGCTCCCCGATCACCGCGGCGCGAAAATTGGCCTGCAGCCAGAGATGCCGGCCGATGTCGGTGAGCCGCGCGGCCACCTCGGCCAGCCGCTCCTCCAGCCCCTCTTCCGTGAGGCGTTTCATCGCCACCAGGTGGTGGATCCCGCTCCAGCGCTCGCTCAACGAACGCGTGGCCGAAAAATGGCGCGCGGCCAGCGACATGGCCAGCCGGTGCCCGTTGTGGACCACCATGGATTCGAGCCCCGAGCGGTATTCGAGCAGCAGGCTCTTGAGCCGCGATAGATCGGAGAAGTCGTACGCCTCAAGCAGCTCCGAGAGAATTCCGACCATCGGGTCGAGGTTGCGCCGCAGGCACTTGGCGTTCAGGGCGAGGAGGGGGATGCAGCCCCCGTTGCCGTCGAAACCGGTGCGCGGGTGAGCGGAGAGTCCGATGCCGCCCGTCACCGCATCGATCCGGCGCGCCATCGCGGCGTAGTCCCGCAGCCGGGTGCCGGTCCGCGAAAACGCGTAGCAGAAAAACGGCGCGAGCGCTTTCAACTCCTCCGGCAGGCGCCCGGCTCCGGCCGCCGCGGCGACGTAGACGATCCCGGAGGTCGCCTGATCGTAGAGCAGCGTCGCGGGGTCCGGCTCGTGGGCGACGGGCGCGATGATCTCCACCTCCGGTGGGATATCCTCGCGCTCCAACGTCGGCAGGCAGACGACATTCTCCGCGGTCTCCTGCAGGCGCCGCAGGGCCTGCGCATCCCGCTGCAGCCGGTCGATCTCCTCCGGCGACAGGGTCGAGCGCATCTTCAGCAGTTGGTTTTGCTCGCGGGCCTCCCGTTGATCGGCCAGTTCCGGATCGGGCGCGAGCGTCAGACGCACGCGGTGCGCATTTTCGAGCAGGTGGCGTTCGATCTGGCGTTCGAAGTAGGGCCCCGCTGCCGCCTGGGCCCGGATGGCCGCGAGATCGCTGTCGAGCTTCAGCACCCGAATCGGGTCGCCCTCGTGGATCCAGGTCGCAGCCAGCGCCACCAGCAGCTTGATCCCGTAGGGATAGGGCGTGTTGGTGATCTCCTTGCGGTGGAATTCGAGCTGGTGGATCGCCGATTCGATCATTTCCCGGTCGATGCCGCGCTCGGCGAGCGATGTCAGGATGTCGAAAATGAGGGTCTCGATCCGGTCGGCGGCCTCCGCCGCCACGTCCTTCAGCCCGGCAGCGAAGAGCGTGTCTCGATTTTCGGCATCGTAGCCGCTGCCGTCGCTCAGCGCCGAGCCTAAACCCGATTCGATCAGGGCTTTCCGCAGCGGCGAGGCGGAGTTGCCCAGGAGGATCTGCTCGAGCAGCGCCATGGACAACACCTCGCGGGTATCGCGGATGTCCGGGGCCAGCCAAGCGATGCACACCTGATGCTTGCGGCTCGGGTCTTCGCCCTTGGCGAAGGGGTAGGAAAAACGGGCCGCGGCCGGTTGCCTCCAGCGCGGCTGCGACGGCACGGCCGGGGGCGGCTCCGCTGCCTGAAAGCGGGCCAATGCGGTGCGCCCGATGAAGGCCAGGTGGTCTTCCAGGGGCAGATCGCCGTAGGTGTAGAAATAGGCGTTGGAAGGGTGGTAATGGCGGCGGTGGAACGCCTTCAGCTGCGCATAGGTGAGCGCGGGGATGTCGGCCGGATCCCCGCCGGAGTTGTGGGAGTAGGTGGTGTCGGGGTAGAGCGCCTTCATGATCGAGCGCACCATGACCTGGTCGGGGGAGGACATCGCCCCCTTCATCTCGTTGAAGACCACCCCCTTGTATTCGAGCCGGCCATCGCCGACGAGTTCCAGCCGGTGCCCCTCCTGCTTGAAGCTGAGCTCCTCCAGGCGGGGGAAAAAAGCGGCATCCAGGTAGACGTCCATGAGATTGTAGAAGTCTTTACGGTTCCGGGTGGAGAACGGATACATCGTCCAGTCGGATGCGGTAAAGGCGTTCATGAACGTGCTCAGGCTGCGCTTGAGCATGGAGAAGAAGGGGTCGCGCACCGCGAACCGCTCAGAGCCGCAGAGCACCGTGTGCTCGAGGATGTGGGCGACCCCGGAGGAATCCTGGGGCACGGTGCGGAAGGCGACGCCGAAGGTGTTCTCGGCGTCGGGCCGGCTGAGGTGCAGGTGCCGCGCCCCGCTCTCCGGGTGGTCCAACACGACCGCCGTGGCGTGGATCTCCGGCAGAGGTTCGACCCGCAGCACGCGGTAGCCGCCGACGCGGTCGCCCGCCTTCAGGCCGGGGGAGGGGTGGGTGCGAGAGGAACTCATGTCAGGATGCAGCGTCCCCGCCGCTTCAGACCACGACGTAGACGCCCCGGCTGTGCCGCTTGATTTTCTGCAGCTTGTTCAACCGGAAAATGATGTTGCGCACTTTTTTTTCGGCGAACCCGGTTTTGCTCTGGATGTCGGCGAACTTCAGCCCCTGCTTGGAGCGCCGGATCACGCCCAGCACCACATCGGCGGCGGCTTCGCGGCTGCGGCGCACCGGCCGGCTGCGGCCCGCCGAGGCCCCCGCGCTGAGCAGACCCTCCAGGCGGTCCAGGCGGGCCAGAAGCTTGTCGACATCCCGTTTGGTGGGGATGTCGTAGGTGTGCAGAAAAAACTTGACCATGGCGTCGAAGCTGACCGATTTTCCTTTTTTCCGGACCATGCGCCGCCTCCTGTCATCGGGTGAAGTAAAATCAGTATCCGGGAAGCTAATCAAGTACTAAATGAAAGTCAAGTATCTCCTGAGCTGCAAGTGCTAGCAGGTGAAAAGGATTTTGATCGACCGCTGGATTCCTGCTATGGTTAACCATCATGGCCGCCTCGCCCCGATCGTTGCTCGCCGGACACCGGCTGCGCCCGCGCAGGCAGCTGGGCCAAAATTTTCTGGCGCAGCCCGCCGTGGCGGAGCTGATCGTTGCGCGCGCCGGCGTGTCCGCCGACGAGATTATCCTCGAGATCGGGCCGGGGCTGGGCGCTTTGACCATCCCCCTGGCACGGGCCGCCCGCAGCGTCATCGCGGTGGAGCGGGACCCCCACCTCGTGCCGCTGCTCAGCGCGGAGTTGGCGGCCGGCGGCGTCGGCAACGTGCGCATCATCGCGATGGACGCGCTGGAGCTGGACCTCGCGGCACTCGCCCGCCGCGTGGGCGGATCGCTCACCGTCTTCGGCAATCTGCCCTACAACATCTCATCCCAGATCGTGATCCGACTGATGGACGCCCGGCGGCACATCCGCCGGGCCGTGCTGATGTTCCAGCGGGAGCTCGCGCAGCGGCTGACCGCCGCCCCCGGCGGGCGGAACTATGGCCGGATCACGGCCCTGCTGACTTACTGCGCATCCGTGCGACGGCTGGCCGAAGTGAAAGCCAGCCGTTTTTACCCACCCCCCAAAGTGGACGCGGAAGTTCTGGAGATCGTCTTCAGCGGCGTTCAGCCGGACTTTCCGGCGCACGACGAGGCCCGCCTGGCCCGGCTGATCACGGCCGCCTTCGGCCAACGCCGCAAGACCCTTAAAAACGCCCTGGCCGGATCGGCGCTCGGTTTGTCGTCTGCGGCGCTCCAGCAAGCCCTGTTGCAGGCGGGAATCGACCCATCGCGGCGCGCCGAGACGATAACGCCGGCAGAGTTCGTCCGGCTGGAAATCAGCCTGAGGGGCTGTCGCATAGAGGAGCGGGGCGGGGCGGAAGACAGCGCACCTTGACCCCGGCCGATGGCCGCGCTAAAGATAGATCTCAAGTGAACCTCTGCCGACGCGAAAGGAGGCTCCCATGGCGGTTAAAATTTTGATCAAACGGCGTGTCCCCGCCGCCAAAGCCAAGGAGATCATCACCCTGTTCCGCCAGATGCGGATTCTGGCGACGGCGCAGCTGGGCTACATTTCAGGCGAGACCCTGCGCAGCATGGACGACCCGGAGGAGTTCCTGATCATCAGCACCTGGCAGTCGGCCCAGGAGTGGGAGCGCTGGATCCAGACGAAGGAGCGCAAGGAGGTCCAGGACCGCATCGACCAGCTGCTGGGAGGCGAGACGATCTACGAACGGTATCATTACGGGTTTACGGCATGAGGCCTGTGGCCCGGCGCGGCCTCATGCCAGGCTGTCTGCGACCGACACCGTGCGGTCGCCCAGCATGTGGACGTAGCCGGCCTTTTCGTTGTCGTACCAGCCGTAGATGACCGCTTGCGTGACGGGGATGCGCAGGACCGGATTTTCGCACGCGGCGATCAGCCGGCCGTCGACCCCGGGGACCTTGGCGAGGTCCACGAACGCCTCCGCCGTCCGGGTGTGGGTCTCGTGGCCCTCGATGATGGCCGCGGCGCGCGGCATGCCGACGATGTCCGCCGACACGTTCTGCTCTTCCGTGTAAATCAGGTACCCCTCCGGGCCGTCGGCCGCCGCCTGTTGATAGAGGGCGTTGATCGTCCTGCGATCGATTCTCGGTCCGGCGGGCTCCTCCTGCAGGTTGACCACCAGGATGATCAGCGAACCGGTGCTGGCGGGTATCCGCACCGACTCGGCGATGAAGGGGATCTCCTTCATCGCGGGGATGACCAGGCGCAAGGCGTTGGCCGCTCCGGTGCTGGTCAGGATGATGTTGTTGAGGATGCTGCGGCTTTTGCGCAGGTCCGTTTTTCCGGCCTCGGGCAACCGGTCCAGCACCTCCTGGGAACTGGTGGCGGCGTGCACCGTGGCCATGGAGGCCGAGAGGATCCGCCGGGCGCCGAAGGCCATGATCAGCGGCCGCATCATGTGCGCCAGGCAAGTGGTGGTGCAGGAGGCGGCGGACACCACCCGGTGGCGCTTGGGGTCGTAGTCGTTCCCGTTCACCCCCATGACGGTGGTCACCGCATCGGCCGGCAGGGCGCCGGTCTTGTCCTTGACCTTGAAGGGGGCCGATACCACTACCTTTTCGGCTCCGCAGGCCAGGTGGCCGCGCAGCGAGCCGCTGGGGGCGTCCGCGGCTGCCGTGGGGTCGAGAAAGCGCCCGGTGGTGTCCACTACGAGCCGGACGCCGTGCTCTCCCCAGCCGATCCGGGCCGGGTCGCGCTGCGTGCGCAGGAAGGTGACGGCCACCCCGTCGATCAGCATCCGGCCGCGCGCCTCGTCGATGTCGGTGATGACGGGCTGCGCCCGGTGGCCGTAGAGGTAGCCCTGCAGACGGCCGTAGGTTGAATCCCTCTCGACGTAGTGGGCCAGATCGGCCAGCGATCGGCCGGCCGGCCGGCCGAGATTCACCACGATCTCGCCGAAGGACTTCCGCCCCACATGGTGCCACAGCGTCAGCTTGCCTATCCGGCCCAGGCCGTTGATTCCCAGTGTTTTTCCCCGGTTGGATGCGGCGTTCATACGATGGCCTCCTTTTCTGTCGTTCCCGCTGCCGCCATGGGCGCGGCACTACGATTCCGCCACCGGAATCAGGCCCCGGTAGACCGACCCCTCATGGCCGTCGATGCTGACGAGGTCCCCGGAGTGCAGCACGCTGGTGGTGAAGACGCAGCGCTTCTCTTTTTCGTGGCAGACCATGTCCCCGCAGCCGACCACACAGGTCTTGCCCAGGCGGTGAGCCACCACCGCCGCGTGGGAGGTCAGCCCGCCCCGCTCCGTCAGCAGCCCGTCGGCCGCGTGGATTTCCCGGATGTCGTCGGGCACCGTGTCGGCCCGCGCCAGAATCAGCCGGCATTCCGGTTCACGCAGCCGCCAGGCCGCGATCTCCTCCAGGCTGAAGACGAGCCGCCCGCTCAGGGCGCCGCCGCTGACCCCGATGCCGTGGCCGAGCAGCCGGTCGCGCGGAGGGTTCGTGAAATCGAATTTCAGCACCGTCTTGCTCTCCCGCATGGCCATGTCCCGGGTCTGCAGCAGATACAGGTCCCCGGCCTGCGGGCTTTCGAAGGTGAACTCGATCTCCTGCGGGCTCCAGCCGTGCTCGTCGATCAGCAGGCGGGCCGAGTCCATCAGCGCGCGGTAGATCTCTGGAAAATGCGTTTCCAGGGTGACGTCGGTGTCGCGCAGCTCGACGTCCTGCTGGAAGACCGAGATGGGCATGGTGCGCACCAGGCCGGACACCACATCCTCCCCCTGGTTGGCGGTGGTGAAATCGCCCCACAGGCGCAGCACCTCCCCGGACCAGCGGGGGTTGTGCGTGAAGATCACCCCGGTGCCGGACTGCGGCGAAAGGTTGCCGTAGACCATGGCCTGGATCGCGACCGCCGTGCCCCAGTCATCGGATATGCCCATGATGCGCCGATAGGCCTGCGCCTTGGGGGACTCCCAGGAGGCGATCACGGTGCGGATGGCGAGGTAGAGCTGGTCGTGGGGGGCATCGACGATCCGGATGCCGGCATCCTGGATCATGCGCTTGTAGTCGAGCGCCACCTGCCGCATCTGCTCGCCGCTGAAGAGCCGCTTGAGGGGCAGCCCCAGCCTGCGCTTGTGCTCGGCGATAAGGGCGTCGAAGTCGTCCCGCGTGAGCTCGTGCAGCATGCCGTAGCTCTGCAGGAAGCGCCGGTAGTTGTCCCAGGCGAACCATGGGTTCTGCGAGCGCGCGGCCATCCCGGCCGTGATCTCCTCGTTGTTGCCCACGTTCAACAGCGTGTCCATCATGCCCGGCTGGGAAATCGAGGATCCGCTGCGGACCGATATCAGCAGCGGGTTGGCCGGGTCGCCGAATGTTTTGCCGCTGGCCGCCTCCAGGCGCGCCAGGTGATGGTTGATCTGGTCGGTGAAGTGCCGCTGCGCCGGCGGGTAGTTTTCGATCACCTGCCTACAGCGGAAAACCTCCGTGGTGATGATGAACCCGGGCGGCACGCGGAACCCCAGAGCGCTCAACCGCACCAGGTTGACCCCCTTGGTCCCCAGCAGGACGACCCCGGGCGCCGGCCGCGGGCGCCGGTCGATGTCCACCATCGCGAAGTGCGCGTCGTAGAGCAGCAGCTGGTGCATGTTCTCTTTGGGCAGCCGCTCGGCCTGCTGGAAGAGGGTGCTCAGGATTCGGCCCAGAAACAGATCGAGCTGCCGGAGCCCCAGGCAGACGGCGATCTGGTCCCGGAAGAAAATCTCCGACGCCCGGTGCTGAAGCCGTTCGCGGTCCTCCACCGGATCCCCCGGCAGGTATTTCGGCAGCAGGGCCTCCAGCGGTAGCTGCGCCAGGATCCGGTTCAGGTTGGCGCCGTGCACGTTGTGGAAGCAATCGTTGATCACGTTGCGGACGGCTTGAACGAAGCCCTTGAAAATGTCCACGTACTGGGTGAGCGTGAAGCCCCGGATCACGAGCGAGTCGGATAGAAACTCCAGCTGGCGCTCGTACTCCGCCGAGGCCATGCCGTCCAGTTTCAGGGCTCGGCCGAAAAGCGTCAGCAGGTCGAACACCTGAAAGAAGGTGGCCTTGGTGATCAGGCTGAGATCGATGTCGTGCACCAGGTTCTCGAAAAGCACATTGACCAGCGCCTCCACCCGCAGCGACAGGCCCAGGCAGTCGAATTTCATTTCGTGGTAGCTGCCGTACATCGACGGGATGTCGATCGTGATATGGCGCTTCTGGTAGATGTCCTCCCGGATCTCGAACACCGTCGCGGCGGTAATGGTCGCCTTCAGAATTTCCAGGTAGTCCAGCAGCAGCCCCAGACGGCGCTTCAGGTTCGGCTCGGCCAGGGCCGCTTCGAGCCGCCCGAGCTCCGGCAGGCCCTCCGGGCGGATCTGCGCCAGGTAGTGCTCGATGTCCGCGAAGCTGAAATGGTATTTCTGGCACAGCAGCTTGTAGAATTCGATGGCCAGCGCCACCCGTTCCAGGTCCGCATCGGATGCCCCCGGGACATAGCCCAGCAGCGGCCGGAGACCGTTTGAATCCACCTTGAGGAAATCATCCGGGACGCGCAGCCCCTTGCGCACGAACCCCTGCAGGATGCGGTGCAGCCCGTCGACGTAGGGGCCGCGCGAGTCGATTTTTTCGAAAATGGCCGGCGGGAGATACTTTTCCAGCAGGCTTTTCTCGCGTGTTTTCCAGAACTGGAAGACCGCCTCGGCGAAGCCGATGATCTGGTTGCTGCTTTCGACATGGCTCTGTTTGCGCAGGAAATGGACCAGCAGGTCCCGGCGCTGGGACATCTCGTCCAGGCGGGTGGAGACGTCGCGCAGCCGGCCTTCCGCGCCGATGTCGTTGTAGAACACCGGCAGCAGCCGGCACAATTGCTTGACCAGGTTGTAGACCGGCCCGACCGGGGCGTTGAGCAGGGCCGTCACGTCCCGGGGGAACAGGTCGATGTCGCGGATCAGCACGCCGCTCAGGGACAAGTGGATGACCAGCGCCGACAGCAGGCGGATCGAGCGCTTCGGGTTGAGCTTGATCAGATCCAGCCAGGTGCGGATGTTGAGCACATGGGCCGGATTGACCTGGATCTGCCACTGGTCGTCGATGCCCTTGACCATCGGGGCCTCGAAGCCGAAATCGATGAGGCGGTCGATGAAAAAATTGACCAGGTCGATGTCGTCGGTCGCATGCACCCCTTTGCCCATGTTCAGCGCACAGTTGAGGGCCGTCGCCGGATAGGCGTGGGACTGCTGCTTGAGGATGGCAAAGGTCTTGCGGATCAGCTTTTCGATGTTGCGGTAGTTTTCGTTGACGATGATCCAGGTCAGGGTCTGGTTGATTTCGCGCAGGGTCTCTTCGTGGAGGACGTCCAGCCCGGAGACGCTCATGATGTGAAAAAGCATGATCAGCTTGAGATGATGCCCGCGGCCGCCCTCGCCCCCGGATTGCATCAGCGCCTGCGGCAGCGACCGGTAGGCTTCGGTGAAATGCCTGAAGTCGGGGAGCGCGGCAAGCCTTTCGGCGGCGGCCCGGGACCCGGACGGGAGCTCCTGCCGGATGCCGGTAAGCGCACTGAGCCAGGACCTGATCCGATCGTGGGAGACGGCCTGGAAGAGCAGCGCGTCGCAGTCCGACAGGCAAGCCTCCGCCGCTTCCCGGCCGAACCTCTCCCCCGGGTCGCGCTCGCTCAGCCAGTAGTGGTAGGTCCGCTCCAGGGTGGCCGTCATAAGCCGGTTGACGGCGTCAAGGTCCTCGGCCCCCGATGGGTCCCGCGCGAGGAACTCGGCCGCCGTCCGCTTGAGCGGGTAGTAGCTGCGCACCAGCCATTGGAACGCCTCGGCCGGCAGCTCTGCCAGCTGCGCGAACGCCTCGACGACCACCTCCCGAAAGCGGCCGAATCCTTCCCCGGCATCGGTGATGATCTTGTGGACGTATAGCAGAACCCCGTCGATGCCGTCGGATTGGACCTCCTTGGACTTGGCGGCGCTCACGGCATGCAGCAGAATCCCCAGCATCACCCGGGCCGCCTCCGGCCCCCGCGGGTGCTCCCGGAACAGGTGAAAATAGTCCAAGGAGTATTTGCGGGCCTCGGCGACCACGAAGCGGCAGTTCATGTAGGGGTGGGAGAGCTCCCGCAGGAAGGTGTTGAGGCCCTCCATCAGCCCGAAATAGCGGCTCATGACCTCCTGCAGGACGCCGTAGCGCGGGTCCACCTCCACGTCGACGTGGTAATCCGCCAGGTTGACTTCGAGGGCTTTCGATTTCGGTTTGGCCTGTGTGTCCATGGTGGGATCTGGCCGCTGGAATGAGTTTCAGCGTATCAGACTTAGAATGGATTGACAAGGATGGGGGCAGATGGACGGCCTGCGCGACCGCCGAAGAGCCCGCGGGCATTTAGGCGGCGGAGACGGGAAAACCGGATGGCGCTGCTGCCATCCGGTTTTCCATTATAATGGCGGGGACGACGAGACTCGAACTCGCGACCTCCGACGTGACAGGCAGCCCCAAAGCGCATTCCACCAGCACGTTCAACCATTTTCATCCATCGAAAGCCGTCTAAAAAGCCGTCAGGTTTTCACCTTAGGTGCGTTCGTAGTTTTTGCAAAGCTCAGCCGCTTCTGCTATGGCCGCCAAAATCGAGGGAGACGTGGATGGTTCGGTGCCGGCCGGGTTGTGTCTGTGGTGCGGGAAATTGGGCAACTCCGGAAAATGAGGCGTATTATCGTATCGAAAAATCAGATCGCTGTTCTTATCCTGGAAATGGTACCGATATCCCAGATGCTCTATCTTGGCTTGGAAAATAACCGCCTCATTCAACTGTAAAAGGCAGCCGTTGTAGAACCTCACTCGAATTCTAAGATTCACCCGTTCGTTGCCTAAAAACTCCTCTTCGTATAGTTCCACGTAGGCGTCTCTCAGATCGCCTGTCGCTTTTTCGACTTCTTTGAGGTAGGCGAGAAGAACATCATGCGGCATGGGAGACCTGTTTTTCTATAATCCCCCGCAGCGAGAGAAAGTGCCGGTAGGCGTTGGACCATTCTACGAATTCCACCGTATCTTCCATCTGCCCGCTGGAAAAGCGGTGGAAGAAATCCTCAGATGAAATCCGATAGCGGTCTTCGTATCGGCTCAGCTGCTTTGCCACCGCCACGAGCGCATCCAGTTCCGAATCGTAACTTGTTCTCTGTTTTTGAGCCATGTTATTTACCCCCGAACACGATCCTATTGCTTATAAAGCGTCTGACTGAGAATCGACGCATGAGACTACGATTTTTTTTTGCAGCAACGCTATGGCCTGTTCTCGTTCCATGTCGAAAACGTAGCACAGCCGCCAACCGCTTTCAAGTTTCATACCCGCCTCAAGTACCTGTTCAGACACACGAGCACCCGCCAAATTCATTCGCCCCTCGCCTTATAAAAATAGATCAAGGGCTTATGATTCCTCATAAGCCCTTGATATCATGTGGCGGGGACGACGAGACTCGAACTCGCGACCTCCGACGTGACAGGCCGGCGCTCTAACCAAGCTGAGCTACGCCCCCGCAAAACTGGTTTTCACCGCTGCGATCGCCCGGGCGACTATCCCTTGAGAGGGCGCTTGCCGCTTCGCCCCGCTCGCTCTCTTTCCGCCCGGCGGTCCTGGTAGGCGGAACAGGGATCGAACCTGTGACCTTCGGCTTGTAAGGCCGACGCTCTCCCGGCTGAGCTATCCGCCCGCAGCGAAATCGCTGTAAAGTATTTTTGCTACCAGTTTGTCTCTATTCTGTCAAGCTGAATTTGCGCCGTTTGGCCTGCGGCGGCGCATCGCCTCCGGTGCACCGGGCGATGGATGGCCCCTAATTCATGGCCCGATCCTGGCGGGGCCCGGGGGCGGCAGCCGGCACCGTCAGCGGCATGTCCAACTTCTTGAACAGCGCCTCCCCCTCTGCCAGAATCAGCGCGTGCGAGAGCACCTCGTCCATGTGCTCGACGAAGGTGATCTCCATCTGGCTCGTGATGCTCTTGGGCACGTCCTTGATGTCCTTCTCGTTCTCCTTGGGCACGATCACCCGCTTGACGCCGCCGCGGTGGGCGGCGATGAGCTTCTCCTTGAGGCCCCCGATGGGCAGCACCCGGCCGCGCAGGGTGATCTCCCCGGTCATGGCCAGGTCGCGCCGGACCGGGTGCCGGGTCAGCGCCGACACCAGCGAGGTGCACATCGAAATGCCGGCCGAGGGGCCGTCCTTGGGGATCGCCCCCTCCGGGATGTGGATGTGGATGTCGTACTTGCGGTGGAACTTGTCGTCGATCAGCAGGTGCTCGGCGCGGGAGCGCACGTAGCTCAACGCCGCGCGGGCCGACTCCTGCATCACGTCGCCCAGCTTGCCGGTGACGGTGAGTTGCCCCTTGCCGGGCATGAGCAGGGTCTCGATGAAGAGCAGCTCGCCCCCGACCGGGGTCCAGGCCAGCCCGGTCACCATGCCCACCTGGTCCTCCTGCTCCACCTGCTCCTGCCGGAAGCGGTAGGGGCCCAGGTACTTGGCGATGGACTTCTCGTTGACGATAAACTCGTTCCTCTCCTTCTCCTTCACGGCCGCGCGCGCCAGCTTGCGGCAGATCGAGGCGATTTCGCGCTCGAGGTTGCGCACCCCGGCCTCCCGCGTGTAGCGGCGGATCACCGCCAGGATCGCGTTGCGCGAGAAGCCGACCTTTTTGCCCTCCAAGCCGTTGGCCTTAAGCTGCTTGGGCACCAGGAACTGCTCGGCGATGTGGGTCTTCTCCACCTCGGTGTAGCCCGGCAGCCGGATGATCTCCATGCGGTCCTGCAGCGGCAGCGGGATGTCGGGCAGGGTGTTGGCCGTGGTGATGAACATGACGTCGGACAGATCGTAGTCCAGGTCCAGGTAGTGGTCGTTGAAGGCGAAGTTCTGCTCCGGGTCCAGGACCTCCAAAAGCGCCGCC
>JALOOU010000024.1 GCA_025454255.1 Desulfobacterales bacterium | reverse complement strand
GTTGGCGCAGCCCTTCTCCACCAGGGCGATGTTCTCCTTGGTGTACTCCTCGGGCAGGGCCTTGCCGGCGACCACCTTGGGCCCGCCGCCGTGCATTTTGAGCGCGCGGATGGTCGCGGTGAGCACCGACACGTGGGGCTTCAGACCCGAGTAGCGGCACTTCACGTTCCAGAACTTCTCGAAGCCGATGTCGGCCGCGAATCCGGACTCGGTCACGTGGTAGTCGAACATCTTCAGGCCGATGCGGTCGGCGATGATCGAGGACTGGCCGACGGCGATGTTGGCGAATGGGCCGGCGTGCACGAGGCAGGGCTGGTATTCGGCCGTGCTCATGAGGGTCGGGTTGATGGTGTTGCGCATGAAGGCCGTCATCGCGTTGCCGACCTCGAGGTCGCCGGTGGTGACCGGCTTGCCGTTCTTGTCGAAGGCGACCGTGATCTCGTTCAGGCGCTTCTTGAGGTCCGCGAGGTCCTTGATGATCGAAAGGATCGCCATGCACTCTGAGCCCACGGCGATGCCGAACTTCGACTGCATCATGAAGCCGTCGGTACGGCCGCCGATGCCGATGATGATGTTGCGCAGCGACTGGGCGCAGAAGTCGATAATCCAGCCCATCTCAACCCGGGTGGGGTCGATGTCGAGCCGCCGCATACCGGTCAGGCGAGCGAGCTGCTCGTCGTTGTAGTTCCTCTCGTGCTGCATGCGCGAGGTCATGGCGACCATCGCCAGGTTGTGGGCGTTCATGATGTCGTTGATGTCGCCGGTCAGGCCCAACGAGAACTCGGTCATCGGGATCAGGAGCGCGTTGCCTCCGCCGGCGGCCGTGCCCTTGACGTTCATCGTGGGGCCGCCGGAGGGCTGGCGCAGGGCGCCGCCGACGTTCTTGCCGCGCTTGCCAAGGCCCTCCATGAGCCCGACCGAGGTGGTGCTCTTGCCTTCCCCCAGCGGGGTCGGAGTGATGGCGGTCACTTCGACGTACTTGCCGTCCGGCTTGTCTTTAAGCCGATTGATGATCTTCAGAAAATCGATCTTCGCCAGCCGGCCCATGGGGAGCATTTCGTCCGGCTGGAGCCCCAGCTTGGCGCGCCACTGCTCGGGGGTGGGCATCTTTTTTTCGGCAGCTTCGGAAATCTGCCAGTCCGCCATCTTGGTCGCATCGTACGCCATCAGTGGATCCCTCCTTTTGAGTTGTGGTGGTGTGTTGGGAAAAGGCCCGACCGGGGTGACCGCGCCCGGCGCCTGCCGCGGCCGGGCTCAAATCGACAACCAATTCAATTAACACACAAAAATAAATGCTGTTCTATACCATCCGGACCGGGCTTTGGCAAGCGATTTGTTGTCAGGCGCCGTGCGGGTGGAGCTGATGCAGGCGGAAGTAGAACCCCTTGAGCGCCAGCAGCTCCGGGTGCGATCCGGATTCGACGATCCGCCCGCGGTTCATGACCAGGATGCGGTCGGCGTGGCGCACCGTGGAGAGCCGATGGGCGACCACCAGGGCCGTGCGCTGCTGCATCAGGCGGGTCAGGGCCTGCTGGACGAGCCGCTCCGTCTGGGAGTCGATGTAGGAGGTGGCCTCGTCGAAGAGGATCAGCTGGGGGTTGCGCGCAAAGGCGCGCGCGATCGCGATCAGCTGCCGTTCGCCGCTGGAGATCAGGCTGCCGCCTTCGCCCAGCGGCGTGTCCAGCCCTTGCGGTAGGCGGGCCACGAGCCCCGGCAGATTGGCGGCGGCGATGATCGCTTCGATCCGCCCAGGGTCCGGGGGCGGGTCGGTTTCGAAGATGTTGCGGCGGATGCTGCCGGAGAAGAGAAACGGGTCCTGCATCACCAGCGCCATCTTGTCGCGGAAGAGGCCGCTCGGAAGCGAGCGCAGGTCGCGGCCGTTGAGCCGGATCGATCCGGCCGTGGGGTCGTAGAGCCGCGGGATCAGGTTGATGAGGGAGCTCTTGCCGGCGCCGGTCGGACCCACCACCGCCAGGGTCTCCCCGCGGCGCAGCTCGAAGCAGACCGATTTGAGCACCCGCTCCCCGGGCACATAGGCGAAATCGACCTGCTCGAAGCTGAGCGACTCGATCGCCTCGATCGCAGGCGCGCCGGCTTCCGGCGCCGGGGGCGGCGCCAGCATGGTCGTGTTGTCCATCACCAGAAAAATGCGCTCGGCGGAGGCCATGGCGTTCTGCAGGATGTTGTACTTCTCCGCCAGGTCCCGCAGGGGGCGGAAGAACATGCGGATGTAGGCCATGAACGCCACCAGGGAGCCCAGGCTGAGGGTTTGGTCCAGGACCCGCCCGCCGCCGTGCCAGATGATGAGGGCCACGGCCACGACGGCCAGGACCTCGACCAGGGGCATGAAAACCGCCAGGACCCGGATCTGGCGCATGCCGGTTAGGTAATTTTCGTGGTTGAGCGCTGCGAAGCGCCGGTAGTTGGCCTCCTCCCGGCGGAAAAGCTGGATCACGCGCATGCCGCCGATCGTCTCGGCGAAGCGGGAGTTGATTTCGGCCACCTGCACGCGCAGGATGCGGAAGATGTCGCGGGCGCGCCGCGCAAAGAAGATCGAGGCGGCCGCCACCGCCGGAATGACCGCGAAACTGACCAGGGCCAGCTTCCAGTTCAGCGCGAGCAGCACGGCGGCGATCCCGATCAGCAGCACGAGGTCCTTGAAAAGAAAGGAGACGAAGGAGGTGAACAGCTCGTACATGTTCTGAACGTCGCTGGTCAGCCGGGTCACCAGCCGGCCGACGGGGTTGCGGGTGAAAAATTCCAGCGCCAGGTTCTGGATGTGGGCGAAAAGCCGCATGCGCAGGTCGTGCATGATCCGCTGGCCCGCGATCTCCATCACCATCGCCTGCGCGAAGTTCAGGGCGAATCCCGCGGCCGACATGAGCACGAAGGCCAGGGTCAGCCAGGCCAGCCCGGCCAGGTCGCCGCGGCGCAGCCGCTTGAGGTCTTCGGCAGCGAGCTTCGGCAGCTCCGCGAAATCGATGTGCGCCTGCGCGCCCTCCGTGCGCAGGAGGTCCGGGTAGCGCCCGGCGGCCGCCGCCGCCTCCGGGTCGGCGAGGTCGACGGCCAACCGGCGGCCGGCCGCCGCTTCGGCCGGCCGCTGTTCGGCGGCCTCCGGGCGGCCGGGGACGATGAACCGGTCGACGGCGATCTTGGTCAACAGCGGCAGGGCGAGGTCGAGCAGCGTGATCAGCAGGACCAGCGCCACCGACCAGCCGAGCAGGCGCCGGTGCGGCCGGGCCAGGGGGGCCATCCGGCGCAGCAGGGCGAGGTCGTAGGGCTTGCCCAGCCGCGCCTCCTCGAAGTAGCCGTAGTCAGTCGGCACCGTAGGCCTCCTCCATCTCCTGCAGGCGGCAGGTCTCGGCGTAGTAGCGGCTGGCGGCGAGCAGCTCCGCGTGGCTGCCGACATGGGTCGCACGGCCGTTTTCCAGAACGATGATGCGGTCGGCAAAGCGCACGGCCGAGAGTCGGTGCGAGGCGACGATGAGGGTGTGCGCCCCGGCCCGCCGGCGCAGAGCCACAGCGATGGCGGCGCCGGTCTCGAAGTCCACCTGGCTGATGGGGTCGTCCAGGACCAGGACGGCAGCGTTGGCCAGCAGGCAGCGGGCGAGGCCCACCCGCTGCTTTTGCCCCCCCGAGAGCATGATCCCGCGTTCGCCCACCACCGTGTCGAACCCGTCGGGCAGGCGGCGGATCGTCTCGAGCAGGGCGGCCTCGCGGGCAGCGGCGGCGAGCCGCTCCTCGTCCACGTCCGGGTCGCCGAAGGCGATGTTGTCGCGGATGGTTCCCGCGAACAGGAACGGCTCCTGGGGCATGACGGCGATGGTGCGGCGCAGCTGCTCCAGGCGAAGGGTGCGCAGGTCCCGGCCGCCGATCAGGATGCGGCCCGAGGTCGGGTCATACAGCCGCGGCAGAAGCGCGGCCAGCGTGCTCTTGCCGCTGCCCGGCGGGCCGACGACGCCGATCACGGCGCCGGGCTCGATCCGCAGATCGATGCCCGTCAGGGCGGCGCCGCGGCCGGCGTCCGAGCCGCCGTAGGCGAAGCCGACCCCCTCGAAAACGATGGCGGTATCCGCCGGCTCAGACGGCGCGGGCGTTGCGGGGCTGCGGATCTCCGGGCGGACCGCCAGGATGGCCTGCACCCGCTCCAGGGAGGCTCGGCCGCGCTGGATGAGGTTGGTCACCCAGCCGAGTGCCATCATCGGCCAGGTCAGCAGGGCCAGGTAGCTGGTGAAGGCCACGAAGTCCCCCGGCGTGATGGCGAGCAGAATGGTCTGTCGGCCGCCGTAAAGCAGGACCAGGGCCATGCTGATGTTGGTGAAAAGGGTCATCATCGGGAAGAAGGCGCCCGTGATGCCGACGAGCCTGAGGTTCTCCTCCACGTAGGCCTGCGAGGAGGCGCGCACCTGCTCGAGCTCGGCGGCCTTGCGGTTGTGGGCCTTGATCAGGCGGATTCCGGCCATGCGCTCCCGCACCGCTTCGGTCAGGTCGGAGAAGGCGGCCTGGACCGACTGGTAGCGGCGGTGCATCCGGCGGCTGAAGTAGCGGGTCCCGGCGGCGATCAGAGGCATGGGGACGAGGACGATGCCGGTCAGGGCCGGGTCGATGGCGAGCATGAAGCCGACGGCCGCCGTCCCCAACACGACGGCGTCGTTCAGGGCCACCAGGCCCATCCCGGCCGCCATGCGGATCTGCTGGATGTCGTTGGTGGCGTGCGCCATGAGGTCGCCCGTGCGCGTGCGGTCGAAATAGGCGGCGGAGAGCGTCTGCAGGTGTGCGAACAGGCGGTTGCGAAGACCCTCCTCGACCCGCCGCGAGGTGCCCAGCAGGCAGAGCCGCCAGACGTAGCGGAAGAGCCCGATGAGAACGGCGATGGCTGCGATCGCCAGCGCATACCCCAGCAGGTCGCCCGGTGCGGCCCGCAGAAGCGTGAGATCGTCGATGGCGCGCTTGATCACCAGGGGGACGATCAGCTGCAGGACGTCCACCAGGATCAGGCTGAGCATGCCGGCCAGGATGCGGAGGCGATTTTCGGCAAAATAGGGTGTGATGATCGAAAGGGAGTCCATGCATGCCCGCTTGGGGATAAGGTCCTCGGCATCGCGATCCCACCCGGTGGATACCACAGGGCCGGCCGGGGGGCAACGAGGATCGCCGGCCCCGACGCCGATGGGGCCGCGTTGACTTTGAGGGGCCGGGTTGTTATTGTAACTCCATGGAACTTGGGAATATTGTTGAATATATCGATCGCCAGAAAATCCTGTGCGCCGTGGTGCTGGAGGTCAAAAACCAACGCTTGCGCCTTTTGACCGAAACCAACCGGGAGGTCAACCTCTCCGCCAGCCGGCTGCTGCACCGGGACAAGAACCGGCTGGATCTCTCCATGGGGCGCTCCCGGATGGTGGATGCGCTCAAAGAGGTTGCCGACAAACGCAGGGCGTTGATCGGCAAGGTGGCGATCCGCGACCTCTGGGAGGTGTTGAACACCGAACAGGAGTGGATCGACCTCGAAACCATGACGGACTTCTGCTTCCCCGACAGCGCCAACGGCGACCACCAGGCGGCCGTCATCCGCGCGCTCTTCGACGACCGGCTCTATTTCAAGTTCAACCCGGAACGGTTCTTCCCCAACACGGAAGAGCAGGTCCAGCGCATCGCAGCGCAGCGCGACGAGGAGGCCCGGCGCCAGCGCATCTTGGACAGCGGCGGCGATTGGCTGCGGCAGCTGATGCGCCGGGGCGGCCCCGAAACCATCGAGCCGCCCGCCCGCGAATTCGTCGACGTGTTGAGATCCTACTATCTGTTCGGCAAGGAAGCCCAGGACCATGCGCTGGCCCGGGGCATGATGGAGCGGGCGGGGCTGAGCGACCCCGATGCGCTATTCCCGATCCTGGTCGGGCTCGGGGTCTTCGCTGCGGACGAAAACCTGGAGCTGCTGCGGTTGGAGACGCCGGTGGCGTTCCCCCCGGCGGCCGAGCGGCACGCCGCGGAACTGGTGCGCTCCGGGGCGAACGCCGCGGCCGACTGCCCCCGCCAGGATCTCACCGGCTTGAATCTCTTCACCATCGACGGGCAATCGACGCTGGATTTCGACGACGCCCTCAGCCTGGAGGCCACGGCCACCGGCTACCGGCTCGGGGTCCACATCGTCGATGTGGCCCACATCGTCCGCAAAGGGGACCCCATCGATGTGGCGGCGCGCGAGCGGGGCAGCTCGATCTACATGGCCGACCGCAAGATACCCATGCTCCCGGCCGCGCTGGCCGAGGGGCTGTGCAGCCTGAGGGCGGGCGAGATCCGGCCGGCCATCAGCACCATGGTGGAGATCGGCTCCGACTTCGCCCTTCAGGGGGTTTGCATCCTGCCGAGCTTCGTCCGGGTGCGCAGCCAGCTCACCTACTTCGATGTCAACTCGGCGGCGGACCAGGACCCGCAGGTGATCACCCTGCGGGGGATCGCCCAGAAATTTCGTGAACAGCGGCTGGCGGCCGGCGCGGTGCACATCTCCGTCCCGGAGATCAACCTCTGGCTGGGGGAAAACGGGGAGGTCCACGTCAGCCGCATCAATCGGGAGAGCCCCGGGCGGATGTTGGTGGCCGAACTGATGATCATGGCCAACTGGCTGACGGCCCGCTTCCTGGCAACGCACGGGATGCCGGCCGTCTTCCGCTCCCAGCCCGACCCGCGCGAGCGCCTCTACCGGGGGGAGCAGGGCAGCCTCTTTCAACACTGGATGCAGCGCCGGCTGATCAACCGGTTCGTGCTGGGCCGTTCGGCCGAGAAGCACTCCGGTTTGGGCCTCGATGCCTATGTCACCGCGACCTCGCCGATCCGCAAATACTTCGACCTCGTGACCCAGCGCCAGGTGCGGGCCGCCCTCGGGCTCGAAGAACCCTACCTTCCGGAGGAGGTCGACCAGATCATCCAGATGCTCGAATTCCCCATGAGCCGCGTCTTCAAGCTCCAGAACAGCCGTCAGCGCTACTGGCTGCTCAAGCACCTCGAACAGCGGGTCGGCCAGAAGCTGGAGGCGATCGTTCTGGTCCGGCGCCGCCACAGCTACCAGCTGCTGCTGACCGACTACATGCTGGAGTGCGATCTGCCGATCGCGGGCTTCCTCGACCTCAAACCGGAGGACCTGGTCCAGGTCACCCTCCAGAAGGTCGATGCGCGCAAAGACCTGGTGGCGCTGACGATCGGGTGAGGCGCGTTGCAAGCGTTGCTCGCGTTGTTCGTGTCATGGGGTTTAGCGGATAGCAGGCGCAGAACCACAGCAACGCTGCCAACACAAGCAACGCTTCCAGCGCCGGCACGCGAGCAACGCGCTTCACTTCACCCTCACCACCCGGCCCCCGGTGAGCTTTTGCAGCTCCTGCGGAGTCAGTTTGAACACGGCCTGCGGGGTCCCGGCGGCGGCCCAGATTTCGGTGTGCGCCATGAGGTCCTCGTCGATGAAGATCGTCAGCTTTTCCGCATGCCCCACCGGCGGGACCCCGCCGATGGCAAACCCGGTTTTACGGCGCACGAAGTCGGCATCGGCCTTGAGCACGGGCTCGGCCGCGGCAGCGCTGAGGAGGGCCTCGTCGACCCTGTTGGCCCCGCTGGCGATGACCAGCAGGGCCTTGCGGGAGCAGGCCCCCTCGAACACCAGCGATTTGGCGATCTGGCCCACCGCGCAACCGACGGCGCGCGCGGCATCCTGGGCGCTGCGGGTGGTCTGCGTCATTTCCACAACGGTGCGGTCGCTCCCCAACCCCTTCAGGGCATCCTGGATTCGCTGCGCTGCGGGGCTCAGCGGCGAGATCTTTTCTGTTGGTATTTCGGGTCGTTCCGTGAAAGCCACTCGTTTCTCCCGTTCCGATGGAAAATGTTTAAAGGGGTGACTATGGGAAGCACTTGACTAAACATTTGATAGTTACTAAAAGTTCAATTTATAACTAAACCTCGTTCAGGAGTCTTCCATGGGCATTCAAGAGCGCAAAGAGCGCGAAAAGGAACGCCGGCGCCAGCAGATCATGGTCGCCGCCAAGAGGGTCTTCTCGGAAAAAGGGTTCAGCAAGGCGACCATGGAGGACATCGCCCAGGAGGCCGAACTGAGCCCCGGCACGCTTTATCTCTATTTCAAGAACAAGGAGGAGCTCTACGCCTCCTTGTCGCTGCGGATTTTGCAATATCTGTTGCTGCGCATCGAGCATGTCAATGCCGTCAAGGGGTCCGGGCCGGATGAGAAGCTCAAGCAGCTCATGGAGGCGATGTACGATGTCTATGAGTTCGACCCGCTCACCATCATCAACATGTTTCATCTGCAGTCCAGCGAGACCCTGAAAAACCTCTCTCCGCAGCTGCTGTCCGAAATTAAGGACCTCTCCGGCAAATCCATGGGGGCCATCTCCCAGATTTTCAAAGACGGCGTGGCCCGGGGCGTGTTCATCGACCGGCACCCCGTGGCGCTGGCCGACACGTTCTGGTCGGTCTTCTCCGGCGTCATTCTGTGGTTGACCAGCAAGCGGCTGATCGATGAGAGCAAGGACTTCCTGAAAGAGACCCTCTCCGTCGCCTTCGACGTTTTTTACAAGGGGGTCAAGGCCGGCTGACGTCGGCCACGCCGATACAACCTCTGCTACCGCTCAGCCCCCCGCGCGAACAGCCTGGCAATCTCATCCACCTCGAACGAGGGCCAACGCGCCGCCCGGCCGTTTCGGGTCGCCGCGACCCCAGGGCCGCTGGCGACGACCTCGCCGATGCAAGCGACGCGGATGCCGGCGCGGCCCAACGCGCTTTCGATCCGCCGTTGGCTGCCCGGCCGGCAGCTGATGAGCAGGCTGCCCGAGCCGATCAGCCCCAGCGGGTGGACGCCGAGCAGGCGGCAGATCTTGCGGGTTTGCGGGAAGATCGGTATCTTTTCGAGGCGGACCCGGATGCCGAACCCGCCGGCGGCGCTCAGCTCCACCAGCGCAGTGGCCAGGCCGCCTTCGGTCACATCGTGCATGGCGCTGGTTCCGCGGATGCGCGCGGCGATTCCGGCCTCCGGGATGATGCTGATGTGATCCAGGAATTCGCGGCAGGCCTCGATTTCGCCCGCCGTCAGGCCCAGGCCCTTGAGCCGCGGGCCGAATTCGCGTGCGATGATGGCGGTTCCTTCCACGGCCACCGATTTGGTCAGCAGCACCGGGTCGCCGGGGCGCATGCGACGCTTGTCGACGAGGTCGCGGCGGCGGACGGTGCCGGCCATCATGCCGCAGACAACCGGCCGGCAGACGGCCGGTGTGATTTCGGTGTGGCCGCCGCACAACGTGATGCCCCAGGCGCTGCAGCTCTGCTGCAGCTCGCCGACCAGGCGGCCCACGGCGGAGGCCGTGCTGCCCACCGGAAAGAGCAGGGTGGTCAGCAGCCAGCGCGGGGTCGCACCGGCCGTGGCGATGTCGTTGGCGTTGACCAGCACCGCGTAGCGCCCGATGGCGTCCGTGGCGAAGGTGATCGGGTCGGATTTCAACACGAGCACCTCCTCCGCGCCCACGTCCACGGCGGCGATGTCCTCGCCGACCGCGGGGGTGATGATGAGGCTGGGGTCCTTGGCGACGACCTCGCCGAGCACCACGTCGAGCAGGTCGTTGGGGAGCTTGCCCCCGGACAGAGGGATTCCGAGCCGCAGGATCCGCCCGATGCCGCGCGCATCGGCGCTGGAGAAATCCGCGGACGGCGCGCCGGAGGCCCGGCCGGTGGTGCGCGCACAGCCGATCGTGAGGCAGCCGGCGGCGCGGGCGCGCTCGATCACGGCGGGGTCGGCGGACACCACCGCCACCTCTGCGGCCCGGCGGCCCATGCGCCGGCAGGCGGCCCGGAACCCGCCGGCCCCTGGCCCCGCCGCCAGCTGGTCCTCGCGGGCGACGACGAGGTCGAGCTCCGACGGCCGCAGGCCCAAGATCGATTTGATCTGCGTTCGGGCCGCCGTGCGGCCATGATGGCTGATGATGCCGAGGCCCAGGCCGTGCCGGCGGATGAAGTCGACCAAACGGCGCGCCCCCGCTCTCGGCTTCCAGCCGGAGGCCGGCGTGTTGCGCTCGATTCGCTCGAGGGCAACGAGCAGGCTGCGACGGGCGGGGTTTTTGACGGTTCTCAGGAATTCCGGGAGCTCGCTGGCCGCGGGGCAGCCTGCGGCGGCCTTCAGCGCGCCGAGCGGCGAGCCGACCAGTGCGGCCTCCAGGTGGAGAATGACGGCGGTGATGCGAAAGGCTTTCACGCTGCCTCGTTGCGGTGTGGGCGGATGCGCCGGCGGCTACGGGGTTGTCATCGCAAATTCGACTGCGGCTGTCAATGCCGCCGGCACCGCGGTCCGGCAGGGCCCCGCCGAAGAGCCCCCGGGGCGCTGCCGCAGCCCGATGGGATGCGTCTGCGTATGCGAACCCTTCTGATCTATCCCTATTTCATCGACCCCCGCATCGACGCCGAGGACATCCGCTGCGTGCCGATGGGCCTTTACCAGGTGGCCGCGGCCCTCAAGGCCCGCGGGCATGAGGTGGAGGTCCTGAACTGGCACGACCGCGGCGGGGCGCAGGCGGCCGCTGAGCGGGAGCTGCGGGAGAAGCGGCCGCAGGTGGTGGGTTGTTCGATCCTGCACGCCAACCGCTGGGGCGGGATCGAGATCGCCCGGATGGCCAAGCGCATCGACCCCGCCGTCACCGTCGTGTTCGGCGGAGTGGGGGCGACGTTCTTGTGGCGGCATCTGCTGCGGCACTTCCCGGAAATCGACTACATCGTGCTCGGCGAGGGCGAGGAGAGCTTTCCGCGCTTGCTGGCGGCGCTTGGGCCCAACGCCGGTGAAGACCCGGGCGCCATCCCCGGGCTGGCGTTGCGCCGCCGCGGCCGCCCGGTCCGAACGGCCGCGGCCGAACCCGTCCGCGATCTGGACCGCCTGCCCATGGCGGCGCGGGATTTCGATCTGTCCCACGTCGCCCTGACCCGGGGCTGCGCCTCCAACTGCCGCTTCTGCGGCTCGCCCGCCGTGTGGGGCCGGCGCGTCCGCTCCCACTCGGCGGCCTATTTCGTGGAGCAGCTCGCCCGGCTGCGGGCCCGCGGGCGGCGCTTCGTCTACGTCAGCGACGACACCTTCACGCTCAACCGGCGCCGGGTCCTCGAGGTCTGCCGCGAGCTGGCGGCCCGCCGGCTGGAGCTGTCCTGGGCGGCCATTTCCCGGGTGGATGCCGTGGACGAAGAGGTTCTCGGCTGGATGCGCCGGGCGGGCTGCATTCAGATCAGCTACGGAGTGGAGAGCGGTTCGCCGCAGATCCGCCGGCGCCTGAACAAGCGCCTGCGCGACGCCGAAATCCGCACGGCGTTCGAGTGGACCCAGCGGTACGGGATCATGGCCCGGGCCTATTTCATCTACGGCAGCCCGGGCGAGACCCGCGAGACGATCCAGGCGAGCATCGACCTCATGCGGGCGATCAAGCCCCTCGCCTGCGTCTTCTACATCCTGGACCTCTTTCCCGGGACCGCGCTGTACGCGGCCGTCAAGCGGCGGCTGGGATGGACGGACGATATCTGGCTCCGGCGGGTCGAGGACATCCCCTACTTTGAAACCGACCCCAGCCTGCCGGCCGAGCGGGTCCTGGAGTTCGGCCGGATGCTGCGGGAGAGCTTCTACCGGGGCCTGCCCGGGTTCGTGGAGGCCCTCGACCCGGTCGCGGACCCCGAATTTCGGCCGCTGCACGCGGACTTTTTCTCGCGGCTGGCCCTGACCTTCGACCAGGGCGACTACGCGGGCGTCGACCTGATCCCCGGCAAGCCTCGGCTGGCGGAGGGGCTCTACCGGCGAGCCCTCTCCTGTCACCCGCACGCCCGCGCCTTCCTCGGGCTGGGGATGCTGGAGCAGCGAGCGGGCCGCTTCGAGCCGTCCGCCCAGACGCTGGCGCAGGGACTGGCGCATTTCCCGCAAGACGAACAGCTGATGGTCTGCCTGGCGGTCAGCCTCATGAACCTCAACCGGTTCCGGGAAGCGCTGCGGCTCCTGCAGCGCTGCCGCGGCGAGCCCCAGGTCGAGCGGCTGGCCGCCGCCTGCCGCCGCGCCTTGCGCTGAGCTTTTGCGCGGTCAAGCGAATGCGTCCCGCGCCTCGGCGCTGAAATTTGCCGGCGGCCGCCTATGCGGGTTCTGCGCGCTCCAACGGTTCGGTCCACGGCCAGAGCCGCTCCAGGCACGCCAGGCTCGTCGCCAGGTCGTCGGTGCCGTGGATTTCGAGCGTCATGACCGGCGGGCGGCTGCGGGCGGCCTTCAGATAGTCAAAGAGCGCGGAAAAATCGATCATGCCGCGGCCCAGGGGCAGGTGGTCGTCTTTTTTCCCGTGGTTGTCGTGCAGGTGCACCTGGCCGATGAAGGGGCCCAGGACGTTGAGCCACTCGCTGAACGGGGCCCGGCCGAAGGCGGTCAGGTGGCCGCAGTCCAGGCACAAGCCGACCCGGCAGGGCTGCAGGCGTTCGAACAGTTCGCGCAGCTCGCCGGGGCCGTGCTCGTAAACATTTTCGAGCATGAGCCGGGAGCCGCTGCGGTTCAGCCCCTGCGCCACCTCCGTCCAGAAATCGACGCTGTTGTCCATCCAGGCCTTGCGGAAGTATTCGTGGCGCTGCCAATCGTAGCCGGCATGCGCCACCACGGTGCGGGGGGTGAAGAGAGGGACCAGCCGGAGGATCTCCGCGAAGCGCCGACGGGTCACCGCGCGGATGGCAGGGTCGGTGGATCCGGCGGAGAGATCCACAAACGGCGCATGCAGGGTGACCGTGAGGCCGTGCCGGTGCAACACGTCGGCCACGGCGGCGAAGTCCTCAAAGGAAAACCGCTCCAGGGCGGGCGCGTCGATCCCGATCTCGGGGTTGAGCCGGTTGGCGGTGAAATGCCCGAGCAGCTCCGCCCTCAGCCGTGCGAAGGGGACGCACACCTGGACCCGGCGTTTGAGATCATTCATCCGTATCTCCTTCAGCCCCAAGTTGAACTTGTTTCGCAAGCTCGGATCACGGTTGCGGGCCAGGCGGCAGGCCGGTTCGAAAGCGCAGCAGTCTCAACGGGTCGTGAGCACGTTCGAGAGGCCTGCCATCCCGCTGCGGCGGGCCCCCCGGCCGCCAGACGGGGTCATGAAACCAGTTTTAGCGAGTGACACGTGAATCCGAGTTGCGCTATACAAGGCCTCGTTCCAGTGGAAATCGAGACGCAGACCCCATGAGCCTCTTCGACCGACTCGAAAACCTGCTGCTGCCGGCCGTCGACCGGATCTACGCCCGGGTGCCCCAGTCGAATCCGGGTGCCGTCCAGCTCAAAAACTGCCGCATCGTCGCCCACCGCGGCGCGCACGAGCGCCGCGGCGTCCTGGAAAACACCCTGCCCGCCTTCGATGCCGCGTTGGCGCAGGGGGTGTGGGGGATCGAGTTCGACATCCGCTGGACCCGCGACCTCGTGCCGGTCGTGATCCACGACCCCGGCCTGCAGCGGGTCTTCGGACTGCCCCACGCGGTGTCCCGCTGTAGGCTGGAGGAGCTGGCCGCCGTCTGCCCCCGGGTGCCGAGGCTGGCCGATGTCATCCACCGCTACGGCGGCAAGCTGCACCTGATGGCGGAGATCAAAGCCGAGCCCTATCCCGATCCCCGACGCCAAGCGCAAATCCTGCGGGAGCTCCTATCCGGGCTCGCGCCCGGTGAGGATTTCCACCTGCTGGCGCTCGACCCGGAGCTGTTCCGGCGCGCGCCCTTCGTGCCCCCGCATGCCTGTCTGCCGGTGGCGCGGCTGAATCCCGCAGGGGCGAGCCGCCTGGCCGCCCGGGCAGGGTATGCCGGTGTGGCCGGCCACTACCAGCTGGTGGGCGGAGGCATCATCCGGCAGCAGCACGCCCTCGGCCGGAAGGTGGGCACCGGCTACGCCGGTTCGCGCAGCGTCCTGCTGCGGGAGCTCCGCCGCGGCGTGGACTGGATCTTCACCAATCACGTTGCCCGCCTGCAGGCGATCCTCAAACAGATTCAGCCCTGAGAGTCGGGCGTGCGGCCCGCCTTGGGATCCGCAAAATAGAGCAAGAGCGCGCCGATGGCAAACAGGACCAGGAGGGAGGCGATGCTCCAGCGCGAGGCCATCTGCCCGACCCGGATCAGCTCCTCGGCGCTGGGGGCAGCGGGCATGAGCGCCCGGCGCACCAGCAGCCCCACGGCTCCCATCAGCGCGGGGCCGATGATCGAGGCGAACTTGCCCAGCATGTTGTAGAAGCCGAAGAACTCCGCCGCCTGCTCCGGGGGGATCAGCCGCGCGTAATAGGAGCGGCTGAGCGCCTGGATGCCGCCCTGCACCAGTCCGATGGCCACCGCCATGACGTAGAACTCCATGCGGTGGGTCATCAGGGCGCCCCAGACCGTCACCCCCATGTACACGCCGATGGCCATAAAGATCACCCGGCGCGTGCCCCAGCGCTGTCCCAGCCGCCCGAAGCCGAGCGCGGCCGGAAACCCCACGAACTGGACGATCAGGAGCGCCGTGATGAGGTCGGAGGAGGGGAAGCCGAGCGCCAGCCCGTAGTCCACGGCCATGCGGATGATGGTGTCGACCCCGTCGATGTAGAACCAGTAGGCCAGCAGGAAGATCAACGCCGGCTTGAACTGCCGGATCTTTTGCAGCGTCGACCGCAATCGGGCAAACCCCTCGGCGAGGGCCGCCAGGGGGGCCGGCGAGGCTGTCGAGCCACGGTGCTCCGGGACCCAGAAGATCGTGAAAAGGGTGAAGCCGCCCCACCACAGGGCCACCGACACGAACGAGAGGCGCACGGCCGCGGCGGCATCGGGCAGGCCGAAGGCCTGGGGCATCAGCGTGGTGAGCACGTTGAAGGCGAACAGCAGCCCCCCGCCGAGATATCCCAGGGCATAGCCCAGACTGGAGACGGCGTCGATGCGCTCGGGCCGGGCCACGCGCGTCAGCAGCGCGTCATAGAAGACGTTGGCTCCGGAGAAGCCGATGTTGCCCATGGCGAAAGTGAAAATCGCCAGCGCCCAGTTCCCCTGTCCCACCAGGTAGAGACCGGCGGTGCTCAAAGCCCCGAGGTAGGCGAAGACGATCAGGAACCGCTTGCGGGCGGAGGCCCGGTCGGCCACCGCGCCGAGCAGCGGCGCCAAAAGGGCCATCACCAGACCGGCACAAGCGTTGCCGAAACCGAGCTGGGCGGTGCTGAGATTGGGGTCTGCGCCGTGGCTCCAGTAGTGTTTGAAGAAGACCGGGAAAAACCCGGCGATGACCGTGGTGGCGAAGGCGGAGTTCGCCCAATCGTACAACGCCCAGCCCCAGACGGCCTTGCTTTCCGAGTTCATCACGCATCCATCTCCCGCCCGCGTTTATCGGCACCCGGTCGAATCCGCTGAGGGCATAGCGCATCAGGCACAGGGCCGAGAATAACGGGCGGGCGGCCCATGGCACACGGCGCGTTGCGCTGCGTCGTTTCCT
The DNA here is from genome assembly GCA_025454255.1 of Desulfobacterales bacterium. GTDB lineage: Bacteria > Desulfobacterota > Desulfobacteria > Desulfobacterales > SpSt-501 > SpSt-501. Next base: position 20,160 of record JALOOU010000024.1, on the reverse strand, counting down.
ACCTTCCGACCGGGATCAGATAGAGCGGCTCTTCCTCCGGCGGCAGCGCGGCGATCCGGCGCACCTCGGCATCGTCGAAGGCCCCGACCATGACCGCGCCGATCCCCAGCGCCGCAGCCTGCAGGCTGATGTTCTGCGCGGCGTGGCCGGCCTCCATGTCGGCGTAGCGCACGCCGCGGCGGCCGTAGGTGGCGCACACCCGCGCATAGACCACGGCGATCACCAGCACGACCGGGGCCCTGGCCACAAACCGCTGGTTCAGGGCGGCCCGCGCCAAATCCTCCCGCCGATCCCCGGGCGCGGCGGGGATCAGGCTGTGGTCGGGGCTGCGGTAGCGGTAGATCCCGGCGGCGAGCTCGGCCACCAGGCCGGCGGCCGCATGGATTTCAAGGGGGTAGCTGGCGCCGGCCGAGGGTGCGGTGCGATAACCGCGGGGGCGGGTGACCCCCTGGGCCGCCCACAACAGCTGGGAGAGATCGGCCAGCGCCAGCGCCCGCTGGGAAAAGGCCCGCTCCGAGCGCCGGGCCAACAGCGCCTGTTCGACCGGGACCGTGCCGGCGAAGTCGGGTTGGGGCAGTCTCAGCGCCTGCGGCATCGTCATGGGGGGCATCTTTCGGGCAAAGGGGGTCAGCGCTGCCCGGTCGCCAGCATGCGCTGGTGGAGGCGTTCGGCCCTGAGCAGGAAGGCTTCCAGCTTGGCCGTGATGACCTGGGGAAACGGCGAGCCGTCGCTCTCGATCGCCAGAAACGGCAGATGGTCGATCTCGGTTAGGATCGAGCGCAGGTGGGGGGCGCCCGGGTCGGCGGCCAGTTTGCCGCGGGCGGTCATGGCCTCGCTCAGGATCGCCTCCGAGATCCGGTTGGGCATGCAGCCGAAAGGTCCGATGGCGATCACCCCGCAGGCGTGGCGCACGATGTCGGTCAAGGATCCGCCGACCGTCAGCACGGCTTCCCCCGGCAGGTTGGCGGAGATATAGGGCTGGGCGCTGGCGAGCAGCGTTTTTATATTCGGGCTGTGGGCCTGGACCAGTCCGGTACCGGCCAGGATCTCCTTGATGGTCCGCTCGTAGCGCCCCTGGAAGAAGTTGCGCAGTTTGAGCTTGAACTTCTGCAGGGCGGAGAGGGGGTCCTGGTTGAATCCGCTCGCCACCATGAAGTTGCAGTAGTGCACCCACTCGGCCACGGGGGCGCACACCGTTGCGAACCCCCGCCGCGCCAGACGCTCCGTGAGATACTGGCGCGAGAGATTGTCGCGCCGGACGAAAATCTCCCCGGAGAGGGTGACCGTGGGGACGGTTTCGGGCGGCCGGCGCAGCGCGATCGCCTTCAGGCGCTCGGCGCAACGGGAGAGCTGGGCCGTCAGCACCTTGAAGTCCGCCTGCTCCATGGCGCCGAGGAGCTGCCGCCACTGCTGCTCGAAAACGGCCATGGCGCCGGCCGGGTCCGCCGCGGCCGCCAGCAGCATGGAGCGGATGTCCTCCATGACGTCGGAAACGATGACCGCCCACCAGGCGTGGCGCTCGAAATTTTTGTCCATGCCGACGTAGGAGTTGTCCGAAGACAAGGCCAGCAAGGCCACGTTCGGGATTCGCATCCGCCGGACCAGGTCCTCCATGAAGATCGAGTACTGGCCGAAGCGGCACGGGCCGGAGCCGGTCGGCATGAAGTAGACGACCACTTCCTCGGGGCCGCGGCCGTTCTGGACATAGCTGAGCAGGGTGCCGGTGGTCAAAATCAGCGGCAGGCACTCCTTGCAGGAGGTGTTGGCGCGGCCGATCTTCAGGATGGCATCGTCGTTTTCGCGGTGGGCCTTGGCGTTGAGGCCGTAGCCCCGCATGAAGGCGGCGAACGCCTCGGTCCCCAGCCGGCCCATCGAGGGGATCAGGATCGTGACCCGCGGGTCGGTCAGCGGCAGCAGCTCGCCGGAGGAGGTCTGCACCTTCGCCCGGCCGGCCTCGATCACGGTGCCGGCCGGGGTGAACGGCTGTGCGCCTGGCGGGATGAGCCGCCGGGCGGCCAGCCGGCGGTAGGCCTGGACGATGTCCAGAAACGCCTCCACGCGGGTTTCAAGGCCGGCGTCGGCGGTGTGGCTGTCGAGCTCGAGCGTCAGGGAGGGTTTGCGCCCCATGATCTCGCGCACATAGCCGATCAAAAAGGAGTCCGGGCCGCAGGAGAAGTTGGTGATGAAGGTCGCAAAGAGCTGGGGGTGCGCTGCCACCTTGCGGGCGGCCTTGACGATGAGTTTCCCAATCCCCCAGTACATGTGCCGCTTCGAGCGCTGCGCGTCGAGATCCAGGAAGTCCAGCGGGATCACCGGCACGCCGCGGGAGGCGAACTTGTGGGGGATGCCCATGTGGGCCTCTTCGGCAAAGCCGCTGTAGGGCCGCGAGAGGATGACGACCCCCATTTTGTCCGGGTCCGCCTCGAGTGCGGCGAGCACTCGCCGGCCCTCGGCCTTCATGGCCGCGGCGCACTCGAGCTGCCGCTGCACGGCGAATTCGAAGGCCTCCCGCGCTGCGCGTTCGCCGATCCCCATCGCGCGCGCGGCCTCGACGAGGGGCGCCCGCGCCGTGTGGATGCCTCCGGAGAGGTCCATCAAGGGGGCCAGCAGGCGGGTGCCGCGCCGCTCCAGGCGCTCCAGGGCCTCGCGAAAGGCGGTCTGGAGGTAAAAGGTCTCCCCCTGGACCAGCGGGCAGACCTGGGACTGGCGGCTGCTCTCCTCCTGCAGATTCGGCACGGCTTTGAAATGCGGCAGGAAGATGTAGTCGGGCGGGTCGGCGCTTGCGAGCAGCGAGTGGAAAAAACCGTGGGCCAGCTCGACGGGGTAGCAGAAAGCGGCGCCGCGCTGGTCGATGCCCGCCTGCGCGGGGCGGTCGGGCAGCACGATGTCGAACCCCAGCCGGCCGAAGAAATTGGAATAGAGCGGGTAATAGGTGTTCACCAGGAAGCTGCGGTTCAGCCCCACGCGGCCGCGGGCACCCGGGGCCGGGCCGGCCGACGGGGGCCGGCCGAAGGTTTGGAAGACCCGCTTCTGGCGCAGGCTCACGAGGTCGAGCGTCTCGACCGCCACCGCGACATTGTGGCGCAGGTTGTAATAGCGGTTGCAGGCCCCGCCGAAGGGGTACTTGCGGCCTTCCACCTCGATGACGGCGATCGGGCAGCGCCGATCGCATTTTTCCTTGCCGCCGCGGCAAACGAAGCTCCGTCCGTAGCCGACCTCCCGTTCGGCCAGGGTCGCGAGGTCGAAGCGGGCCTCCGCCAGGAACCCGCGCGCGATGCGCTGGCCGACCTCGAGCGCCACGCCGAAGGCGCCCATCAGGCCGGGCTCCGGCGGCACCACGATCGGTTTGCCCACCAGCGCCGCCATCGCCAGGGGCACGGCGCGGTTGTAGCAGACCCCGCCCTGCATGAAGACCTTCTCCCCCACCGGCCGGTTGCCCTTGACGCGGTTGGAGTAGTTCATGCAGATCGAATAGACCAGGCCGGCGACGATGTCCTCGTGCGCGACGCTCTCGTGGATGGCGTTTTTGATGTCCGAGGCGATGAAGGCCGCGCACTGGTCGTTGAAGTTCGGGGGCTGCTTGCCGCGCAGGGCGATCGGCGCGATCTCCTCCATGCTCACCCCGAGGGTCTCCAGGGCCGACTCCTCCAAAAAGGATCCGGTGCCGGCCGAGCACGCCTCGTTCATCGCGTAGTCCGACGGGACGGAATTGGTGATGTAGGTGTATTTCGCATCCTGGCCGCCGATTTCGAAAATGGTGTCCACCTGCGGGTCGAAATAGACGGCGGCCGTGGCGTGGGCGATGATTTCGTTGATGACGCCGTCGGTGAGCGCGTGCAGCCCGGCGATCTGCCGCCCCGAGCCGGTCACCCCCAGGCCGACGATGCGGATGGCCGCGGGCTCGACCTGGCGCCGCACCTGTTCGAGAAGCGAACGATAGCACTGGCGGGAGGCCCCGACCGGGTCCCCGCTGGTGCGCAGGTAGACCGAGGCCAGCAGCGCGTGGCCCGGCTGCCGCAGGAGAACGGCCTTGGTCGTGGTGGACCCCACATCCAGCCCGACGATGCAGCTGTCCCCGGGGCGGATCGCGCCGCGCGCGATGGATTTGAACTCGACCATGGCCTCGAAATCGCCCAGAGGGGCCAAACGGGCAAACGCGCTCGAGCCCGCGACGAAGAGCCGATCGAACCCGGGAAAAGCGCGGGTTTCGTGCGCGAGGGCCCACAGGGCGGCCCCCAGCGCCTCCAGGTAGGGGGCCTGCTCCGGGACGACCAGCTCGGGGATTTCCGCACGCAGGTAGTCTATCATCATGCGGTTGCGGGCGGTGCCGCCGGCGATCATGATCCGGCGCCGCTCGACGCGCTTCAGCAGCTCCAGGATCTTGTTGGCCATCATCTTGCAGAGGCCGGCGGTCACGCGCGCCTTGGGGATGCCCTTGTTGGTGGCATGCGTGCAGTCGGACTTGCAGAAGACCGAACAGCGCCCGGAGACGTGGTGGGGCTCTGCCACCGCTGCGAACTGGGCGGCCTCCTCCAGGCTGACGTTCATGCGCCGCAGCTGCTGCAGGAAGAACTCACCGGTGCCTGAGGCGCACTTGTTGCCCGTGATCACGTTGGCGATGCGGCCGGCCCGGTCCAGGGCATAGACCATGAAGGTTTCGCCGCCCGCTGAGACCACGGCCGGGCACGCGACCCCATCGGGCGCGACGATGGGGTAGGCGTGCTCGACGGCCTCGGGTTCCGGGATCGAGGAGAGGTTGACGAATTTGCGGAACTTGCGGCCGGTGGCCGCCATGCGGTCGAACGATTCTATGTCGAGCGATTGCAGAGCGCGGATCAGCGTGGCCTTGGGGTCGCCCTCGTGGGGGTGGAGCGCGTGGCCGATGATGCGCGGCCGGGGCGCCGGACCCGTTCGGTCGACCTCCACCCAGCAGAGCGATATGGTCGACGCCCCCAAGCAAATCCCCAACGATTTCAAGGTTTCGGTCATGCGAGGCCTACGCGTATGCAGTGCGCTACGGCAGTTTGCGGGGTTTGATCGGCAGATCTATGTGGCAGTAACTAATAGTGCAGATCACCCGCCTTGGCAAGCTCCTGCACCACAAGCGCGGCGCTGCCGGTGCGCGACCGGTCACGCAGGTTTTCGACGGGTTTCGCTCGCGGCCGTTCGGGGGTCAATTTTGCCGGTGGCGAGCGGGGAGAAGCCGTAGAGCAGCATCAGGCACAGCAGCACGTGGCCGTAGAACGGCGTCAGCAGCGAGCAGAGCAGCACCAGCAGACAGCAGCGGGTCACCCAGGGATGGCGGCTCATGAAGCGGCCGATGTGAAGGTAGCGGATCGGGTAGGCGTTCATGACCAGGGCGGTGGCGATCATCAGCCCGAAGGAGAAAAAGGCCCAGAAGCGCTCCATGACCGGGGTCTCCCCCGGAACATAGTTGAAGATGACCATCGGGGCGATGACCAGGATGGCCCCCGCCGGAGTGGGCATGCCCTTGAAGAACCCGGGGATGGGCCTCTTGTCCAAGGTGAAATAGATCAGCCGGCCGATGCCGGCCAGAGCGTAAAGCGCGGCCACCCAGCCGTAGGGCAGCCGCTGCATCGCCGCGTCCGGGTAGTCGGCCATCAGGATGAAAAAAATCCAGGCCGGCGCGATGCAGAAGCTGACGGCATCGGCGATGTCGTCGAGCAGGCCGCCCATGCTCACGGCCTTGGGCTGGGCTCCGGGCAGCGGTTCGGTCAAGCCCAGGCGGCGGGCGACCGCGCCGTCCAGTTTGTCGAACAGCGCGGCTCCGAGCAGAAACAACGAGGCTTCCCGCAGCCGGCCCTGGCCGGCGAAAAATACGGCCAGCAGGCCCATGGTCGCGTTCATCACCGTCAGCGCGTTCGGGAACCAGGTCAGGATCCGGCGCCGCAGGGATTCGTTGCCGAGGCACATCTCCTGCAGGCACAGCGAGCCGTAGCGGCGGACGAGGCTCGCCATCGAGCCGGCGTTGATGATGATAAAGATGATTTCGATGAAGAACAGGGTGCGCAAGGGGGGCTGGGCGATCCGGGAGATCCAGTCGTAAACGAGGGAGGGCGGGCCGTCCGGGACATAGAAGACGAAGGCGTAGAGCAGCGCCCCGACCGGGGCGGCCACCACCGTGCGCAGCCGGATGAACTCGCGGTATTCGATGTCCTGGTCGAAGCGCAGCGCGACGCCGCGCATGAAGTGGGCGAAGTTGTCCCGCACCAGCACGGTGACGGTCAAAAACAGCACCAGCACGGCATGCAGCAGCTCGGTCTGCTTGGGGTCCGGCGCGACGTAGAGCAGCCGCCACATGGCGCCCACCGACACCAGGGGAAAGATGATCGAGTAGACGAGCTTGTCGAGGATGCGGTCGGCCAGCTGCGCCATCTGCGGGTGGGGGTAGAATCGGGCGGCGAGCCAGCCGTCGACCAGGTCGAAGCTCATGGAGATGAAGAGCAGGATGACCCCGATCGTGTAGAGGGTCGGGCTGCGGGTCCACATCACCGCCACGGCGCAGAGCATGCCCCCGAACACGAGCGGCAGGCGCCCGTAGACCAGAACGGCTGTGATTTTTTGCGGGATGCCGGTTTTGTCCTCGGCCATTCGATCCGTTCCTTGCAGTGCGTGGAGGGTTACGTGTTCCTATAGGGAATCGGACTTGCAAAGTCAAGAAATGTCCAGGCGCCGCCGCCCCGATGAAGGTTGCTTCTTGGGGAGGATATCGGTTAAAGAGGACCACACCTTAACCGATTCTCCTGCGCCGTCACCGCCCATGGCCGCCTCCAGCTACCGAAAAATCGGGATCGCCTCGCTGATCATGATGGGCTCGGTGTTTTTGAGCCGCGTCGTCGGGCTGCTGCGCGAGATGAGCGTGGCCTTTGTCGGCGGGGCGGGGGTGGAGGTGGACGCCTACCAGATCGCCTTCGCCATTCCGGAAATCCTCAACCACGTGCTGGCCAGCGGGTTTCTCTCCGTCACCTTCATTCCCATTTTTACCCGATATCTGCTCCGGCAGGACCAGAGGGAGGCGTGGCGGGTCTTCTCCGTCATTTTTTGCACCTTCGGCGCCATCGCCGCGGCCGCCACGGGGGCGGCCATGGCGTTCGCCCCCGAGTTGGTGGCGGTGGCGGCCCCCGGCGTCCGGGAGCCCGACGTGCTCGAGGCCGCGGCCCGGATGACCCGCATCATCCTCCCGGCGCAGATGGCTTTTTTTGCGGGCGGGCTCCTCATGGCGGTCCAGTTCGCCCACGGCCGCTTCCTTCTGCCGGCGCTGGCGCCCCTGATCTACAACCTGGGCATCATTCTCGGCGGCCTTCTGCTGGGTCCCTGGCTGGGGATGGAGGGGTTTGCCTGGGGGGTCCTGGCCGGAGCGCTGGTCGGCAATCTGGGGCTGCAGATCGGGGGGGCGCGCCGGGTGGGAATGCGCCTGAGGCTCGCCTGGGGCTGGCGGCACCCCGAGGTGCAGGAATACCTGCGCTTGACCCTGCCTCTCGTGGTCGGGCTCAGCATGGCCTTTTCCACCGAGTTCTTGTTCCGATTTTTCGGCTCCTATCTGCCCGCCGGAGGCATTGCGGTGTTGAATTTCAGCCTGCGGGTCATGCTCATTCTGGTCGGGGTGTTCGGCCAGGCCGTCGGGACGGCCTCCTTCCCGTTCATGGCCAGACTGGCCGAAGCGGGCGACATCGCCGAGCTGAATCGGCTTTTGAACCGCACCCTGCGCTACCTCGCCCTGGTGATTCCGGTCTCCGGCCTGTTGATGGTGTTGAGCACCGAGGTGGTGCGCATCCTGTTCGAACGCGGGCGCTTCGAGCCGGCCGCGACGAGCCTGACGGCCGAGGCGCTGAGCTGTTTTCTGGTGGGGGCGGTGGCCTTTTCAGCCAACACGGTCGTCGTGCGGGGCTTCTACGCCACCCGCAACACGCTCACACCCGCCGTGTTCGGTACCCTGGCCGTCCTGGCGGGCCTGCCGCTCTACCTGGCCGGACTTGCGTTGATGGGCGTGCCGGGGATCGCGCTGGCGGTGTCCGTCACGGGCGTTCTGCAGGCGGTCGTGCTCTACGTCATCTGGAACCGGCGCAGCGGCAACCAGGGGCAGGGCGAGGTCTTGCGCTTCTATCTCAAGATGGCGCTCCTCGGGCTGGCGCTGGTTCCCATCCTGGCCGGCTGCCGCGGCCTGGCGCTGGCGCTGATCGACGCCTCCGGCCTAATCGGCAGCCTGGCAGTGGCGCTGCTGGTGGGCGCGGCGTTCCTGGCGTTGATGCTGCTGGCCGGCCGGATGCTGAAGGTCGCTGAAATTACGGCGGCTGCGCAGATGGCGCTGCGCGCTCTGGGTCTGGGCCGTCATCCGGCCGGCGGCTCCGGTCCCCGCCTGTGACCGTTTACGCCCATGGCCGCCGCTGACCGGTTCGTTCGCCGCAGAGGGCGGCGCCTTCACGGAGGGGCCGGCGGTTTGCGGACCGCCGTGCGCGCTCAGATGTACTGATCCACCATGTCGGAAATCATGCGTTCGACCCCCTGGGGGCCTTCGCGCGTGCGCAGCTCGGCGATCAGGGCCTCGATTTTTTTTACCGTCTCCGGCTGCCGCTCCAGGTCGCCGACCGACCGAAAGGCGCCGCCGCGGCGGCCGACGCGGAAAATGATCCGATCGCTGTCGCTCAACTCCTGGTAGGCTTTTACCGCCGCGAGCATCCGGGGCTTGTCCTCCGGCAGCTTGCCGGCGACCTCCTCGAGCAGGTTCATGATGTGATCGCTCGCAACCGTGCTGGTGATGCCCTCGAGCGACTCGATGAGGACTCGGATCTCCGCGACCAGCATGTCGTCGGTCTGCATGCGGAAGGCGCCGGAGGCCAGATGCGCGTGCAGCGGCACCCGGGAGGGCACCCGCAGGCTGCGCAGCCGGATGAAGTGGGGGTTGATGCGGTTCAACACCCGCGCCGTCTCCACGGCGTGCTCGCGCCACAGATCCTGTCCGCCGAGCCCCGGCATCACATATTCGGAGAGCTCAAGCCCTGCCGCCACCAGCCGGCGGCCGGCATCCACCTGCTGCTGCGCCGTCACCCCCTTTTTCATCAGGCGCAAGACGGCGTCGCTGCCGGACTCGAGCCCGATGTGCACCCGGTCCAGGCCGGCCGCGCGAATGCGGCGCAGCGCCTCGGGCGACTTGCGGGCCGCGGTGCGCGAGCGGGAGTAAGTGGTCACGCGTCGGATCTCCGGAAAGGTGTGCCGCAGGAAGGCGAGCGCCTCCACCAGTTCATCGGTGCGCAGGATGAGGTTGTCGGCATCCTGCAGAAAACAGGCGCCGGTTTGGTAATACAGCCAGACCGCCACGCTGCGGTAGCTGCTCGAGAGCTCGGGTGCGGCCATGACCGCTCCGGCCACCGTGTCGGTCACCGCACCGCCGCAGCCGAGCCGCACCGAGAGGTCGCCGATCTCATCGGCAATGGTGCGCGCTGTTCGGATGTCGGCCTTGATCTCCTCCACCGGCCGCAGCGCAAACCGCCGGCCTTTGTAGACCGGGCAGAACATGCACCGGTTCCAGGGGCAGTTGCGGGTAAAGCGCAGCAGGAGGCTCTGGGCCTCGTTGGGGGGGCGGATCGGGCCTTGTTCGAAGCTGAGGGCCTGTCGTGCCATGACCGCTCGAGATGCCAAACGCGCGCTGGTTCGTTGCTGATCGGCCGGGGGGCCTCCGGCGGGCGGAAGATCCGCCCGCCGGGGCGGGCTAGGGGATCGGCACCGGCTTGCAGAGGTGCTCTTGCTCCATGGCCACGCGGCCGCAGCCGCTGCAGGTGAATTTCATGGCCGCCAACTTGTCCTTGCACACATGCCGGGCGTCCGCCGAAGGCGCTCCGCAAAAGCTGCACTTGGCTTTGTCGCCGCAGGGATCGCACAGATGCCCGGGCTCCTTGGCAACCGCTCCACAGGTCTTGCAGGTGTAAGCCATTTCAGAACCTCCTAGCTGAGAGTCACTTACGGGTTGGGTCAAACGCATCCGTTCCGCAAGCGTATGGTTAGGCCGTCCTCCTAAAAGTCAAGCGCGGTCTGCGGCGCATCGCGCCCCCCTCATTCGCGCATCATGAAGGATCCCCCGATATCGACGCTGGCGTCGATATCGGGTATCAGCGGCTGGATGATGCGCACGGGCAGGAGCAGCGCCCGGCCGACCATGTCCAGAATGCTCTCCCCCAGGGCGGCCGGGTGCATCGGGACCACCTCCGGATCTTCGAGGGCGCCGCTCGCCTGGACGGGGACGGCCACCAGCCGGCCGCCGAAGAGGTATCCGATCAGGGGGATGGCGCGGATGATGCGGTCGAAGGTTTTGAACGGCGAGACCACGACGAAGAGCTGCAGGGTGTCCTCGAGGAGGTTGATCTTGCCGCGGGCGCCCAGCCACAGGCTGGGGCCGTCGAGGGTCCAGCTGTGGATGAGGACCTCGCCGTTGGCGAACTCGGCCGATATCTGGGTGCGCTTGTACTCCACCCCCTTGCCGGTCAGGTCGGGCAGCGTGCCCCGGTAGATCTCGGTGATGTTGATCAGGGAGAGGACCCGGGCGAGCAGGGCGGAGCGCAGGATGCGGCCCTCTTCGGAGATGAATTCGATCTTTCCGCTCAACGCCTTGAGAAAATCGGCTGGGGCGGAGCGGGCCTGCAGCGCGCCATCGATGTTGAACTGCCCGGTGGCGATGGTTTTTTGGCCGCTCAGGCAAGTGAGGGTGTTGTCGAGCAGAGTGTTGTCGGCGATCGGGATGAGAAAGGCCTCGATCTGCCCGGCCGGGAACTCGAGCTGCCCGATGGTCACGATGCCGCACAATCCGGCCCGCTCGATTTCCACCCTCGTCGCTTGCGGGCGGAGGATCACGTGGGCCTCGACCGGCTGGAAATGGTAGCGCCCCAGGCTGACCTCCTCCGCGCGCAGCTCGATTCTGCCGGTTACGGTGCGCTTGGCGTGCGGGCCGCGCCGGGCGAAGCGGTCGGAGAGAGACTCCAGTTCGCTCCACACGATGGATTCGCAGATCAGGGCAAGATCGACGGAAACGCTGTCGGCGTCCCACACGATCTCTCCCGAGGCCAGCGCGCGGTTGCGCCCTGTGGCGACCTGGAAGGCATCCAGGCGGACGGCGGTGGCTTCGCCTGCGGGTGTTGCGCGTTCCTGAAGCAGGACCCGGCCGTCGCGGATCCGGACCGGGTTTTCCAAAAACGTCGTGGCGACATCCAGGTGGTTGAGGGTCGCCTCCACCCCAAAGGACCAGCGGCGCGGGTCGCGCATGTTGCCGCTCAGCCGCAGCCCGGCGAGGGCGATGGTGCCTTGAACATCGGTAATGTCCCGCCGCAGCCAGGCGGCCGCCGGCAGCCGGGAGAGCCAAGGGTAGGTTTCTGCGCATTCGATCAGCAGGGATTCGACCCGGATCGCGATCGAGTCGCGCAGGCCCCAGTCGATGCCGATCGACACCCCCTGCGCCGCGGATTCCTCGATACGGGCATCGAGGTGCCGGATATCGAGAAAACTGCCGCTCCAGAGGATGGTGCCGGAGTCCACCGCCAGAGGGGCCGGCAGGCGCTCGGACCGGATGACCCCTTCACCGAGGGCTGCGCTGAGGTGCGCTTGAACCGCGCCCGCCGCCGGAAAGCTCAGCGCGCCGTGCAGCTCCTTGAAGGTCAACGCTCCCGCCAGCGGCGCCAGCGGCCCGATGGCGTCCTGCAGGCCGATCTGCCGGTCGAGCAACCAATACAGATGCTCGACGGCTATGGAAACGGCGCCTTGGGAAAGCTCCAGCCGGGGCTCTTCCGACCAGTCGAGCTCGCCCGCCAGGGCGTGCACCCGGGTGGATCCCATGGCGATGCTGCGGCTTTCCGCCTGGAGGCGTTTCCCGCGGCAGCTCCATGCCGCCGACTCGACGCGGACGGCCTCCGGCAAACGCCCGGAGGCCAGCGTGAGGTTGCGCACCTGGCCGGCGCCCTCCAAGGCCCAACTCTCCGGGGCGGCGGGATTTCCGGAAAATTCCCACGGCCCCGAAGCGACCGAGCCCTCGATGGATCGGAGCCGGTCCGGGGAACCGAGGCCGCCGGCCAGCGGGAACAGTTCGGCCAGATCGAGCTCGGCCGAGGGCGACGAGGCGCGCAGGCGCTGCGAGCCGGTCAACTCCAACACCGCCCGCATCTGAGGCAGCCTCGATCTGCCCAGCCGCACGTCGACCCCCTCCAGCGCAAGGGAGGCCTCATCGTATTGGAAGCGGCCCCCCTCGAACGCGATGGGCAACGGGATGGCCGCATGCCGCGCGCGGATGTCGAGGTCCGCGGCATCGACTTTGACCTGCATGTCGCCAAGGGATCCGGTGAGTTCGAGCCGCCCGCGGGCCCTGCCCTGAAACGGGCCGACGCGCCGCAGTTCCTGGAGAAACGCTTTGTTCCGGACCACCCTCTCCAGGATCTCCGGCAGCGGTTGGAGGTCGGCCTCCATCGTGATGTCGAGGGCGAAGAGCGGGTCGGCCCCCGACAGGCCGAGCCGCAGGGAGCCGTTTTGAGCTTTCGTTCCGCGGGTGTGGGCGCTGAGGCGGCTGCCCTCGAGAACCCCATCGGCGATGACGGCGTCTCCGGACACCCCCTCCAGGTCCAGCGTTACGCCCGGTATGAACAGGCGCCCCTGCTCCATTCGGCCGCGGATCTCGACGTGGCGCAGACGGCCCAGCTCCTCCAGGCGGTCTGCCTGCAGGCTCACGGCGATCCACGGCACGGAGCCGCCGCGCAGGACGTCGAAGACGGCGTGCGCCTCCGCGGAGCCCGAGAGCAGGGCGAGCGCCGTCCGGCGCACCTCGCCCACATCGACCGATTGTCCTTCGATGCCCACGGCGATGCGCGGGGCGAGCGCCTCGTCGTAGACGAGCGTCGCGCTGGCCTCGGCCATCGGCCTGCGGGCAACCAGCTTCGGAATCGACACGCTCAAACGCCCCGGGCCCGCATCCATTTCGGCGGCGATGGCGTCGATGTCGATTTCGGCCTCGGCCCCCCCATGGCGCACCCGCAGGTGCGCGGCGTCGCCGGTCAGCCGGGCCTGCGCTCTGTGGCGCCCTTCGGACGTCACCTGCAGGTTCAGGCTGACGCGGCCCTCGCTCAGCTGGAAGGCGCTCTCCGGAAAGCCCCAGGCCAGAAGCGGCGCCGGCCGGAACTCCGCAAGCGTGAGCTCGAGGACGCCTTTCAGCGAGTCGATCGCCAAAAGACCGCTCAGCTCGAGCTTTTTCCAGAGGTTCGACTCGCACTGCAGCCCGGCCGACAGGCGTCCGTCGGAGAGTCTCAGTCCGGCCCGGATGCCCGTGACGTCGAGGGTGAGTTCGCCGGAACCGGGGATAAGGAGCCGGCCGCCGACGATGTCGATGTCGACCTGCGGCAGCCGCTCTGTCGCAACGGCTGCCGCGGCGGAGCTCCAGCGGGAAAAATCGACGGGTGCGGCCGGTGCCGGCCGGTCGAAGACGGCCCCGCTGAGGCGCAGCGCGGGTGCGTCCAGGCGGATCTTGGCCGGCTGGAACTCGCCGCGCACCAGAGGCCAGAGCTTCGGGACGACCGTCGCCGCTTCGGCCGCGGCAGCCAGATCGGCCCGCTCGAGGGCGGGGCGGGTGAGGGTGAGCCCGGGGCGGGGGAAGATGGACAGCTGCAGCTGCTCGTAGGTGAAGCGCCCGCCGGCCGCTGCGCCGACCCTGGACTCGATGAAGGCCCTGAGCCCGGCGGAGCGAAGGTCGACGGGCGTCAGGAGCAGCAAGGCCGCAAAAAGCGCCACGAGCAGAGCGAGCGTTCCGGCAAGAACGGTGCGCGCCGTCCGGCGGTTGGGAGTGGGTGGGCTCATCGGGCGGCATTCTATTGGCCCCCCGACCCCATGTCAAACGCCGGGCGCGGGCCCGGAGGGCTCGCGAGTGTTGCAGCGGGCGGGCAATCGGAGTATGAGGTGGCTCAATCGAGCTGCGCGCGCACCGCCCCGGCCGGAGCCTTTACTCCGGCGGTGCCGTGGTTATTCTTTCCACGCGACGATAAACTCAGGGAGGATTAGCCGTCATGATGTACAACAAGGTGGTGATGGATCACTTCCGCAACCCCCGCAACGTGGGCACGCTCGAGGATGCCGACGGGGTGGGTGAGGTGGGCAACCCGCTGTGCGGGGACATGATGACGATCTACCTCAAAATCAAGGAGGATCGCATCGACGACATCAAGTTCCAGACCTTCGGCTGCGGGTCGGCCATCGCCGTCTCCAGCATGCTGACCGAGATCGCCAAGGGCAAGCGCCTGGCCGAGGCCAAGAAAATCACCAACAAGGATGTGGCGGCCGCGCTCGAGGGGTTGCCGAAGAACAAGCTGCACTGCTCGAATCTGGGGGCCGACGCCCTGCAGCTGGCCATCCGGGACTACGAGGACCGCAAGGCCGGCATCACGCGCCCGGCGCCCAAGCGCAAGGACGAGCACGAGCACTCCCACGGCGACAAGTGCTACTGCCCCTACTGCGATGTCGAAATCGACGACGGCGTGACATTTTGCGAGGCCTGCCAGCACGACCTCAAGGAAGAACACTGATGCTCAAGCACCGGGGAAGGGGGCCCACCGCATGACCTACGTCAACCTGGATCACATCTCCTCCAACCCGCTCCTGCCGGAAGTCAAGCAGGCGATGATCGCAGCCATCACCCACGACTACCACAACCCCTCCTCCCAGCACAAAGCCGGCGAGGAGGCGGCAGCGGCCCTGGAGCAGGCGCGCGCGCAGGTCGCCGGCCTGCTCAACGCCGACACCCCCAAGGAGATCGTTTTCACCTCGGGCGGCACCGAGTCCGTCAACCACGCCATCAAGGGCGTGGCCATGGCCAACGCGGACAAGGGCAAACACATCGTCACTACGAACATCGAGCACAACGCCGTCATCCGGAGCCTGCGGCGCCTGAAGTCCGACGGCTTCACCGTCACCAGCCTCTCCGTGGACGAGACCGGGCGGGTGAACCCCGGCGAGGTGGCCGCTGCCATCACCCCGGAGACCATCCTGGTCTCGGTGATGCACGGCAACAACGAAACCGGCACGATCCAGCCCATCGAGGAGATCGCCCGGATCGCCCGCGACAAAAAGGTGCTGTTCCACACCGATGCCGTGGACTCCGTGGGCATCGTGCCGTTGGACGTCAAAAACATCGGGGCCGACCTGGTCAGCTTCGCCGCCAACACCTTTTACGGGCCGACCGGCGTCGGCGGGCTCTACATCCGGCGCGGAGTCAAGATCTTCCCCCTGCTGGACGGGGGCGTGCAGGAGCACAACAAGCGCGCCGGCACCGAGAACCTGGTCGGCATCATCGGGATGGGGGTGGCGGCCGAGATCGCCGCTCGCGACATCGTGCCGCGCGGCGCCTACCTGAAGGGCCTCAAAGACAAATTCCTGCGCGAGCTGCCGCAGGTCCTCGACGAGGTCATCATCAACACCCACCCCGTCCACAGCCTGCCGCACCTGGTGTCGGCCTCGGTCAAATACGTCGAGGGCGAGAGCGTCATGCTGATGCTGGACGACGAGGGCTTCGGCGTCTCGACGCGCTCGGCCTGCGCCACCGGCTCCCTCAGGGCCTCCCACGTGCTGCTGTCGATCGGGCTGAGCCACGAGGATGCCCAGGGCACGCTCGTGATCGCCTTCGGCATCGACAACACCGCCGAGCAGGTGGAGCGGTTCCTCAACGCGCTCAAGACCGTGGTGACCACCCTACGCGAGATCTCGCCGCTCTACAAAAAGTCGGCCGCGGTGCGCTGATCGGCCGGTCCGCCCGGCCGCGGGCGTTAGTGCAGCCGGAAGCAGGCAGCCGCATGGCCGAGGGCGACCTCCCGCAGCGGCGGCTCGCTGCGGGCGCACGGCTCGAACCGCTGCGGACAGCGGGGGTGAAACCGGCAGCCCGCGGGCGGTTCGATGGGGTTGGGCACGTCCCCCGGCAGGAGGATGCGCTGCTTGCGCGTCCGCGGGTCCGTCGTTGGCACGGCGGACATCAGGGCCTGGGTGTACGGGTGCCGCGGGGTCGCATAGAGCTCCTTGTAGGAGGCCAGCTCCACGATCTTGCCCAGATACATCACCGCGATGCGGTCGCAGATGTGCTCCACGATCGCCAGGTCGTGGGAGATGATGATGTAGGAGAGCGCGAACTCCTGCTGCAGATCGATGAGCAGGTTGATGATCTGTGCCCGGATGCTCACGTCCAGGGCCGAAACGGGCTCATCGCCGATGATGAGCCGGGGCGAGAGGGCCAGGGCGCGCGCGATGCCGATGCGCTGGCGCTGGCCGCCCGAGAACTGGTGGGGGTAGCGGTTGGCCTGCTCCGGGGTCAGACCCACCTTTTCCATCAGGTAGGCGACCCGCTCGGCGCACTGCCGGCCGCTGTACAGGCCGTGAATGCGCATGGGATCGCCCAGGATGTTCTTGACGGCCATGCGCGGGTTGAGGGAGGAGTAGGGGTCCTGGAAGATGATCTGCATGCGGCGGCGCAGGTCGTGCGCCTGGGCACGGCTCATGCGGCCGAGGTCGACCTCCTCGAAGGTCACCCGGCCGGCGGTGGGTTCGATCAGGCGCAGCACCGCCATCCCCATGGTCGTTTTGCCGCAGCCGCTCTCCCCCACGATGCCCAGCGTCTCCCCCTTGGCAACGTGGAAGCTGACCCCGTCCACGGCGTAGACGTAGCCGACCGTGCGCGAGAGCACCCCCCGCCGGACGGGAAAATGCACGCGGAGCCCCTCCACTTCGAGCAGATGGCCCACCGGCATCAGCCCCCCCTTTGCCAGCAGCGGATGCGCCGCCCGCCGTCCAGCTGCCTGATCTGCGGCTCCTCGCGCCGGCAGACGGCGCGGGCCTCGCGGCAGCGGGGATGAAACGCGCAGCCCTCGGGCAGCTCATAGAGGCTCGGCACCATCCCCTCGATTTCGGCCAGCCGCTGACGCCCGTAGCGGGCCCGGTGCCCCATGCGGGGCACGGAGCGCAGCAGGCCCTGCGTGTAGGGGTGCAGGGGCTCCTCGAAGAGCGCCGCGGTCGAGGCCTCCTCCACCACCCGGCCGGCGTACATGACCACCACGCGCTGGGCGGTCTCGGCGATGATTCCCAGGTCGTGGGTGATCATGATGATCGCCGCCGCGGTATCCTGTTTGAGCTGCAGCATGAGCTCCAGGATCTGCGCCTGGATGGTCACGTCCAGGGCGGTGGTCGGCTCGTCGGCGATGAGGATTTCGGGGTCGCAGGCCAGCGCCATGGCGATCATGGCCCTCTGGCGCATGCCGCCCGAGAGTTGGTGGGGGTACTCGCCGGCGCGTTTTTCGGGGTTCGGGATCTGGACCTTCCGGAGCATTTCGACCGCCCGTTCCCGGCTCTCCCGGGCTCCCGCCTGCCGATGGAAGACGAACATCTCGGCGATCTGATCTCCCACGGTGAAGACCGGGTTGAGGGAGGTCATGGGCTCCTGGAAGATCATGGAGATGCGGTTGCCGCGGATGTGCCGCATCTCGGCCGGCGACAGGCAGAGAAGGTCCTGGCCTTTGAAGCGGATGCGGCCGCCGGCGATGCGGCCGGGCGGCGTCTTGATCAGCCCCATGGCGGTCAGGGCGGTCACGCTTTTGCCGCAGCCGCTCTCGCCGACGAGGCCGAGCGTCTCCCCCCCGGCCAGGTGAAAGCTCACCCCGTCCACGGCCCGGGCGACCCCCTCGAAGGTGAGAAAATGGGTCTTGAGGTCGTCCACCTCCAGCAGCGCGCCGGCTCCGTGAGAGCTTGCGCCCGCCTCTTCTGCCCGCGTCACGAAAGGCCCCCTGCGGGTTGAGGATGCGTCTGCCGCGCGCGTGAAACAAAGCTGCCGGGCCGCTCGCCGGTGGCGGCCTCCCCGTCGAGCACCAGCCGCCCGGCGACGAGCACCGCCCTCACCCCCGTCGGGTGGCGGCGCGGATCCTCGAAGGTGGCCGTGTCGGCGAAGCGGGCCGGGTCGAAGAGCACCGCATCCGCCCGGGCGCCGGCCGCGATGCGGCCGAAGGCGCCCAACCCCAGGCGGGCGGCGGTCAGCCCGGTCATTTTATGGATCGCCTCGGGCAGGCTGAGCGCGGGCAGACGGATGAAGCGCGCGACGATCTCCTCGTTCATGGAGCCGGCGATGATGCTCACCGCCCCGTTTCCGGCGGCGATGATGTCCAGCGCGCAGTCGAAGGGGTCTTTGCCGGCGGCACGGGCGATGTCGGCAACCGAGCGGCCTTCCCACGCGCGCCCCTCGGGGGTGCCGACGGCGGAGATGATGATCTGCTCCCAGCCGGCATTGTGGAAGATGTTCTCCCAGCCCGGCAGGCCGTCTTTGATCTGGCCGATGATGGCCGCGCGCGTGTCGGGGTCGGCGATGCGCGCCAGGAGGGCCGGGATCCCGCCCGCCTGCGCCCAGGGCGGGATCACGGCCAGCAGCGATGTGCTCGAGAAGTGGTAGGGGTAGACATCGGCGGTGACATCCAGGCCCTCGGCCCGGGCGGCTTCGATGCGGGCCACGGCGGCGTCGGCGAGCGCCCAGTTGCGCCGGCCGGCGGCTTTGAGGTGCGAGACGTGCACCGCAGCGCCGGCGGCGCGGCCGATGCCGATCGCCTCGTCCAACGAGTCCAACAGCCCTTCGGCCTCGTTGCGCAGGTGGGTGGCATAGAAGCCCCCCCGGCGCGCCGCGACCCGCGCCAGGGCCGTCACCTCGGCGCTGTCGGCAAAAAGGCCGGGGGCGTAGTACAGCCCGCTGGAGAGCCCGGCCGCGCCTTCGGCCATGGCCTCCTCCAGCAGCCCCGACATGCGCGCCACTTCGCCCGGTGTGGCCGGCCTTGCCGCGAACCCCATCGCGGCGATCCGCAGCGTGCCGTGGCCGACCAGCCCCATGGCGTTCACGACCGGCCGGCCGGCCGCGACCTTGGCTGCGTACTGGCCGAAGCTCAGCCAGTCGACGGCGCCCCGGAAGCGCCCGGGCCCCCCCACGGCATGGTCGACGGCCTCCCGGGCGCGCTCCGGCGCCAGGGGGGCGAGCGAGGCCCCGCAGTTGCCCACCACCTCCAGGGTCACCCCCTGGCGCACCTTGATCTCGCCGGCGGGCTGCTCGATGTGGTAGCGGTCCGAGTGGCAGTGGATGTCGATGAATCCCGGCGCCAGCACCGCCCCCGCGGCGTCGATGGTCCGCGCGGCTTCGCCGGCCAGCCGGGGGCCCACGGCCGCAAACCGGCCCGCGGCCACGGCTGCATCGGCCGTGTACGCTGCGGCGCCGGTGCCGTCGACGATCGTTGCGCCTCGAATGAGCAGATCGTACATGTCTTCTCCTATGGAGGTCCGGTCGGAGGCGGTCTTCAGGCCCGCGCGGCAGCTCCGCCGCCCGCGAGGGCTCAGATGGGCGCGAGAGCGACAAGCTTATTTCATTAGCGATAAACATGTCGGGCTGTCAACAGATTAGGTTGGTTCGCAGCCGATTCCGGATTGGGTGTTGACTAAAGGCCGGGATGATGTGAAGTAAACCGGGTCGATCGGTTTTACGTGGCCCTAAATCCACCATCGCCAGAAGGGAGAAGAGGATCATG
Organism: Desulfobacterales bacterium; assembly: GCA_025454255.1. Taxonomy (GTDB): domain Bacteria; phylum Desulfobacterota; class Desulfobacteria; order Desulfobacterales; family SpSt-501; genus SpSt-501. Next base: position 592 of record JALOOU010000024.1, on the reverse strand, counting down.
AAAAAGCTGCTCATGGCAATCGTTGCGATCTCACTGCTCGCGGTCCCGGCCGTCGGCTTGAGCCAGACGCCGCGGCCGGGGGGGGCGCTCAACTTCGTGGCGCCCTACGACGGGGACCTCTACGGCCTGGACCCCCACAAGTGCACCCGGATCCAGGAGTTCCTGGTCCTCATGAACATCTACCGCTCCCTCTACCGCTGGGACCCGGACAAGGGCATGCCGGTCCTGGACCTGGCCACCAAAGCGGAGGTCTCCGCGGACGGGCTGACCTACACTTACCACCTGCGCCAGAACGTGAAGTTCCACAACGGCCGGCGGATGACCGCCGACGACATCATCTACTCCTACAACCGCATCGCCGACCCGAAACTGAAGAGCCCTTCGGTCCGCTTCGTGCGGATCATCCAGGGGGCCGGCGATGTGATCGACGGCAAGGCGCCGGCGATCAGCGGACTGAAGAAGATCGACGACTTCACGCTGCAGGTCACCCTGGCCGACCCCATCAACCCCAGCTTCAGCCTGCGCGAGCCCGGCATGGCCATCGTTCCGCGGGAGGCCGTCGAGGGCAAGGAGGATGCCTTCCACACCAGCG
>JALOOU010000094.1 GCA_025454255.1 Desulfobacterales bacterium | reverse complement strand
GGAGTACGCCTTGCGCCATGGGACTCGCGCGCCTTGATCTTGGGCCTCGGGCGAAGCCGTTTGGACCGGAGGGGGCCCCTATCGGCGTTGCGCTTGATTTCATTGCCGCTGCGGCGTAGCTGGAGTACGCCTTGCGCCATGGGACTCGCGCGCCTTGATCTATTCGCCTCGGGCGAAGCCGTTTGGAGCGGAGGGGCCCTTCAGGATAGGGGATCAGCAGCGAGGGGTAGAGGGTGAAGGCGGAATGAAAAAAATGAGCGCGCGCAGGCAGCGGCCGCAGAAACGAATTCCCTCGCGGTTTCCCGGCATCGCGGGAGGACAAGCAGGGAAGGCAACGGATAGCGCCGGAGGGGTGCGATTTCCCTCGAACCCCGGACCCCTCGACCCCTCGGATCCTTCTTCCTTCTGGCGCCAGGCGCTCGCGGAGGGCCCGGTGTCGGCCTCCGCGCCGTGCCGCCTCGACATGGGCGGCACCCTCGACCTGCGCACCTTCTCCACCCCGCTGCAGCATCTCAATCCCTGCACGCTGAACGTCGCGCTGGAGCTGCGCACCACGGCCACGCTGGAGCCGCACACGGCCGGCCGAGTCCGGGTGAGCTCGCGCGGCGTGGGCCGTGCCGAGTTCGCCGCCGGCCGGGCGCCCTATGGCCACCCGCTGGGGCTGATGTTCGCGGTCGCCGACCTCTTCCAGGCGGACGGAGTGCACATCCGCATCCACTCGGCCTCGCCGCCCCGCAGCGCGCTGGGGGGCTCCTCGGTGGCGGCCGTGGCTCTCGCCGCCGCGCTGGACGCAGCCGTCCGGCGCGGGCGGGCTGCGCAGAGAATGCGCCCGCGGTCCATTGCGCTGCTCGCCCATGCGGTCGAGGAGGCGGTCGCGCGCGTGCCCTGCGGGTATCAGGACCATTTGGCGGCGGCCTACGGCGGGGTCCATGCCTGGTACTGGTCGGCCGCGCCACGGGCGGGGATCTTTCGCCGGCAGGTCGTGGTGCCGGCGCGTCGCCATGGAGAGCTCGGCCGCCACATTCTCGCGGCCTACGGCGGGGTCGAGCATGTGTCGGCCGACGTCAACGGGCGCTGGGTGCAGCAGTTCGTGGGCGGGGGGACGCGGCCGGTTTGGGCGGAGATCGTGCGCCTGACCCACCGGTTCGTGGACGCGCTGGCCCAGGCCGACTACGGCGCGGCAGCCGAGTGCATGCGCCGCGAGACCGCCTTGCGCCGCCGGCTCACCCCGGAGGTGCTCGACGAGGCGGGGCGCGAGCTCGCGGCCGCCGCCGCCCGCTGCGGCTGCGGCGCCCGCTTCACCGGGGCCGGCGGGGGGGGCTGCGTGTGGGCCATCGGCAAGGCGGATGCCGTCGCGCGCCTCGCGCCCCGGTGGCGCGAAATCCTCGATCGCCGCCCCGGTGCGCACCTGTTGCGGGCCGGAGTGGCCGGGGCAGGGCTCCGCGTGGAGCGGGCCGGATAGCCGCCGGCCATTTTTCCCTTGGCATTTCTAAAAAAAAAGCCTATTCACTAAGCCCGCCGCTGCAGTGAACGAACCGTTTCAAGGAGCCCGAAGAGATGCATTTTCAGGAACTCATTCTGACGCTCCAGGCCTTTTGGGCTAAGAAAGACTGCCTCATCATCCAGCCCTACGACCTGGAGGTCGGCGCCGGGACCTTCCACCACGCGACCCTTCTGCGCGCGCTCGGCCCGGAGCCCTGGAAGGTCGCCTATGTCCAGCCCTCGCGGCGGCCCACCGACGGCCGCTACGGCGAGAACCCCAACCGCCTGCAGCACTACTATCAGTACCAGGTGCTGCTCAAACCCTCCCCGATGGATGTGCAGCAGCAGTATCTGCAGAGCCTGACGGCGCTCGGCATCGACCCGCTCGCGCACGACATTCGCTTCGTGGAGGACGACTGGGAATCCCCCACCCTCGGGGCGTCGGGGTTGGGATGGGAGGTCTGGCTGGACGGCATGGAGATCACCCAGTTCACCTACTTCCAAATGGCCGGCAGCATCGAGCTCATGCCGGTCTCCGTGGAGCTCACCTACGGGCTGGAGCGGATCGCCATGTATCTGCAGCAGGTCGACAACGTCTACGACCTGCAGTGGAACCGGCAGCTGCGTTACGGGGACGTGCATCACCGCCAGGAGGTCGAGCAGTCCACCTACAACTTCGAGCAGGCCGACGTCGCGATGCTCTTCGAGCTGTTCGGCCGCTACGAAACGGAGTCGCGGCGCGTCATCGAAAAGGGGCTGGTGCTGCCGGCCTACGAGTTCTGCCTCAAATGCTCCCACACCTTCAATCTGCTGGATGCCCGCGGGGCCATCAGCGTGACCGAGCGCACCGGGTTCATCGGCCGCATCCGCAACCTGGCCCGGGCCTGCGCCGAGGCCTACCTCGCTCAGCGCGAGGGGCTGGGGTTTCCGCTGCTGAAGACTAAATGACGTCGCCCGTTTCCGCTCTGCCGGCGTACGGTCATGGTGTTGAATTGAATTTCATTCACGGGCGAGCGGCCGACGGGCCGAACTATGAGGATAATGCATGAAAACGCTCCTGCTTGAAATCGGGACGGAGGAGATCCCCGCCGGGTACATCGACCCGGCGCTCTCGGCCCTGGCCGCGATGCTCGCCCAGAGGCTGGGCGAGGCCCGCATCGGGCACGGCCCGATCCGCACCTACGGGACCCCGCGCCGGCTGGCGGCGACGGTGGCGCAGCTGGCGCCGCGGCAGAAGCGGCTGACGAGCGAGGTGCTGGGGCCGCCCTGCAAGGTGGCCTTCGACGCGGAGGGTCGGCCCACCATGGCCGCCCTGAAGTTCGCCGAGAAGGTCGGGCAGCCCGTGGCGCGGTTGAAGACCGCCGCCACCGCCAAGGGCGAGTACCTTGCCGCCACGGTGAGCGACCCGGGCACGAGCACGGCCGCGCTGCTCAAGACGCTTCTGCCGGAGATCATCCTGGCGCTGCCGTTTCCGAAGAGCATGCGCTGGGGGGATCTTGCGATCGCCTTCGCGCGGCCGATCCACTCTCTGCTCGCGCTCTACGGCAAAACGCGGGTCGACTTCGAACTGGGCAACGTCCGCAGCGGCCGCGCGAGCTTCGGGCACCGCTTCGTGCACCCGCGCCGCGTGCGTGTGGCCGAGCCCGCCGCATATGTGGCCTCGCTGCGCGCGGCCGCGGTGATCGTGGATGCCGCCGAACGGCGCAAGCAGATCGCCGCAGATGCGGCCGCGGCCGCGGCTTCCGTGGGCGGAACGGTGTTGGCCGACCCGGAGCTGCTCGATGTCGTCACGCACCTCGTGGAGTATCCGGTGGTCGCCGTCGGCCGCTTCGCGGAGGAGTTCCTGGAGCTGCCCCCGGAGGTCCTCATCACCGCCATGCGGGAGCACCAGAAGTATTTCGCGGTGGCAGGCGAAGGCGGCCGGCTCCTGCCGCACTTCGTCGTCGTCAACAACACCCCGGCCAGGCAGATGCCCGTGGTGGTCCGCGGGCACGAGCGGGTCCTGCGCGCCCGCCTCGAGGATGCCAAGTTCTTCTATCGCAGCGACCGGGAGGTGCCGCTGGAGCGCCAGGTGGAGCGGCTCAAGAACGTCCTCTTCCAGGCTCAGCTCGGGTCGATCTACGCGAAGGTGTGCCGCGTGCAGGCCCTGGCCCGGTTCGTGGCCGAGCAGGCCGGCGGCGGGCCGGGGCTGGTGCGGGATGCGGAGCGGGCCGCGCGCCTGTGCAAGGCCGACTTGGTCAGCCAGATGGTGGGCGAGTTTCCCAAGCTGCAAGGCGTCATGGGCCGGGTCTACGCGCTGGCCCAGGGGGAGTCCGAAGCGGTGGCCGTTGCCATCGAAGAGCACTACCGGCCGACCTATTCCGGCGGGCCGCTGCCGGAGACCGCCGCCGGGTCGGTAGTGGCGATTGCCGACAAAATGGACACCATCTGCGGCTGCTTCCGGGCCGGCTTGATCCCCACGGGGGCGGCCGATCCCTACGCGTTGCGGCGCCAGGGAATCGGCATGATCCAGATCATGAACAGCCGCGGGTTCCCCTTTCCGTTGGAGAGCGTCGTCCGCAGGGGCCTCGAGCTCTTCGAGGCCGGCGCGGCCGCACCGCCGGAGACGGTCGCCAAGATCCAGTCCTTCCTGGAGGGGCGGATGGCCTCCATCCTGGTGGAGGAGGGCTTCGCCAAGGACACGGTCGCCGCGGTCATGGGGGCGCCGGCCGAATCCATCCCCGCGGCCTGGAGCCGCGCTAGGGCGCTGCAGGGGCTCAAAAACAAGCCCGATTTCGAGCCGATCGCGGTGTCGTTCAAACGGGTGGTGAACATCATCCGGCGGGCCGAGGACTTCACACCGGTTCCGGTCGATGCGTCGCTCTTCGAGCACCCCTCGGAGGCCGCGCTGCTGGGCGCTTTCCAGACGCTGCAGTCCCAGGTGCAGGAAGAGCTCCGCCGCGGCCGCCACGGCGAGGCCCTCGCCCGCGTGGCCACCCTGCGCGCCCCGGTCGATGCGTTCTTCGCGGACGTCATGGTCATGGCGGAAGACCGTCGGTTGCGCCGCAACCGCCTCTCCCTGCTGGCCCTGATCGCCGGACTTTTCGACGCATTCGCCGATTTCTCCAAGCTCTCGGCGTGATGCGGAACAAGGACTATGAGCGATAACGGCCGCCGCCGTCGCAGCCCCCCGTGGGGGGCGGTGCGCTCGATCAACTCGACATCCCCTGAGTGGAGGAGACATGCCGTACGACCCGGAAAAGGACAAGGTCCTGAAAAAGTGGAAGAGCGATGAGACCGGCCTGGTGCTGTCCATCAACCGCTATGGCGAGGGCGAGGCCAAACTTCAGATCGGACCGCGGATTTTAAAGAAAAAGGACGGCACCGACGGAGCGCCGGTGAAAGCCGGCCGGCTCTCGATGGAAGACGTCATCTGGCTGAACGACATGCTCGATGAGATCAGAGACGAGTTGTCGCGCCAGAACAAACCCGAGTGAACGGCTGCCTCCCGGCGGCGGCGGTTCACCCCGTTGAGGATGGGTTCGGCGCGAAAACGATGCTGGCGGATGCGATCATCCAGCCGCGGCGGGGCAGAAGCGCCCCCCGGCTGGGACCGGCGGCGGTGCTGGCGGCCACCGGCCCGGACCTGGGGCGGCTGCGCGATCGGCTCGGGTTCGGCGCCGACCCCGGCCGGCCGCTGCACATCAGCCGGCTCTACACCGCATCCGAATCCTTCCCCGGTCTCAGCCTGGCGGGGCCGATGGTGGGAGCCCCCTATGCCGTGATGGTCGCCGAGACCCTCATCGCCTGGGGCGCCCGCAGCCTGATGTTCATCGGCTGGTGCGGGGCCATTGACGCGACGGTCGCGATCGGCGACCTGGTGCTGGCGACCTCGGCCTTCATCGACGAAGGCACCTCGCGCCACTATCTGCCGGCCCCCCGCGCATCGGCCGCCGCCTCCCCGCTGGCCCTGAGGGTTGCCGACTGCTGCGCCGCCGCGCAGATCGATGTTCACGCGGGGGCGGTGTGGACGACCGATGCCCCCTACCGCGAAACCCCCGAGCAGGTCCGCGACTATCGCCGCCGGGGGGCGCTGGCGGTCGAGATGGAGGTCTCGGCCCTGTATACGGTTGCCGCCTTTCGCCGGGCAGAGGCCGCCGCGCTGCTGGTCGTCTCCGACGATCTCTCCTCCCTGACCTGGGCGCCCGGCTTCAAAGACCCCCGCTTCGCCCGCGGCCGCGATGCGGCCGCCGCCGTCGTCGAACGAGTCTGCTCCCTGCCCGCGGCTGACTGAGTCGCCTGCGCGGCTATCCGCCCACGGGCCGCTCGCGTCGAACCGCCAGCAAGGTGATGTCGTCCTCGGGGGCGGCCTCGCCGGTAAATTCGGTCAGGTGTTTCTGGAGATGTTGCGTCAGCGCGTCCGCGGAGGGGAAGCTCCGGTCGAGCATTTGCTCGAGGCGCGGGCGGCCGAAGCGCTCGTCGGCCGGCGAGCGCGAATCGATGGCCCCGTCCGTGAAGGCGAGCAAGGTGTCCCCCGGCTCGAGAACCACCGCCTGATAGGTGAACCGGGCGCCGGCCTGCACCCCGACGGCCGGACCGCTCGGGGCGAGACGACGCTTGATCCCGGCCGATCCGACGACGAGCGCCGGGTCGTGCCCGGCGTTGATGTAGGTCAGCCTGCCGGAAGCGGTGTCCAGCACGCCGAAAATGAGGGTGGCGAACATGCTCAGGTCGCCGTGATTTTCGAGGATGTATTTGTTGATCAGTTTTACGGCTTGGAGCGCCCCGTTGTCGGCGCCGTCGCAGGTCTCCACCAGGGGGCAATCGGTCGCCTCTGTGCGGGCCGCCAGGTCCACCCCCTCCAGTTCCGTTTGACCGGAAAACACCCGGATCAGGCTGCGAAGCAGCGCCATGAACAGCGCGGCCCCGACCCCCTTGCCGCACACGTCGGCGATGACCAGCCCGACGCGCTCTTCGGGAAGTTCGAAGAGATCGTAGAAATCCCCTGACACCTGGCGCGCCGGGCGAAAAAAGGCCGAAAATTCCCACCCGGTTTTGCGGGGCAGAAATGGCGGCAGAAAATTCGCCTGCATCTCGCGGCCCTGATTGAGTTCCCGGTCCAAGGCGTTGGAATAGGAGGCCGCCTGCCGGAAGCTCTGCTGCAGCGAGGCCTCTGCCAGCTTGCGCTGATGGATGGCCTCGGAGATCTGCTTGAAGGTCCGGGTGAATGCCGCGACGACCTCGCCCAGCTCGTCGTCGCGGGACTCCCGCGCCGTCAGGAATTCGGGCGCTTCCTCGTCCTGCTGGATGGCGTTGCCGGCGGTGATCAGGTCGCGGCGCAGGCGCAGGATCCTGGCGATCACCATCGGATAGAGCGCCAGCATCGCCCCGATGGTGACAAAGAGCGAGATGATCAGCACCAGGCCGGCGATGCGCAGGGTGAACGCCACCAGCTGCTCGTTCACCGGGGAGGCGTCATGGCGCACGATCAGCGTGTAGCCGGGGTGCCAGCGCCGGGAGGTCCAGGCCACGTCGTAGTGCGCGCCGCTGCGGTCCAGGCGCCCGGCGGGTCTTTCCGGCGGCAGTTCGTCGAAGACGAGCTCCGGAGGCTCGCCGAAAACCCCCACCCGGCCGCCGTCGGGCCGATACAGCGCAGCGCCGATGACGTGGTTGTGCTGTGACAGCGCGGAGAGGCACCTCAGGAGCTGATCATCCGAGCTGTCCGCCGGGGCGTGCTGCATGATCACCATCAGCTTGGCCGCCGTCACCTCCCGCACCTGGGCGAGCAGCTCCCCTTTGCGGTTGCGCAGGGAGGGGATCAGGATGATGGCCTCGATGACGACCACGCTGACAAAGACCCACAGCGCCACCCGCCGCGACAGCCGCGCTGACGGAATCTGCCGTATCGCGCGGGCCAGCCGCGAAATGAAATCGCCCAGCAATGAACTCCACGGCAAACCGGGTGTTCCCATCTCATCCACCGATTTTCCCCGACGGATTCGTTTAGTGCAAAGGGTATCACGAGCTCGAGGCATGGTTGCGGGCCCCGCCGAGGAGGTGCGCCGGCCGATTCGAAAGCGCAGCAACTTCGCCCTGCTATCCGAAAGGGCTCTCCTCCCAGCGGGAGCGGCTTCCCGCCGCGTTGTTAGCGGCGTCGCCCTGGCGGAAGACCCGCATTCACGGCCACGCCGGCGAAAAGATGTAAGCAAGAATGCGCGTGATTGTCTTGGCCGTCAAGGCGCGAGGAGTTTATTTTCAGCCGCCGTGCGCCGCATCGTTTCGATGGGGCTCGACCACCTGCGCACACCCACGCGGCCTGTCAGCCGGGATCGGCAACAGTGAAGCGAACGCCGTACGGGATTCCCAGCTTGCGCATGCGGTGCCGCAAGGTGTTCGGTTGAACCCCCAGCAGCGACGCGGCCCCCCGCGGGCCCTGGATCCTGCCGTTGGTCAGACCGAGGACATGGGCGATGTGCGCGCGCAGCACCGTATCCAGGGCCAGGTCCGGGGCACCGTGCAAGGAACCCGGTGCGGGCGATGCGTCCTGCGGTCTGACCGCCGGCGCTTCGATTTCCTCGAATCTGAGGGGGCTGCCCCGGCCTTGGGCTTGGCTGCGGATCAATTCCCGCTCGACGGCATTCTCCAGTTCGCGAACGTTGCCGGGCCAATCGTAGAGCTTCAGGCGTTCGAGCGCGCCTTCGGCCAATACCGGCTGGCGGCGAAGATTCATCTCGCGGCGTTTGCGTTCGATAAAATGATAAACGAGCGCGGGTATGTCCGCCCTCCTTTCTCTTAAGGGGGGGATGCGGATGGGAATGACATTGATCCGGTACCACAGATCCTCCCGGAACTCCCCCCGCTGGACCATCGACTGCAGATCGCGGTGGGTCGCGGCGATCACCCGCACGTTCACGGAAATGGGCTGGGAGCCGCCGACGCGCTCGACCACCTTCTCCTGAAGCACCCTCAGCAGACGGACCTGGGCCGCGAGCGGCAGCTCCCCGACCTCATCCAGGAAGAGGGTGCCGCCCTCGGCGCGCTCGAAGCGGCCGCGCAGCATCGTGGACGCGCCGGTGAACGCCCCTTTCTCGTGGCCGAACAGCTCGTTGTCGATGAGCCCCTGCGGGATGGCCCCGCAGTTGACTTTCACCAGCGGGCCGCTGCGGCGCGGCGAGGAGTAATGGATGGCGTTCGCGATGACCTCCTTGCCCACCCCCGTCTCGCCCAGAAGCAGCACGGGGCTCTCCATCGGGGCGACGGCGTTCACCAGGCGCATGACATCTTTCAGTCCGAAGCGTTCGCCTACGATCTCGTTGCCGGAAATTCGGTGCAGTTCGCTCTGAAGATACCGGTTGTCGTCCGCCAGCAGATCCTTGAGTCGAAGCACCTCGCGGTGGCGGAGATGGTTGGACAGCGCGATCGCGAATGGATCATGCAGCAGCTCCAGCAGCTCGATGTGGTTTTGGGTAAAGGGCCTGTCCGGCTGCGACAACACGCCAAGCCCGCCCAACTGCTCCCCCTTGATCCGCAGCGGCATGCCGACTCCGGTCAGATCCGGAAGACCCAGCGCCCGTGCGAGCTCTCTGGCGAGGGCGGTGTGAGGCGAGTTTCCAACCGAATCGCCCACCAGCATTTGGCCCGTATGCGACTTCATGTAGGCTTTGGACTCCTCCGACAGGGCGATGGGAATATCGCCTGAGTACTTCACGGGAAAATCGGCCGCCAGCGCAAGGATGCGAATGGCGCCGTTCTCCGGTTCGAAGAGCCCGAACAGAAGGCAGTTGAGCGGCATGAAACTCTTAAGAAAAAGGCGGCACTCCTGCATCGCTTCGTTGATGTCGAGGCTGCCGCAGATCTTGGCGGTTCCCTCTTTGAAAAAAAACAGCCGGTCCATGAACCCCATTCCTTCGATCCCCGAAAATAAATGAAAATTTTATAATAAATAAAAAATGTGTCATTTTAAAATGACACATTTTTCATGCAAATACAACCAAACAATATAACACACTGAATTAACTTATTAATTAAATATGGCACGATTTAAGCTATATAGTTCGCCATGAAACTGCGGTTCGATCCAATACGCGTTGAAATCGTTCAAGTAAGGCTGTTCGACATCGACGACGGGCCCAGGGTGGCCGGCATCTTCCAGCGCGAGACAGGGGCTTCGCGGAATTCACTGCAGGCAACTCTCTATCAGAGCCCGACCATTAAAAACGACTGGTCGATCTGCTTTTGGAGGGATGCTGCCGCCCTCACTGAAATGAAATCCCTGGAAGCGGTGCGGTGCGCCGAGCTGCTGCGGTCCATCGGGCTTGTGGACCATGCCGTATGGCGGCAGGTGACCGGAAATAACGAATGGGTGAATCGCCACAGTTTGAAAAGCCCGCTACCGGCTCATGGCTCTGCATCATACGGACAGCAGCGGTAAACGGCTATAAAAAATCAGACGCGTACGTCCAACCAATGGTGCCGGAGATAGAAAAAAGAGGCACGGTCAACCCAAACAGAATGGAGGCACAACATGAAGAAATTTATCACAGCTTGTCTCATCGTCGTCGCTCTGGTCGCGTTCACCACAAAACCGACCCTGGCGGAGCCGGTCACCTTGACGGTCATGGCGATCAGCGGACTGACCGTCGTCGCTTCATTGGCCACGGCGGACAAAGCGTATCAGGAGGCCAAGGGCGCCGGCGAAGCCGCCCAGAAGGATGCTCGCAGGGACGATGGCGTCGCAGCGGCACAGCCTAAGGCTGACCGTGTGCAGGCGCAACACGACTCCGGTGGTACGACAGCGGGTCAACACGGAAGCAACTGACCGTCGGTGAGGATGCTGAGGGGGCGAGGCGTCTGCGTGGATTCCTCATCCCCTCACCCCGTTTCGTGCGGGAGCGGGTTCGATCGGGAGTTCGGAGCCGAAAGGCCAAGTGGAGAAGCAGATGCGTCATTCCTCATATGTATTCACCCTCGTGTGCTTGCTGCCCGTTTTCATCGCCGGCTGCGACGAACGCACGCAAGCCGAAGAGATCCGTCCGGTGCGCACCATCGTTGTGGGCGGCCAGGTGCGTGCGGCGGCGACGGTGGTGACGGGGCACGTCGCTGCGCACGCCTACGTGAACGCATCGTTTCGAGTTCCCGGCAAGTTTTCGCAGCGGCTGGTTTCGGCCGGCAGCACGGTCAAGGCGGGGCAGCTGCTGGCGCGACTGGATGACACCGTTTTCAAGGACGCTTTGACGTCGGCGAACGCCGAGGTGTCCGCGGCCAAGGCGGCCTTGGAGCTGGCTGAAAAACTCGAGGGCCGCAACGGCAGCCTGCTCAAATCGAATGCGGTGTCGCAAAACGCCTACGACGAGACGCTTCGCGGGCTCAAGTCGGCGCGCTCCGATTTGGACGCCGCCGAAGCCAAGGCGCGGATCGCCAAGGAGCAGCTGGATTATACCCAACTGAAGGCCGAGACCGACGGCGTCGTCACCGAAAGGCTCGCAGAGGTCGGCGAGGTCCTCACCGCCGCACAGCCGGTATTCCGGATTGCGCAAAACAAAAAGAGGGATGCCGTTTTTGAAATGCCGGAGGACATCATCCGCAGCGGACTGGCGTTGGGCCATAAACTGGAGACCTGCCTGGATCGGAACAGAGACATCTGCGCGACGGCGACCGTCTACGAGATCGCGCCCGAAGCCGACCCCGTGACCCGCACGTATCAGACCAAAGCGGCCTTCGAGAACGGCGGCTCTCCACAGATGCTTTTGGGGTCGACCATCCTCGGACGCTTCGTTTTCAAACCGCAGGGGACCCTTCAGATCCCCGCGCCGGCGCTGACGATATCGGAGAAAACCCCTGCCGTTTGGCTTGTCGACCCATCCACGCAAACGGTCACCCTGCGACCGGTCGGGATCGCGCAGTACACAACGGACAGAATCGTGCTTGCGAACGGGCTTGAGCCCGGCGATCGCATCGTGACCGCCGGCGTTCAATCGCTGCGCGAAGGCCAGAAAGTCCGGGCGCTGGAGGAGAGCCATGAAGTCCGTTAATTTGTCGCAATGGGCGGTCGCGCACGCTGCGCTGGTCGCCTTCTTCATGATTCTGGTCACCGTTGCGGGGGGGTACGCCTATTTCCATCTCGGGCGCGATGAAGATCCGCAGTTCACGGTCAAGACCATGGTCGTGCGGGCCTATCTGCCGGGAGCGACAATCGCGGAAACGACCCTGCAGTTGACCGATCGGATCGAAAAGAAGCTGCAGGAGACCCCCTTTCTCGACTACCTCAAGAGCTACACCCTGGCGGGGGAGACGACGATCTTTGTCCACCTTCTGAGCAGCACCGATAAAAAAGATGTCCCGGACATCTGGTACCAGGTGAGAAAGAAGGTCGGCGACATCCGGGCGGAGCTGCCCTCGAGCACGATCGGCCCCTTTTTCAACGACGAGTTCGGGGACACCTTCGGCATCATCTACGCCTTCACCTCCGATGGCTTCACGCACCGGGAGCTCAAGGATTACGTCGAAACGGTGCGCGACGAGCTGCTTCAGGTGCCCGATGTGGCC
>JALOOU010000158.1 GCA_025454255.1 Desulfobacterales bacterium | reverse complement strand
GGCCAACCGCCTCAAGGTCCAGGTCTGCGCCATGGTGGACTCGGATCTGCGCAGCATCACCCCCGACTGGGTCAAGTACCTGCTCGACCCGGTGCTCGAGCACGACTACCAGTTCGTAGCTCCCGTCTACGTGCGCCACAAGTACGACGGCACCATCACCAACAACATCGTCTACAACCTGACCCGGGCCCTCTACGGCAAGCGCATCCGCCAGCGACGTGGCGCGCTTCGGCATCGACATCTGGATGACCACGACCGCCATCACCCAGGGGTTCCGGATCTGCCAGTCGAACCTCGGCGTCAAGATCCACGATGTCAAGGATCCGGGCCAACACCTGGGCCCCATGTTCCGGCAGGTGCTCTCGGCCCTTTTTTCCCTGATGGAGCGTCACGCGAGCTACTGGAAAAAAGTCTCGGGCAGCGAACCGGTCGAGACCTTCGGCTTCGAGGGGGCGCTCGAACCCGAGCCGGTAAAGGTAAACCTCGATTTGATGATAGACCTTTTCAAGACCGGCTACCAGCAGTTCGCGCCCATCTACCGCGATGTCTTCAGCGAGGAGAACTTCGCCGAGATCAACAAGGCTGCCTGCCTGGACGCCAAGGAGTTCTACCTGCCCACCGCGGCATGGCTGAAGATCCTCTATGAGCTGGCCGCCACCTACCGGCACTGGAGTATCAACCGCAACAAGCTGCTCGACATCATGACCCCGCTCTATTTCGCCCGGGTGGCCTCCTTTGTGCGGCAGAGCTGGAGCATGTCCTCCTTGGAGGCGGAGGCCCTGGTCGAGGAGCAGGCGCAGCAGTTCGAGGAGCAGAAGGAGTACCTGATCCGGGTCTGGGACGAAAAGGCCGAACTGGCGGCCAAAGCCGAGCAGAAGCCGAGGATCGAGTGCCCGGTGTGAGAAGGGGTGGCTCCGTTCAACGGCCCCACGCGCACCTGTTTCTGAACGACACCGCCGCCATGGCCAAACAACCGAGGCCGAGGCTGCCGAAAGCCAGGCCCCAGGCGGCGGCATTCTCCTTGCCGCCGGCCGCATCCAACACGACCCCGAAGACGAGCGGAGCGACAAATCCGGCGCCAAACCCCATGAAGGAATAGATGGCCATGGCCGAACCGCGCCGATCCGGGGGCGTGGCGGCAACCAGCCCGGCGGTCAGTGCGGCCGAGTCGGACATGACGGATATGAAATAGAGCCCCAGCAAGGCCAGCATGACCCACCACACCCAGGCGGCGCTGAAGCCCGCCAGCCACGACAACCCGCCCGAAGCCGCCATCACCCACATGATGGTGCGCTGCCGCCCGAAACGGCCGGCGGCCTCGTTTCCGAGAATGCTGACCGGGATCCCGAAAAGGTTGATGGCGGCGGCGGCCTCGGTTGCGCTCAGCGGGGCTGCGCCCATCGGATTCAGGCCATAGGCGAAAACGATGAAGGCCACCATCCATGACCGCAGTCCGAAAAGCTCCCAGCAGTGCGCCGCGTAGCCGAAAATGAAGCGGCGCACGGAACGCTCCTGCACCACCCCGTCCCACCCGAGGAGGATCGGCTTTTTCACTTCAAGCCGAGCAGGAGGCCGGGGACGCAAACCCAAGAAGACGATCAGCGCGGCGGCGAGCGGACCGGCGGCCAGCAGCGCGAACACCACGCGCCAGGCAAGCGCACCCCCGAGCCATCCGGCCAAAAGCAGGGACAGGCTCGTGCCGATCCCGAAGGTCGATGTGTAGAAGGCGATGCAGCGGCTCTGGCGGGGCCCGGTGACCCGGTCGGTGAGGGCTTTGAGGCCTGGCATGTAGGTTCCACCCAACCCGGCGCCGGCGAGCGCCTGAAAAAACGCGGCGGTCACGACCCCGCCGGCCGCCAGCGCAAACCCGATGTTGCCCAAGGCCGCCAGCAGGCATGAGAGGATGTAGATGCGCCGGGCGTCGAAGCGATCGGTCAGGCTGGAGAGCACGGGCACGGCCGCCATGTAGCCGGCGAAGAAGGCCCCGCCGATGAAGCCCGCCTCCGAGTTGCTGATGCCCCAGGCGTCCCGCAGCAGCGCGAGGAAGGCCGGGTAGGCGGCAAATCCGGTCATGCTGAGGGTCTCGGCCAGGCACATCAGGCCGACGAGACGCAGGGGTGTGGTGGCAGCAGGGCTGGAGGAGGTCATAAGGTCACAGAGGTCCCGCCGCGGCACGACCGCAATGGTATCGCAGCTGGAAGCCGCTCCCGCAGAGGCGGTTCGAGTCGGCGCCCCTCACCGGTCTTTCTTCTCGCTCAGGTAGTCCGCCAGTACCCCCCGGCTGTGCTCGTCCTCGTGGCAGTAAACGCAGAGGTTCTCCCAGTTGGAGCCGTCCGCCGGGTTGTTGCGGTGGTTGCCGTCCTTGTGGTGCACCGTGAGCAGCTGCCGGTTGGTGTGGTCGAACTCCCGGCCGCACTTGGCGCAGACGAGCCCGTGGATCCGCAGGGAGCGCTCCCGGTAGTCGCCGTCGGCGGAGCGCTTCTGGCGCGCCTCACGGATGATCTCATCGATGCTCGGCCCGGTGTAGGCCGCAGGCTTTGCCGGCCGCTTCAATTTGGGCTTGCCCCGAAACCGCACGTTCATCGCCGCATCCTCCTTAAAAGTGGTGTTCGCATGATGGCATAAAAACGGCGCGGAGACAAACCGGTGTGGCCACTCACTTTTCGGGTTAAAAAAACGGTTGACAGGTCGGGGATATTTATATACCTACCGTTCGGTATAATATTGAGCCTGCCCGATCGCCTGTGATCGATAGGCGACGGCGGACTGCGGGAAGGCAACATCATGAACGTTCATAAACGAGCGGCATCGCCGGCATTGGATAAAAAAGAGGCGCTTTTGAAAGCGGCGCTGGAGCTTTTCACGCGCAAGGGGTATGCGGCGACCTCCGTGCGCGAAATCGTTGCTGCCGCTGGTGTGACCAAGCCCGTGCTCTACTATTACTTCGAAAACAAGGAGGGGATCTACCTCGCCCTGATGGAGCAGCTTTTCAGCCGGCTCGCGCCGCTGATGGAGGCCGCCGGTCCTGAGAGCGGCAGCCGGAAGAGCTTGCTGCTCGACAAATTCGACCGGGCCTTCGGAGTGGTCCATGAAAACAGCGACCTTTTCCGGCTCATGCATGCCATCTACTACGGCCCGCCCCAGGGCGCGCCGTTTTTCGACTTCGACTCCTACCATGCCAGGTTCCATGACCTCATTGCCCGGATTGTCGCACAGGGCATCGCCGCCGGGGAGTTCCGCGCCGGCGACCCGACTGACATCTCCTGGGCCCTGATGGGTGCCAGCCAGGTGGCGATCGAGGAGCAGCTCTTCGGCGGTCATGCGCGCATCGACCGCGCCAGACTTCGCCGGATTCTAAACGTCATTTTCGAGGGCATATCGGCGTAGGGGGCCGTTCGGTCACCCGGGGGTGGCCGTAAAAACCGCGTTGGTCGACAACGGCCCAGGGAGAGTGTCCTTGTTTTCGCATAATTTCATTAACCGGCCGCGGCTGGCGGTGGTGGTGTCGGTCATCATTACTCTGGCCGGGCTCATCGCCAGGTTCACTATTCCGGTGGAGGAATCCGATGCAACGCAATGAAACCGTACATGAGTCGCTAAAATGGAGTGTGCTGTGGGCAACCCTTTTGGGCGGCTTTTTGCTGGGCGCCTGCGACAGCCGGGTGCAAGCTCCACCGCCGCCTGTCCCGGAAGCGGCCGTCGTAACGGTAACGCAGCAGACGGTCGTGCTGACCACTGAACTGCCGGGGCGGACCTTCGCCTACCGCATCTCCGAAATTCGGCCCCAGGTCAGTGGGCTCATCCTGAAACGCCTGTTCACTGAAGGGGCGGACGTTAAGGCCGGGGGATTGCTCTATCAGATCGATCCCGCCCCCTTTCAAGCAGTGCTCGACAGTGACCTGGCCTCCCTTGGCAAGGCCGAGGCCAATCTGCCTACGATCCGCTTGCGGGCCGATCGCTACAGAGAGTTGCTTGCGGACAAAGCGGTGAGCCAGCAGGACTACGACGATGCGGCCGCAGCCCTAAAGCAGGCGGAAGCCGACATCGCGTATGGAAAAGCGACGGTTCAGATGGCCCGCATCAACCTGGGCTATACCCGGATAACCGCCCCCATTTCCGGCCGCATCGGCAGATCCAGTGTGACGGACGGTGCGCTGGTGACGGCATACCAGCCCATGTCCCTTGCAACCATTCAACAG
>JALOOU010000093.1 GCA_025454255.1 Desulfobacterales bacterium | reverse complement strand
CGACCCCATCAACCCCAGCTTCAGCCTGCGCGAGCCCGGCATGGCCATCGTTCCGCGGGAGGCCGTCGAGGGCAAGGAGGATGCCTTCCACACCAGCGCGCCGGTGGGCTGCGGCCCCTTCAAATTCGTGCGCTGGGTCAAAGGCAGCGAGGTGATCCTGGAGAAATTCCCCGAATTCTTCATTCCCGGCCGCCCCCTGCTCGACAAGGTGGTCTACCGCATTTCCAACGAGGCCTCGGCCCGGGACATGGCCTTCAGGGCCAAGGACCTGGACGCCACCATCGTCGGCTCGGCCCAGTACGAGGCGTACAAGAACGACCCCGTCATCTCCAAGAACATGATCGAGGTGGCGGAGATGTTCACCCGCATCGTGGGGTTCAACATGGACTTCGAGCCCTTCACCAAGAAGGAGGTCCGCCAGGCCATCAACTACGCGGTGGACCGGGAGCTCATCATCCAGAAGCTGCTCAAGGGCAAAGCCGTCCTGGCGGCGGGCTGGCTGCCCAGCAGCTCGGCGGCCTTCGATGCCAGCCGCAAGCCCTATCCCTACGACCCCAAAAAGGCCAAGGAGCTCCTGGCCAAGGCCGGCTACCCCAACGGCTTCACCATCGAGCAGGCCATCGGCACCGGCAACGAGAGCTGGGGGGTGGTGGTCTACGAGGCCATGCTCCCCTACCTCAGGGAGATCGGCATCACCCTCAAGATCCAGCAGATGGAGGGGGCCGCCATGGTCGAGCGCAACAAGAACGGCGAGTTCCAGACCTTCATCTGGTCGATCGGCTCCGGGCCCGACATCCTGGGCACGCTCAAGCGCTTCCATTCGGAGAACACGCGCGCCGGCGGCAACTACTTCAACTACAAAAACCCGGCCTTCGACAAGCTGCTCGACCAGGCCGCGGCCGAGCGCGACGCGGCCAAGCAGCTCGAGCTTCTCAAACAGGCCAACAACCTGCTCTTCGACGACCCGCCGGTGTGGTACTTCAACTACAACAAGGCGGTCCTGGCGCAGCACCCGTGGGTCAGGGGGTTCAAGCCGGTGGCTATCGAGCTGATGTTCCAGGACATGACGGAGGTCTGGGTGGAGGAGACATCGCCGCGGGCCAAACAGAAGTAGCGCCCACCTCCAACGATGGGTCGGACGGCCGCATCTCCGGCGGCCGTAAACGCCCAACCGCCAACCCCCGCCCCGGCGCCGCCGCAACGGCCGCCGGGCGGGGCGCTCTTCAGTTTAGGTAGTTTGCGATGGCCGCCTACGCGTTTCGCCGCCTGATCCAGTTCATCCCGACCATCTTCGGCGTGACCTTGATCCTGTTTTTGCTCCTGAACGTTCTGCCGGGCAACGCCGCTCTCATGGCCGGCGGCGCCCAGGACGTCAACGTCGATGCCACCTACATCGAGCTGATGAAAAAGGAGTGGGGGCTCGACCAGCCGCTGCACGTCCGCTACCTGGACTACATGGGCAGGCTGCTGGCGGGCGATTTGGGAAAATCCTTCCTGCGGCGCGAGCCCGTCTTTGACCTGCTCGCCTCGCGCATCTGGCCCACGCTCGTGCTCGCAGTGGCGGCCATGGGCATCGCCGTCTGCCTGGGCGTTCCGCTGGGGTTTTTCTCGGCGCTGCGCCAGGGGTCGTGGGCCGACACCGGCTCGATGGTCGGTGCGGTCTCCGGGGTGAGCCTGCCCCAGTTCTGGCTGGGGTTGCTGCTGATGTATCTCTTCGCGGTGAAGCTGCCCCTGCTCCCGCCCCAGGGCTACGGCGACGGCGCCCTCGGCAATCTCGTCCTGCCGGGGGTCACCCTGGGCGTCGGCTACATGGCCCTGCTGGCCCGGACCACCCGGGCCGCCGTGGTGGAGATCCTCAACACCGACTACATCCGCACGGCCCGGGCCAAGGGGCTGCCGACGATCGTCGTCAACCGCAAACATGTGCTGCGCAACGCCCTGATCCTGGTCATGACCACCGCCGGCCTGCAGTTCGGCGGCCTCATGGGCCACACGGTCGTCGTGGAGAAGCTCTTCAGCTGGCCCGGGGTGGGCTCCCTCCTGGTGGACTCGATTTTCCAGCGCGACATCCCGGTGACCCAGGGCTGCGTGCTCTTCCTGATTCTGGTCTTTCTGCTGGTCAACCTGGCCGTGGACCTGCTCTACGCGGTGATCGACCCGAGGATCGAGTACTGATGAAGCCGGGCCTGCGCAAGCTTCTGCAGCGGACCAACCTGCTCGTGGGCGGGGCCATCAGCCTGACGGTCGTTCTAACGGCCATTTTGGCCCCCTGGCTCGCCCCGTATCACCCCATCCACGACGCCAACCTGCTGTATGCGGACGAGCCGCCGAGCGCCCGGTTCTGGTTCGGGACCGATTCCCAAGGCCGGGACATCCTCTCGCGGATCATCTACGGCGCCCAGATCTCGCTCGCCGTCGGGTTGATCAGCCAGGGGTTGAACAGCCTGATCGGCATCCTGCTGGGGCTGACCGCGGGGTTCTTCGGGCGCTGGTGGGACGATCTGGTCATGGGCCTGACCAACATCATGCTGGCGATCCCCTCCCTCATTTTCGCCCTGGCCGTCATGGCCCTTCTCGGGCCGGGGCTGGTCAACGTGTTCGTGGCGCTGGGCCTCACCAATTGGGCCTACAGCTGCCGCATCACCCGCTCCCAAGTGCTTTCGGCAAAGTCGCTGGACTACGTCAAGGCCGCGCGGGCGCTGGGCTACGGGCGGTGGCGGATCATGCTCACCCAGATTCTGCCCAACATCATGGGGCCGATCCTGGTCGTTGCCACCCTGGGAGTCGCCGGGGCCATTCTGGTCGAGGCCGCTCTGTCGTTCCTGGGGCTGGGGGTCCAGCCGCCGACGCCCAGCTGGGGCGGCATGCTCTCCTTCGCCCGCGAGAAGATCTTC
Organism: Desulfobacterales bacterium; assembly: GCA_025454255.1. Classification (GTDB taxonomy): domain Bacteria; phylum Desulfobacterota; class Desulfobacteria; order Desulfobacterales; family SpSt-501; genus SpSt-501. The sequence goes on along the minus strand of JALOOU010000093.1, from coordinate 9,132 downwards.
ACCGCACCCTGGATTTCCATTTTCCCCGGCCTGGCCATTTTCATCACGGTGCTCGGGCTGAACCTGCTCGGCGACGGGCTGCGGGACCTTCTCGATCCGCACACCGCCCAGCAGCGCCGCTAGCCCGCTGCCGGTCGTGCGACCGGTGCGGGCGGCGGGAGCGCCTAAACGCAGGCGTGGTCTTTCAGAAAGGAGCATGCGCATCGATGACGGTCGTTGACGATTGGAAGGAGCAGCTGCTGCGCGCGGTGGAGGGCCAGCTGCCGCCGGCTCTGGCTCTCTACCGCCGGATCCACGCCCACCCCGAACTCTCCGGCCAGGAGGCCGCCACGGCGGCGGCGGCGGCCGAGCGCCTGGCGCGGGCCGGATTCGAGGTTGCCGCCGGCTTGGGCGGCCACGGTGTGGCCGGGCGGCTGCGCAACGGGGCCGGCGGACGGCTCCTGATCCGCGGCGACATGGACGCGCTGCCGGTGCGGGAGGAGACCGGCCTGCCGTATGCCTCCACCGTCGTCAGCCCGGGCCCGGACGGACAGCCGGTGCCGGTGATGCACGCCTGCGGCCACGACCTGCACACCGCGGCCGTGCTGGGTGCGGCCGCCGCTGTGGCCGAACTGCGGCCGCTTTGGGCGGGGGAGCTGATCGTGGTCTGCCAGCCGGCCGAGGAGACCGTGGGCGGGGCCAAGCTCATGCTCGCCGACGGGTTGTACGGGCGCTTCGGCCGGCCCGACTGGGGGGTCGCCCTGCACGTTCGCCCCGAGCTTCCCGCCGGCTGCGTCGGGTTGCGGGAAGGCGTCTGGTCCTCCGGGTGCCGCTCGCTGGACGTGACCATTCGCGGCCGGGGCGGCCACGGCGCGGCCCCGCACAAGGCCGTCGACCCCGTCGTGCTGGCCGCCCAGTTCGTGCTGGCGGCCCAAACCGTCGTCAGCCGCCAGATCCACCCGGCAGAAATGGTGCTGGTGACCATCGGCGCGATCCACGGGGGGAGCAAGCGCAACATCATACCGGAGTGCGTGGAGCTGAAGCTGACGATACGGGGCTACAAGGAGGACGTCATCGACGCCGCCGAGGCCGCCCTCAGGCGGCACGCCCGCGGGCTTGCTCTGGCAGCCGGCCTCGGCGAGAGCGAAATGCCGCTTTTCCACCCGGCGGAGCCCCCTTTCCGGCCCGTGGTCAACGACGAGCGGCTCACGCAGGCCCTGCGGGATCTTTTCGCCGAGCTGCTGGGGGCCGAGCGGGTCATGCGCCAGGAGCCCTCCACCGGAAGCGAGGACTTCGCGGACTTCAGCCCGGCCGGCGCGGGGCTGCCACTGTGCATGTTTCACATAGGCTGCACTGCAGCCGAGCGCCTGGCGCGGGTCGAAAAAGGACAGGAGCGCCTGGGGCTGCTGCACACGCCCCGGTTTGCGCCCGATGCCGAGCCGACCCTGCGCACGGGGATCGCGAGCCTCGCCGCGGCGGCGCTCAGGCTGCTCGGCCGGCAGCGGCCGTGACGCAGCACACGCGCGCGGCGCCCGGGCCGGCAGGATCCCCTCGGCCGGCCGCCGCGGCATTGGCGAAAACACATCCATCTGCGGGAGGTCATCGTGACACTGGCGCTTCTTTCGACACGCATCTACACCGGCGATTCCGCCCGCCCGTGGGCGCAGGCGGTGGCCATCGCAAACGGCCGGATCCTGGCGACGGGATCCAACGAGGAGGTGCGCTCGGCCTGCGGGCGCAAGGTCGAGGAGATTCATCTGCCGGGCCGGCTGGTGACGGCCGGGCTGGTGGACGGCCACTGCCATTTTCTAAACTACGGGCTCTCCCTGCAGCGGGTGGACCTGAGGGACCTGCCGTCGCTGGCGGCCTGCCGGGAGCGGATCCGGGAGGCGGTGCGGCGCAGCGCGCCCGGCGACTGGATCCTGGGGCGCGGCTGGAACCACCACTGCTGGCAGGAGGGGCGGGAGCCGAAGCGCGGGGACTTGGATGATATTTCGCCGCAGAACCCCATCATGATGGTCCGCGCCTGCGGACACAGCCAATGGGTCAACTCTCAGGCCTTGGCCGCGGCGCAGATCACCCGCGATACGGCGGACCCCGCCGGCGGCAAGATCGACCGCGACCCCCGCAGCGGGGAGCCGACGGGCATGCTCCGGGAGCTGCGCTATCTCATCGAAAACGTCATCCCCGCGCCCAGCCTGGAGGAGCGCCGCAGGGCGGTGCGCATGGCCCAGGAGCACGCGTTGCGGCTCGGGATCACGGGGGTGCACACCTGCGAGCGATTTCAGCAGTGGGAGGCCTTCGATGCGGAAGACCGTGCGGGCGCCCTGAAGGTGCGGGTCTACCACCTGCTGCCGCCCGACGACCTGGACGAGGCCGCCGCGCGCGGAGTTCGGCCGGGCCACGGGAGCGAGCGGCTCTGGGCCGGGCACATGAAGCTCTACGCGGACGGGTCGCTGGGGGCGGGAACGGCCCTGCTGCATGAACCCTATTCCGACGAGCCGGGCAACACCGGGTTGGCGGTGCTGGAGCTGCCGCTGCTGCAGGAGAAAATCGCGCTGGCCTATCGCCGCGGCTTCAGCGTGGCGATCCACGCGATCGGCGACAAGGCCGTCACCCACTGCCTGCTCGCCATCGCCGGGGCCAGAAGAGCCGCCCCCGGCCCGCGCCGGGACCGCATCGAGCACGTTCAGGTGTATCGGCCCGGGGACCTGGCTTTGTTCCGTGAGCTGGAGATCGTGGGCTCGGTGCAGCCGCGGTTTATCTCCACCGACTGGTATGTGGCCGAGAAGCGCTGGGGGGCCGAGCGCTGCCGCAGCGGGTACGCGTGGCGCTCCCTCAAGAATGCGGGCATCCCGCTGCTGTTCGGCTCGGACGCCCCGGTCGAGCCGCTGGACCCCATTTTGGGCCTCCAGGCGGCGGTGACCCGCCAGACGCCCGAGGGCCAGCCGCCGGGCGGGTGGTTTCCGGACCAGCGCTTGACCCTGGAGGAGAGCCTGAGCGGGTTCACCGCGGTGCCCGCTTGGGTCTCCGGTCGGGAGGATCGGTCGGGGAGCCTGCGTGCGGGCCGCTACGCGGACCTCACGGTGTTCGCCCAGGACCTCTTCGCAACCCCCGCGGCCGAATGGCACCGGGTGCCGGTGGAGATGACCATCGTGGACGGCGAGGTGTTGTACCGTCGTGCATGAGCGCTACGCGACGCCGCCTGCTCGCCGGGTCCGCCAGAGGAGGGGGGCAGCCGCTGCGGCGGCGTCAAGGCGGCCCTGCGCCAGCGGCTGCGACCGGCTGCAGGCGAAAACCGGCCTCAGGGCGGGGTCTTGAGGCCGAATTCGACCCGCCATGACCTGGATCCGTCGGAGACGATCACATCGTCTTTGCGGATCCGGGTGACCCGGTAGCCTTCCACCGACTCGCCTTCCTTCACCAGACTGCCGTTGATGACGGCGATGCGTTTGGCCGGATCGGTGTACCAGGCGATGGCCATCACTTTCAGCTTGGAGTTCTCCAGCCGGCTGAGGCCGTCCTCTGCGGATCGGGGCGGCTGGCCCCCGGCAGCGGGCGGGGCGGGCCGGTCGCCCGCCGGGGCCTCGGGGGCTTCGCGCGGGGCGGGCCGGGCGCTCGGTCTGGCCGGCGGCGTCTGGGGGGCGGGCCGTTTGGGCAGCGGCGGCGGGGCAACGGCCGCCGGCGGCGCAGCGGCCGGCTCGGGGGCCGCGGCCGGGCCCGCCGCTCTCGGGCCGGCGGCGGGGGGCGCCGGGGCGGCCGGGTCGGCTATCTTGGCGCGCACCGCGTTCGGAGCGCCCGCCGTGCGGTCGCCTCCCGGGTCCGTCTCGCTCCCGGAATTCCGGCCGAGTATGAAAAACCCGGCAGCTGCGATGAACGCCGCTGCGAGCACAGCGGCGATGAGGGTCGCGCGTTTGCGGCCGGCTCTGCGCCGCAGGCTCCACAGCCGATGGGCTCCGAGCGGGGGGCGCGGGTCGCCGGCGTCCGCCGCGAGGCTCGTCTCCTCTATCTTCTTCAGTGCCTTCAGTATCGAACTCACGGCGCTGTACCCCGTTATCCGCAGCGTCAATGCAAGATGAAAGCAGCGCTTCCCCGGTCGCTCAATTCGCGACCAGCCGGGGAATTTTAAACTTGGGCTGCTCCCGGTATAGAACGATCTTGGTCAAAGGGCCGACCGTTCCGTCCACCTGGATGCCGTATTTGGTTTGAAGCGCCTCGACCGCGCGCTGGGCGGCGGAGTCGTAGTCGGGCGTCATGGCGATGCCCGCATGCCCGCTCTCCTGGAGTAGCATTTTCAATGCCAGGACGCTGTCCGCGGGCGCATTGCCGGGGATGGTCCCCGCCAGCGACAGAAAATTCTTCCAGGGCAGGTAGGCCACGCCCGACCAGGCGTCGTTGACCTCTTTCGCATCGGCCTCCACGGCCGCGTTCTCGCCGGGCCCCTTGAGCGCGATCCGCCGGCCCTCGATCGCGGCCAGGGTCAAATAGACGGGGGCCCCCCGGGGCCCAGCCTGAAACTCTAATATGGCGGGCATGTTGAGGCTGCGCAGGGTCGTCAGGTCGGTCTCGAAGCGGTGCACCAGAAAGCCGCCTGCCTTGGCCGACAGGTTGAAAAAGGCATAGTCGTCGTCCAGGGCCTCCAGGTGCGCCTTGGGCTCGGACGGCTCCCCCCAGAGCTCCAAAATGCTTTTGAGGGCGCTCGCGCGCGATGTGCGGCTGTCGATGCCTCTGAGGCGCGACTGAAACGAAGCCGGCGCTTGGAGGGCGGCAGCGGCGATGGTGCCGGCCCCCGCTTCGGCCGGCCGCGCCTCGCCGGCGGCCGCGGTGCCCCCCGCCGGGGGCCCGGAGGCCGGCCGGGATGCGGCGGGCTCGGGCGGAGGGGGCGCCGCTGGCGGCGCCGGCGCTTTTCGGAAAAATCCCGCAACCGCCTCGCCCAGCTGCTGGTGATACAGCAGGGCGAAGACCAGTACGCCAAGGCCGGCGAAAAGCCCCAGCGCCTTGCGGCCGTCCATCAGCGCGACGCCCCCGGTGCGGCTGCGGCCGGTCATCTCCTTGATGGCCATCCGCGCGATGCGGCCGGTGACCGTGGCGCGGTTCAGGCTGAAGGCGGCGAGCAGCGCCCGGTCGCAGGCGATGTTGATCACGCGCGGGATGCCCTGCGAGTGGGCGAAGATGTGGCGGCAGGCGGCCGTGTCGAAGATGCGCGCACCCTTTTGGGAGGCGACGTTCAGCCGGTATTGGATGTAGTCCTGCGTGTCCCGGAAGCTCAGCGGGGTGATCCGGTAGCGCAGGGATATGCGCTGGCCGATCTGGCGCAGCTCGTGGGAGTCGAGCATGTCCGACAGCTCGGGTTGGCCCACGAGGATGATCTGCAGCAGCTTCTCCCGGTTCGTCTCCAGGTTCGACAGCAGGCGCAGCTGCTCCAGTACGGTCCGGCTCAGGTTCTGCGCCTCGTCGATCACCACGATGGCCCGCTTCTTCTCGGCCTTCTTCTGCATGAGGAAAGCGTTGAGCGTGTCGATCAGGCCCTTGGTGTCGTCGGCATCGCAGGGTATGCCGAACTCATCGTTGATGGTCTTGAGGAGCTGCTTCGGGCCCAGTTTGGGGTTGAAAATGTAGGCTGCGACCGTGGCCTCGTCCAGGCTCTCCAGGAACGCGCGGCACAGGGTGGTTTTTCCGGTGCCCACCTCGCCGGTGATTTCCACGAACCCGTCGCCCTGGGAAATGGCATAGTTCAAATGGCCCAAGGCCTCCTCGTGGCTGCGGCTCAGGAAGAGGTATTCCGGATTCGGCACCAGTTTGAAGGGCTTTTCCCTAAATCCGAAATGGGCATTGTACATGGGCCCGGTATCCTTGGCCAGGAGGCTCCACAGGATGGGAGGGGTTGAGACCCGACGCCACGAGGAGGTTTCCTGGAGGGGTTTTGAGCGCGAATCCGGTCTGTGAAAGATAGTTATGAAAATACTGATGGTTACATTCTGCATTATAGAAAATCGAGCGGAGGGTGTCAATATGCCTCGCAGGCGGCCGCTGCGGGTCACAGAAGGCTGTAGCAGAACTTCTCGAAGAGGGTGCGGTCGAACTTGCCGGCCTCCACGTCGGACTTGATGATGTTCAAGGTCTCCAGTGGGTCCATCGCGCGCCGATAGGGGCGGTCCTCGTTGGTCAGGGCCTCGTAGCAGTCGATGATGCCGATGATCTGCCCGCTGAAGGAGATGTTGAGCATGCCCTTGGGGTAGCCGCTGCCGTCGAGCTTTTCATGGTGCTCGAGGGCCCCCAGGGCAATATCCTCGCCGAGGCGGTTGATTTCCTTGATGATTCGGCTCCCGATGGACGGGTGCGCCTTCATGATTTCGAACTCTTTATCGGTGAGTTTGCGCGGAGCTTGGAGGATGTCGGAGGGGATTTCGGATTTGCCCACGTCATGCAGCAGCGCACTCAGCCCCAGGCGCCGGGTCTCGCGCAACGAAACGCCGGAGTGAAAGCAGTATCCCAGCGTCAGGGCCATGACGTTGACCGAGTGGATCACGGTCGAATAGTCCTTGTTGGAGATGGTGGCAAACATGCGCAGGAGGCCCGGCTGTTTGGAGTAGCCCGAGACCAGCACCTCCATCGTTTGCGGCAGGCTCTGCAGCATCCCGGCCCGGGGCTCGGCAAGCGTCTCCGCCACCAGGCTGCACAGGGAGGCTTTGACCGACGTGACATCCCCGGTCTCGATGCTGCGGGCGATCTCACGGTTGAAGCCCTTCTGCACCTCGGCCGCGGCTGCCATGCGGTCGTTTTGCTGGATGTAGAGCCGCGGGTGCATGGCCTGGCGGATGCGCACATCGGAGATCCCCATCCCGGGGGACTTGTAGAGCTGGTAGACCCCCGGCGCCGTCTCGAAAAAGAGCGGCACCCGGATATAGTATTGAAGCTGGGAGCTGCGAACAGGTATGTAGAGTCGGCCGGCCATAGGTGTCGGGTCTGCGGGGGGTGTCCCGCCGATAGTCCTATCGGCAGAATCGGCGGAAAGTTGAGCTCGCGGACCCAAGCGCATCGATGGCTGCATGCGAAGGCCGGCCCCCAACGGCTGCGCGAAAAACGCGGCGTCCAGCCGCTCCAGCCCAAGGGGCGCCCGCGGCACGAGGCCCCCGACAAAAGAGAGCGGCCGCTCGTCCGTTCGGCCCCAATTGGCTATTGAAAGGCCGGCTGGAAGTGGGGTAAGTCATATCCGCAATCGATTTCGCGCCCGGACATCCAGGTGCCGTTTCAGGCGGACCCCCCCATGGACGAATCGACCCAAACCGACCATTTCGGCGCCGCAGCGCCCCGGCGGGTGCCGACCGCCGGCCCCGACGACGCCTGCGTGCAGGCGGCCGCCCACTTCGCGCGCAGCGCGTTTGCCGGCTTCCGCGGCAGCCACGCCTGGGACCACACGCACCGGGTCTGCCGGCTGTGCGAGCGCATCGGCACTGCGGAAGGCGCGGACATGACGGTGTTGCGCAGCGCCGCGTTTCTGCACGACATCGGCCGGATGGCCCAGGACGAGTCGGCCGGTGGAGTCTGCCATGCCGAGCGCGGCGAGCAGTTGGCCCGGCCGCTGGTGGACGCCTTTGCGCTCAGCCCGGACCGCCGGGAGAACATCCTGCACTGCATCCGTTCCCACCGGTTCCGGGGAGAGCACCCGCCGCAAACGGTGGAGGCCCGGGTCCTCTTCGATGCGGACAAGCTGGATGCGATCGGCGCCGTCGGGGTGGCGCGGGCCTTTCTGTTCGCCGGCGAGGTGGGTGCGCGGCTGCACGCCCCGGACATCCGGCCCGAGGAGAGCCAGCCCTACACGGAGAACGACACCGGCTACCGGGAGTTCCGCCTCAAGCTCTCCCGGGTCCGGGAGCGCATGCTCACCGCTGAAGGCCGCCGGCTGGCCGAGGAGCGGCACCGGTTCATGACGCGGTTTTTCGAGCGTTTTCTGGATGAATACGATGGGAATCAGTGACCGGCTCTCTTGCCGCCCCCGTTGGCGCGGCGGGGGCGTTCACGCCGAAAGGAGCGCACTTTATGACGATCAACACCGTTGAGCGGATCGACGACCGGGTGCAGGTTCGCCACCTGCTGGTCAGCGTTTCGGACAAGAGCGGGCTCGATGAATTTATCCCCCGGCTCGTGCGGCTGAACCCCGGGCTGCGCGTGTTTTCGACCGGGGGGACGTTTGCGCACCTGGAGAAGATCCTCGGGGCCTCGGCGGCCGGGCGGCTGGTGCAGGTGTCGGACTACACCGGCCAGCCCGAGACCCAGGGCGGGCTGGTCAAGACGCTGGACTTCAAGATCTACCTGGGCCTGCTCACGGAAACCTACAACGAGGCCCACCGGTCCGACCTCGGCCGCACCGGCAGCGTGCCCATCGACATGGTGGTCGTGAACCTCTACCCGTTCCGGCAGACCATCGCCCGGGCCGGCGTCACCCCGGAGCAGGCCCGGGGCAACATCGACATCGGCGGACCATGCATGATCCGGGCCGCGGCCAAGAACTTCATCCGCGTGGCCGCGCTGGTCGACCCGGCGGACTACGCCTCGGTTGCAGCCGAACTCGAGGCCCACGGCGGCCAGACGAGCCTGGCTTTGCGGTTCCGCCTGGCGCAAAAGGCCTTCGCGCACACCGCCGCCTACGACGCCGCCATCGCCGAGTACTTGGGCACCGTGACTGCGGCCGATGCGAGCGCCTGCTACCGGCGTTGATGCCGTGTTTGGTTGCCGAGGCCCATCGGGCTTAGACGGCGCCTTTTGATCGGCGTCGCTGTGGGAGCGGCATCCTGCCGCGATGAAAGTGGGTGGAGCACTGCGTTGCCGCTGCAGCTTCGGCCGCAACGGCAGGGGCCATGCAGGGAAGCGCCGTTTCACCCGTGACGATTTTGCGTGCGCCTCGCGCCGTGAACCGTGAACCCGATTTTTGAGGAGACTTCCCATGGTCCAGGATCTGAAGAAAATGTACCGCACCATCATGGACGACCGCTTCCCGCCGCGGATGGAGATCAGCTTCATCGAGGCGGCGAACCGGCAGACGCTGGTCTACGAAAAGGCCGCGTGGGTCATCGACGGGGTCGAAAAGGGCCTGCGCTACGGGGAGAACCCGGGCCAGGAGGCCGCCCTGTACAAGCTCGTCAACGGCAACCT
>JALOOU010000157.1 GCA_025454255.1 Desulfobacterales bacterium | reverse complement strand
CGTGAAAGGTCATCATAATCAGGTCGCAGCCTCTTTGAGCAGCCAAGCTTTGAATTGGGCACAGTGCTTTTTGCGTTTCTTGCTCATCTCCGATCCCCGCGTTGGGGTCTGACTCAGAGCTTAGCACACTGTGGGCCTATCATTTGTTACAAGGGGCGTGCTGTTAAACGTTTGAAGATGCCCTGGGGGCGTGCGAAGCTGGCGAGCTGGATCAAGAGGCGGATCCGGCCCTACGATTTGCGGCATTTTTTTGCCACGAGGCGGGTGGAGCAGGGGACCGACATCAAGTTGGCCGGGCAGGTGATGGGCCACTTGGATTCGAAGACGACGGGGCGGTATGCGGCCAGTGTGACCAAGGAGGCACGGATTGAGTTTGAGAAGCAGTCGCAGTTGAACCGGATGTTGTTGGAGGCGGAGGGGCTGGTAACTAGTTAGTTGCCAAAATTCGAAGGCCCCGCTCGGCGAGGCCTTCGTATCTACTTGATTTTGTTGGTCGGGACGAGTGGATTTGAACCACCGACCCCAGCGTCCCGAACGCTGTGCTCTACCAGGCTGAGCCACGTCCCGACTGAGATTGGGCTTTTACGCGAACTGCCGCCCGATGTCAACCCATAACGACTCCCCGCTAGCGGCGTTCGGCCCCCGGCGGCTGAGGCTCCACGAAGCGTGCGGCCGGTTTTCGCCTCCCCGTCAGACGGCGGTAGGCGACCGCCGGGTAGCCGACGGCAACCACGGCGTGCACGCGCTCCGCGCGGGGGATGCCGAGGCGCTCTTTTATGCGGGGGTCTTTCTGCATGGCGCTGACGGCAAAACCGATCAGGCAGGTCCCCAGGCCCAGGGCGTGCGCCGCCAGCAGGAGGTTCTGGGCGGCGAGCAGCGCGTCCTCGGCCGGGCAGCTCGCCCCGGGCGCCGACCCGATCAGGATGGCAGCCGGGGCCTCGTGGAAGAGGCGGTCGCGGCCGCGCTGCTCCCAGTCGGCCAGGCCCTCGGCGACGCTGCGGTGGTAGTCGCGGTAGTAGTCCGCGAGTTCGCAGCGGCCGATGAGCCGCAGCCCGTTGCGCAGGAGCGGGTTTTCCGCCATGCGGTTCAACCGCTTGAAGAAGGCGCCGACCGCATCGGCCAGCTGCAGCACGGCGGCCCGCGTGGGCAGCACGGTGAAGCTCCAGCGCTGGCTGTTGGTCCCGGAGGGCGCGGTGGTGCCGATGCCAACGAGGTCCTCGAGCAGCGCCCGCTCCACGGCGCGCGGTGCAAAGCAGCGGCAGGAGCGGCGCGAGGCCATCAGCCGCACCAGCTCGCCGACGTCGCCGGCGCCGTAGGCGAGCCACTCCGGGCGGAGGGCGAAAGAGTGGAAACGGAGGGGATCGAGCGCCTCGACCCGCACCGCATCGACCGGGCAGACCGCGGCGCAGTGGCCACAGCCGAGCGAGTGCGCCCCCGTCACCGCCGCCTTGCCGCCCTGAAGCGTGAGGGTCCCGGAGGGGCAGACGCGCACGCATTCGCCGCAGCCGGTGCAGCGCTCGCGGTCGACGACGGTGGTGACGGCGCGCGGGACCATGGGCGCTTGGCTACTTGGCCGCGAGTTCGCCGCGCAGGAGCTTCTTGAGGCCCGCGAGCGTGCCTTTCCAGGCGGCGTCGCCGGCCGTGATCGCCACGATCACATCCTTCTCGACGCTCACCTCCAGCACGAGCTCCTCGGCCTCCAACTTGAAGACCGCCTCGGCCCAGCGCTCGGCCGGCAGGCCGGTCGCCTCGCACTCGTAGTCGGTGCGGACCTCCGCGGTCATCCTGATATCAGACATTGCCGGCTCCTCTTCGCCCCGCGGCCGGCGCCGGCGGGGGCGCTGGTTCGAAGTGCATGGGCTCAGCGCCTCTTCGACCGCAGCGGCTTCGCGCCGGGGCGCTTCGGGGCGTAGGGGTTGCGCAGAACGATGGTCTGGGACCGGTCCGGTCCGACCGAGACGATGTCGATGGGGGTTCCGGTCAGCTCCTCGATGCGGGCGAGGTAGCGCTTCACGTTTTTGGGGAGCCGCCGGAACGAGCGGATGTCCGCGATCTCCTCCGACCAGCCCGGCAGGGTCTCGTAGACCGGCCGGCATTGCTCCAGCACCTTGAGGCTCGCCGGGAAATCGGCCACGGGCCGGCCGGCAAATTCATACCCGGTGCAGATGTTGAGCGAGGCGAGCCCATCCAGCACGTCGAGCTTGGTGATCGCGAGCCCGGTCACCCCGTTCAGGCGCACGGCGTTTCTCAGCAGCACCGCGTCCAGCCAGCCGCAGCGTCGGCGGCGGCCGGTGGTGGACCCGAACTCGGCGCCTTTCTCCTGGAGCCGGTTGCCGATCTCATCTGTCAGCTCGGTCAGAAAGGGGCCGCGGCCCACCCGGGTGGTGTAGGCCTTGACGATGCCGATCACGTGGGTCAGGCGCTTCGGCCCCAGGCCCGCGCCGCAGCAGGCGTTTGCGGCCAGGGTGTTGGACGAGGTGACGTAGGGGTAGGTGCCGTGGTCGATGTCCAGGTGGGTGCCCTGGCTGCCCTCGAACAGGAGCTTTCGCTTGCGGCGGGCGGCCTCATCGATGAGCACCGACACGTTGGCCACATACGGCGCCAGCCGCTCGGCGTAGCCGCGGTACTCGGCGATGATGGGGCCGGCCTCCAGGGGCTCGGCCCCGAAATACCGGGTGAGGTAGAAGTTCTTCTCCTCCAGCGCGGCCCGGACCCTCTCGTTGAAGGTGTCCGGCTCGATCAGGTCCACGAAGCGGATCCCGCAGCGCGCGGCTTTGTCCTCGTAGGCCGGGCCGATGCCGCGGCCGGTGGTGCCGATCTGCTTGGCGCCCTGCCTCTCTTCGCGGGCCACGTCGATGCGGCGGTGATAGGGCATGATCAGGTGGGCCGTCTCGCTGATCGCGATCCGCTCAGGCCCGGCCTGGATCCCCTTGGAGGTGAGATGGTCGATCTCCTTCAACAGGACCGCCGGGTCCACCACCATGCCGTTTCCGAGGATGCAGAACTTGTTCTGCAGGATCCCGGAAGGCACCAGGTGGTTGATGATTTTTTCGCCCTTGATCACCAGGGTGTGCCCGGCATTGGCCCCGCCCTGGAAACGCACGACGACATCGGCGTGTTCCGCCAGGAGGTCCACGATCTTGCCCTTGCCCTCATCGCCCCACTGCGTTCCGATCACCACCACATTTGCCACGGGTTGTCTCCTCAGGTTTCGGATCTCTTGACGGTTTCGTAAAAACCCAACTTTCTGCTTGGTGCTTCATCCCGTGGCCGCTGCGGCTCAAGATGCCTGCGACTTGCGAAACGGGATGTGCGCCTCGATGGTGGGCGTTAAACAACGTCGTCTGTGTCAGGGGCTTTTTATGAGCCCATCATCTCTTCCGGCGGAAAAAGGCCTGGATCATCTCCCGGCACTCGTGCTCCAGGACGCCCGCCACGACTTCGACGCGATGGTTCAGGCGGCCGTCGCGCGCCAGATCATACAGCGAACCGGCGGCGCCCCACTTGGGGTCGGCGGCGCCGAAGACGAGCGTGGCGACCCGGGCGTGCAGGATCGCCCCCATGCACATCGGGCAGGGTTCGATGGTAACATAGAGGGTGGTGTTCAACAAACGGTAATTTTCAGCGCTCCGGGCGGCGGCGCGCAGCGCCAGGATTTCGGCATGGGCGGTGGGGTCGGCGGCCGCGACGGTCCGGTTGCCGGCCGCGGCGAGCACATCGGCCTCAGCGGACACCAGCACCGCCCCCACCGGCACCTCGTCGCGCCGACCGGCCAGCTGCGCCTCCCGCAGGGCCAGCCGCATGAACTCCTCGTGCGTCGACATGGTCCGTGGCTCAGAAAATCAAACAAATCGTTGACAGCCCCGCCTCTTTAGCCTAAATATCCGCGTTACTCAAACGTTTTCCGCGCCCGTTAGAGCGCCGGACTTCGAATCCGTAGGCCGGGGGTTCGAGCCCCTCCGGGCGCGCCAGTGAAATCAAGGGGTTACAGATTTAGGTCTGTAGCCCCTTGTAATTTTTTATAACCTATTTCTAACCAGGAAAGTGAGGCCCAAGTGGTTTGAGTGATCGTGGGTTACGTTATCATGGATGAAAAGGGTGGTTGCCAAGCTGAATACTTCCGGAGGGGTTGATCCGAAATAGTTGACACCACTGGCTATAAGACCGATCCTTTGAACGGATTGTAGATAGTTCCAGGTGCCGAGAGTCACCCACTATCCACTTTCGGCATAAGGGCTGTCTTGTGATCCGGGGTGGTCAGTTTCCCCTCCTTTTGCTGGCCACCCCTTTTTTCACCATAAGGGAAGAGGCCCGGTGATGTGCGGACGCTTTGCTCGGTACAGCCTATCCCGTGAGCTTGAGCGGTATTTCAATGCCCACCCGCCTTCTTTCGAGATCCAACCCAGTTACAATGTCGCCCCCACGCAGGAAATACCCGTCATCATCCAACACGAAGACGCCAGGCATATCAAGAAACGCCACTGGGGATTGGTACCTTTCTGGACCAAGGATACCTTGATCGGCTCCAGGATGATCAACGCGAGGGTGGAGACCTTATCGTCCAAGCCAGCTTTCAAGGCCGCCCTCAAACATCGTCGGTGCCTGATCCCCGCGAATGGATTTTATGAGTGGTTCGGAAAAGCAGGGAGCAAACAGCCCTACTTTTTCCAGTTGCCATCCGGTGAGGCGATGGCCTTTGCCGGCCTCTACGAGATCTGGGAGGGCAGGGAAGCACCACCGGAAGCCGGCCCCTACAAGTCCTGCACGATCATCACTACGGAAGCCAG
>JALOOU010000023.1 GCA_025454255.1 Desulfobacterales bacterium | reverse complement strand
CTCCTTCTGGCGCGGGCTGAAGCGTCCGCCGGCGGGCACGGTGCGGGTGAGATCCCCGGCATAGTTGGCGAACTCGGCCCCGAAGTCGATCAGCACCAGCTCCCCGGCCTGGACCTGCCGGTCGTTGCGCACGTAGTGCAGCACACAGGCGCCGGCGCCTGAGGCCACGATCGTCTGGAAGGCCGGCCCGCGCGAGCGGTTGCGCAGAAACTCGTGCCAAATCTCCGCCTCGATCTCGAACTCCCACACCCCCGGCCGGATGAACGCGAGCAGCCGCCGGAAGGCCTTGCCGGTGACCGCAACCGCCTGCCGGATGAGCTCGATCTCAGGCGGTGACTTGACGGCCCGCAGGCGGTGCATGAGAGGGGCCAGGCGCTCGTAGCGGTGCAGGGGGAAGGTCCCGCGGCACCACTTAGCAAACCGCATGTCGCGCGTCTCGACCACCGACCGGGCCCGCGGGTGCTCGTTGGCGTTGAGGTAGATCCCTTCGGCCTGGAGCGCCAGGGTTTGGAACAGGCCCTCGAATTCCGAGTGCCAGCAGACGGTGGCCACGCCGGAGACCGCCGCGGCCTGCTCCTTTGAGAATTTATCGCCTTCCCAGAGGGCGGTCTCCTCGCTGCCTTCGCGCAGGAAGAGAAGCTCGCGGTGTTTCGCCTCCCGGGCGTCCGGGAAAAGGACCAAGGTGCTCTCCTCCTGGTCGATGCCCGAGAGGTAAAACAGATCGCTCTGCTGGATAAACGGATGGGAACCGTCGGCGCTCTTCGGCATCACATCGTTGGAGTTCAAAACGGCGATGGATCCGGGCTTGAGCAGACCGGCCAGCTTGCGGCGGTTTTCGACGAAGAGCTGCGGGTCGATCGGAGGGTAGCGCATGTCGTCTCCCGGGCGGCGGTTTTGGGCGCGCGGCGCCCGCCTTTGGTCGATATCAGCGACTGCCGCTTTTCGGTAAACCCCTCTTTTCTGCGGGGAAGGCGGGTCCGGGACGGCCAGGCTCAACTGTGCTTGAGCCCGTGCGCCTCTTTGAAGGCGTGCCACTCATCGTGGTCGATCACGCCATCCTTGTTCAGGTCGATCGCCGCGAAGACCTTCGGCTCGGCTTGCGGGAAATAGGCCTTGAACTCCTCCCACGTCACGCGGCCATCTTTCTGGGTGTCCATGTCGCCGAAGTGGGCGTTGAACTGCTTCGGGTCCGGCAGGGCCGTGTCATGGTACCTGCCCGTGGCGCTGCAGCCCAAAGCCACGGCCAGGATCACCGCCACTGCGCACAATGGGGCTATCCGTTTCATACCACACTCCTTTCGGGTGAAAAGCAATGTTTTTTGCGTGCCAAGATAACCACAGCGGCGCGGGCGTCAACGCGCGCAGGCCGTGCCCGCGCCACCGTGGCCAGGCATCGCCCCTGCGCCGGCCGCAGCGGCGCGATTGAAGCCGGCTTTTTTTTGTGGTAGTGCCGAGGCGGCGTCCGTGCGCCGCTCAGGAGAGATCGCATGCCCAAGCCACCTCCGGAAACGAAGCCCCGAGCGGCCGCCGGCCGCCTGGCAGGCCAGATCGCCGCCACCATCGCCTGCCGCCTCGTTCTGAATACGGGCCGCCGGTTCATCTATCCCTTCGCACCCGACTTGAGCCGCGAGCTGGGGGTCCCGCTCACCTCCATCACCGGCCTGGTCGCCGTCAACTCGGCGACGAGTCTGCTCGGTTTTTGTTTAGGCCCGGTGGCGGACCGCTGCGGCTACCGGGCCATGATGATCCTCGGCATGGGGGCCTTGACGGCCGGAATGGCGGGTGCCGGTCTTTATCCGGTTTTCGCGATGCTCGTGGTCGCCCAGCTGCTCAGCGGGGCCGGCAAAAGCCTTTTCGACCCGGCGCTCCAAGCCTATATCAGCGAGCGGGTGCCCTACACCCGACGGGGGCTGGCGATCGGGCTGCTGGAGACCGCGTGGGCCGGGAGCACCCTGGCGGGCATCCCGCTGCTCGCCCTGTTGATCGACCAGGCGGGCTGGCGGGCGGCCTTCTTTGCCTTGAGCGCATCGGGCGTGCTGGGGATCGGGTTGATGGCCTGCCTGCTGCCCGCCGACGCGCCGCGGCCGGCCGGGCCCCGGGCGCAGGTCGGCTTCAGACAGCTGCTGGCGGCGTTTCTGCGCAGCCGGCCGGCGCTCGGCATGGCCGTGTTCGCCTTTTTTTTCAACACCGCGATGGACAACCTCTTCGTCATCTACGGGGCGTGGCTGGAAGAGGCGTTCCATTTGAGCGTACTGGCGATAGGCGTTGGGACCAGCGTCATCGGTGCGGGGGAGCTCCTCGGGGAGTTTATCACCGCGGGGTTGGGGGACCGCCTGGGTCTGAAGCGGATGGCCGTCGGCGGCGTGGCTCTGTGCGTGCTGACCTACCTGCTGCTGCCGGCCGCATCGCAGACGCTGCCGCTGGCCCTGGCAGCGCTCTTTCTGCATTTCTGCATGTTCGAAATGACCCTCGTCACCGGCCTCTCCGTCACGACCGAATTGCTGCCGCAGGCGCGGGCGACGATGATCGCATCGTTCTACGCCGCGGCCGGCGCCGGCCGGATCTGCGGCGCGCTGATGGGCGGGCCCGTCTGGCTGGCGTGGGGGATCTGGGGAACGGGCCTTTTTTCGGCGGCGCTCACGACCCTGGCCCTATCCGCTCTGCTTTATGCGCTGCGGGGTTGGAAAAAGGACTAGTTCGCGCACCTCCTCCGGCGGGCTTTTGCCCAAATGGGCCTTGAGGCTCTCCAAAACCAACGCAGCCTCCATCTCTTCACGGCGCATGCGCTGCCAGAGGCCCTCGTCCCAGAAAGACTCCGGCAGGTGTTTGCGCGCGCCGCCGGAGAGCCGCTCGGCCCGCGCCAGGAGAATGTCGCGGTAGACCCTCATCTTCGCGCGGATGCCGGCATCGCTCAGGCGGGCAACCTGCGCCGCAACGTCCTCCAGCATCTGGACGGACGGCAGCCGAGAGGATTCCAGCACGGCTTTGAGGGCGAACGCGAACCGCTGCATCCCCTTGTGGATGTGCTCGTTTTGGATCACATTGAGGTTCGACCAACCGCCCCGCACCCACTTAATGTTGGCGGTGCGCACGACGCCGCCGGAAGGCTGCGTTTCGGCATAAACGGATATGCCGACGGAATCGTACATGTAGGAGCTCATCCAGCCCAGTCCGCCGATGGTCAAACCCGGCTCGCCGGAGTAAAAATAGGCCCAGTCCTCGTCCGGGCCGATGATGTAGCCTTTTTTGCCGACCTCGGAGCGGTCCTTCTGCTTGGAGAGGGAGATCAAGATGTTGCGGCCCGCATGCCGCATTAGGATGAGGGTGCGGTAGAGATCATAGCGGTAGTAGGCGCCCGAGAAGAGATCCGGCGTGTTCTCAACGGTCTCAAGGCCGCGGATGACAACGGGCCGCTCGGCGGCCTCCAGCATTTCCCAGAGCTTGGGCAGCTGCTCCCAGGAAGGGTCCGCCGTTTTCCAAAGCGCCCATCGCAGGGAGGAGGGCGTCGTCACAAACCAGGGCACGGCCGGGTTGAACGTGTACTGCAGGAAGGCCGCCAGGCCCATGCGAACGTCCACCTCGGTGTAGGCGGAAGCCGCCCCCTCGATGGGCTCCGCCGTGTAGACCACCCCCGGCTGCTTGGGGCCGTCGATGAACTTGAGCAGCGCCCCGACACGCTCCGGCTGGAACTCTTTTTGGCTGCCGGGCCCCACCAGGCTCAGCAGATGGTCGATCGCGGCGGCCGTGGCTGCGGGCAGCCTCGCCTCTTCGGCTGCCGGCAACGGGGCGGGCCCCAGCAGCGCCGCCGTCAGGGCCCAATAGAATATGAAAGCGGTAGGTTTCATCGTCGCAACGCGGTTCCTGGATCGATCGTTTGAAATCCTTCCCTGTCTCTCGGAAGGGACCATGCTAACCACCTTTCAATGCAAACACAAGTGGGCCTTGCCCGCAGTTTGCCAACCGGCGACAAGGGATTACTATCAGCTCTCCGGTTGTCGGCCCGGCAACGCAATACCCCAGCACACCCTGCCGGTGGGTCAACCGAGGCAACAGGTTCCATTTCAAAAAAATTCGACATCGGGCCTATGGCCGGCCGCGATGTGAAGGATCGACCCCCCCAGCGATGACCGCACCCTCCATCCGCATTGTCGGCGCACGCCAGCACAATCTCAAGGATCTGAACCTCGAGATCCCCCTCAACCGCTTCACCGTGGTGACCGGGGTCAGCGGTTCGGGAAAATCCTCGCTTGCCTTCGACACGCTCTACGCCGAGGGTCAGCGGCGCTATATCGAAACCTTTTCGCCTTACGCGCGCCAGTTCATGGACCGCATGGACCGGCCGCGGGTGGACCGGATCGAGGGCATTCCGCCGGCCATCGCCATCGACAGCAAGGACCCGGTGCGCACCTCGCGCTCCACCGTGGGCACCATGACCGAGCTCACGGACTACGTGAAGCTGCTCTTCGCCCGCTTCGGACGGCTGCACTGCCGCTCCTGCGGGCGCCCGGTCGAGCCCGAAACGCCAGACCACGTCTGGCGTTATCTGACCGGCCTGCCGGAGAAAAGCGCCGTGGTGGTCACCTTCCCGTTCCGGGTGAACGGCTCCTCGGCCGATGAGCTGCGCCGCGCACTGCTGCCCCAGGGCTTCGACCGGCTCTTCTCGGGCGGCCGCGTGCTGAGGCTGGAGGAGTGGTCGCCGCCGCCCGGTGAGCCGGAGGTCGACGTGGTGGCCGACCGGTTCCTCTTCCAGGCCGCCGACCAACGGCGCGCAGTGGACTCGATCGAGCTGGCCTTCCGCTTCGGCGGCGGGCGCCTGACGGTCTGGACCCCGCCGCGCAACCGCCGGGAGTTCAGCGGCCGGCTCGAGTGCGCCGCCTGCCGCCTGACCTACTGCGCGCCGCTGCCGAGCCAGTTCTCCTTCAACAGCCCCATCGGGGCCTGCGATGCCTGCCGGGGCTTCGGCCGCACTATCGGCATCGACCTCGACCTGATCATTCCGGACCGGTCCCGCTCGCTGGCCGAGGGGGCCGTCAAGCCGTTCGGCGGGGCGGCGGAGGGGCGGGCGGAGTTCGAAGACCTGGCCGCCTTCTGCCGCCGGCAAAAAATCCCCTTGAACCGGCCTTTCCGCGATCTCTCCCCCGACCAGCAGGAAGCCGTCATCCGGGGGACCCCGGCCTACTACGGAATCGAGGGCTACTTCCGCTGGCTAGAAAACCGCACCTACAAGATGCATGTGCGGGTGCTGCTGTCGCGCTACCGCAGCTACGACATCTGCCCTTCGTGCGCCGGCAGCCGCTTCAAGCCGGACACCCTGCTCTACCGCCTCGACGGGTTGACCATCGCCCAGGTGTATGCCCTCAACGTGGAGCGCGCGTCCGATTTCTTCGAGGCGCTGTCGATCGGCGACCGCGACGAAGCCGGCCGCCTCATCCTCGAGGAGGTCCGCCGGCGGCTGCGGTATTTGAAGGATGTCGGCGTGGGCTATCTCACCCTGGACCGCCAGTCCCGGACCCTCTCCGGCGGCGAGGTGCAGCGGGTGGCCCTGACATCGGCGCTGGGCTCCGCACTGGTGAACACGCTCTATGTGCTGGACGAGCCGAGCATCGGGCTGCACCCGCGCGACAACCACCGCCTCGTCGGCATTCTCAAGGGCCTGCGCGATATAGGCAACACGGTCGTGGTGGTGGAGCACGACCCTGAAATCATCCGCGAGAGCGACGTCATCCTGGATCTCGGCCCCCAGGCCGGGGAGAACGGCGGTCGGGTGATGTATTTCGGTCCCACGGCCGAGGTGAACAGTTGCCTGACCGGCGAGTACCTGAGGGGCATCCGCCGCATACCGGTCCCCGCGCGCCGGCGGACGCCCGGCGCCCGGTGGCTCAACATCCGGGGCGCGGCCGAAAACAACCTGAAAGAGATCGACGTCGACGTCCCCCTGGGGCTGATGGTCTGCCTGACTGGCGTTTCCGGTTCGGGCAAGTCCACGCTGGCCGAAGAGATCCTCTACAAAGCCGCGCGTCGGGCGCTGGGCGACCCGGAGGGGCGGCCCGGGCGGCACCGCACGATCACGGGCTTCGAGCATCTCGGGGAGGTGGTCCTGGTGGACCAGCGCGCCGTCGGGCGCACCCCCCGCGCCAACCCGCTCACCTACACCAAGGCGCTCGATCCAATTCGCAGGCTCATGGCCGGCACGGCCGACGCCCGGGCGCGCGGGTTCGGCCCGGGGCACTTCTCCTTCAACGTCGCGGGCGGCCGCTGCGAAACCTGCCGCGGCGAGGGGTTCGAAAAAGTGGAGATGCAGTTTCTCTCGGACGTCTTTCTGCCCTGCCCGGAGTGCAACGGCCGGCGCTTTCGGCCGGAGGTCCTGGAGGTGCGCCTCCTGGGGCGCACCATCACCGACATCCTGGCGATGACGGTGGACCGGGCCCGCGCCTTTTTCGAGGCGGAGCGGGCCATCGTCGAGGCGCTGGAACCCCTCGCCGACGTGGGGCTCGGCTACATCCGCCTCGGCCAACCCCTCAACACGCTCTCCGGCGGCGAGGCCCAGCGCTTGAAGCTCTCGCGCCACCTGCGGCCGGCCAGGGGCAAGGGGCGCCCCGCGCTCTTCATTTTCGACGAGCCCACCACCGGGCTGCACTTCGAGGACATCCGCACGCTCGTCGGCTGTTTTCAGCGCCTGGTCGCGGAGGGCCACACCCTGCTCGTCATCGAGCACAACATGGACGTCGTCAAGACCGCCGACTGGGTGATCGACCTGGGGCCTGAGGGCGGGGAAGAGGGCGGGCGGGTCGTGGCCGCCGGCCCCCCGGAGGCGGTCGCCGGCCGGGACGGCTCCCACACCGGCCGGTTCCTGGCATCCTACCTGGACGGCAGCGGCCGCCTGAAGCCGCCGGCACCGGATGCGGCCGGGGTGGCCGAAGCGGCGGCGGGCTTTGGCCTCCCGCCGGCGGCGCACGCGATCCAAGTCAGGGGCGCGCGCGAGCACAACCTGCAGGATGTCAGCCTGAGTATACCCCACCACCAGTTCGTCGTGCTGACCGGGGTGTCCGGTTCGGGCAAATCGACGCTCGCCTTCGACATCCTCTTCGCCGAGGGGCAGCGGCGCTACCTGGAAAGCCTGGCCCCCTACGTGCGGCAGTACATGAAAATCCTTGAACGGCCGGAGGTGGATCTCGTCACCGGCCTCTCCCCCACCGTGGCGATCGAGCAGCGCATGAGCAGCGCCGGCCGGCGCTCCACCGTGGCCACCCTGACCGAGATCTATCACTTCCTGCGGCTGCTCTACAGCAAGCTCGGCGTTCAGCACTGCCCGGGGTGCGGCCGCCCGCTCGTCGCCCAGAGCCGGGAGAGCATCGTCTCCCAGGTGCGGGCGCGCTTCGGCAAGCGCCCGGCCCTGGTGCTGGCCCCCAAGGTGCTCGGCCGCAAAGGCTTTCACAAGGAGCTCATCGCACGCGCCCTTAAACAGGGGGCGACCCGGGCGCGCATCGACGGCGCCCTGACCGATCTCTCCGCCGGGATGGCACTGAGCCGCTACCACGAGCACACCATCGAAATCGTCACCGGCCGCCTGCCGGTGCGGGACCTCGACGCCCTGATCGCGCGCAGTCTGGAGGAGGGCGGCGGCCACATCAGCGTCCTCGACCGCCGGGGCCGCGAGGAGATTTTCAGCCTGCACGGGATCTGCCCGGCCTGCGGCATCGGCATCCAACCCCTGGACCCGCGCCTGTTCTCCTTCAACAGCCGGCAAGGCGCCTGCCCGGCCTGCAACGGACTGGGGGCCATCGCCGCGGAAGGGGCCGACGAAGAGATGGAAGCGGCGACCGAGACCACGAGCTGCCCCGCCTGCGGCGGGAGCCGCCTCGCCCCCCAGGCCCTGGCGGTCACGATCGCAGCGCGCTCCATCTGGGACCTGGTCCGGCTCTCCGCCGGCGAGGCCCACCGTGCGCTTGCCAAGCTCACGTTCGAGCCCCACCAGATGCCGGTGGCCGGCCCGGTGGTGGCGGAGATCATGACCCGGCTGGCGCTGCTCAACCGGCTGGGGCTCTCCTATCTCTCGCTGGGGCGCAGCGCCAACACGCTCTCCGGCGGCGAGGCCCAGCGCGTGCGGCTCGCGGCCCAGCTCGGCTCGAACCTGAGCGGGGTCTGCTACATCCTGGACGAGCCCACGATCGGTCTGCACCCGCGCGACAACCGGGTCCTCGTGGATGCGCTCAAGTCGCTGCGGGACCGCGGCAACTCCATCCTGGTCGTCGAACACGACGAGGAGACCATCCGCGCCGCCGACACGCTGATCGACCTTGGGCCCGGCGCCGGCCGGGAGGGCGGCCGCATCGTGGCCACGGGGACGCTCGCCGAGATCCAGAACACGCCGGCCTCGGTCACCGGGGCCCTGGTCGACGGCCACGTCCGCCGCCTGACCTCGCGCCTGAGACCCATCCGCAACCAGGCCGCGCTCTCGATCCGGCACGCCACCGCCAACAACCTCAAGGGGATCGACGTCGATCTCCCCCTGGGGCGGCTGATCGCCGTGACCGGCGTCTCGGGCTCCGGCAAATCGACCCTGCTCAAGGAGACCCTCTACAAAGGGCTGCGGAACAAAATCCTTGGGCGGGCGGACCCGGCCGGGGCCTGCCGGGAGATCACGGGCTGGGAGACGCTCCGCCGGGTGCTCGAGGTGGACCACAGCCCGATCGGACGCACCCCGCGCTCGGTGCCGGCCTCCTACATCGGGCTCCTGGACGACATCCGCCGCGTGTTCGCGATGACCCCGGCGGCCCGCGCGCGGGGCTTCGGCCCGGGCCGCTTCTCCTTCAACGTGGCCGGCGGCCGCTGCGAGGCCTGCCAGGGTCAGGGCCGGCCCCGGGTGGAGATGAGCTTCCTGCCGGACGTTTACGTCCCCTGCGAGGCCTGCGCCGGCCGGCGGTTCAACCCGGAGACGCTGGAAATACGCTACAAGGGCAAGACGATCGCCGATGTCCTCGAGATGACCTTTGCCGAGGCGGTTCTCTTCTTCAGCGCCATACCGCACGTGCGCAAGGCGGTTCAATTCGTCTGCGACGTGGGGCTGGGCTACCTCTCGTTGGGCCAGCCCAGCCCCACGCTCTCGGGCGGCGAGGCCCAGCGCATCAAGCTGGCCGAACAGCTGGCCAAACCCGCGAACGGGCACACGCTCTACCTCCTGGATGAGCCGACCACCGGCCTGCACCTGGCCGATATCCAGCGGCTGATCGATGTGCTCCAGGCCCTGGTGGAGGCCGGCCACACGGTGGCGGTCATCGAACACAACCTGGAGCTCGTCAAGGAGGCGGATTACGTGGTCGATCTCGGACCCGAGGGCGGGGACGCCGGCGGCCGCCTGGTGGCCGCCGGCTCGCCGCAGCAGCTGCTGAAGGCCGCCCGCCGGTCGCACACAGCGCGCTACCTCAGGGCCTACCTCGCCGGCTCAAGCCCTCCGTAGGGCAGGTGAGAACGCCAAAAAGACAAGATGACTCGGAGGATGATTTTGCTGAAAGCCCAAGTCCAAGGCGCGCGAATCTCGCATCGCGAGGCGTCCGTTAAGTACACCGTAGCGGCCGCGAGATGACGCACAACACAGGAATTGGGTTTTTAACGAAATCATCAGGGGTAGCGCCACGGGGGCGGCGGCGGCCCTGCCCGCAGCGGTGTATAGCCGCCCTGAAAATAGACCGGCGGCGGGGGCGGCGGCAGGTAGCGGGTGCGCCGGGCCGGAGGGGAAAACTCGGGGACCTGGTTGCCCTTGGCGTACATGCACTGCTGGTAGGCCGTGTCATAGCGCCGCTGGACTTCCCAGCCGGCAGCGGCACCCCGCTCCGAGCCCATTGCGGCGCCGCCCAGGGCGCCGCCCGCGGCCCCGATGGCGGCACCCGTGGCGGCATTGCCCGACGCGGCCCCGATGGCAAGGCCCAGACCCGCCCCCATGAGGGCGCCGAGGACGGTCCCTTCGGCTGTATTGCGGTTCACCGTGTCGTTCGCCTGCCAGCCCGACTGCTGCTGGGCCCACCCCCGGCAGACCGCATCGTCGTTCTGGAACGCTTCGAACGGTTTCCCCGGGGGCGGCATCACCGTCACGCTCGGCCCGGGCGGGATCGTGGCGCAGCCGCCGACGACCGCCGACAGGACGCAGATCGAAACCAGCCTGCGGATCCACATGGTCTCCTCCATCCGGCGCTATCGCTGGTCGGGCGGCACCGTTTCCGGGACCACCTTCATCCACCCGCCCGGGCAGCTTTTGACATACGGGTAATAGCCCCGGGGGCTCTCGCAGTAATACCAGAAGTCCGACTCATCCGCAGGCGGCTGGCGGAGATAGGCCGGGGGCTGCTGAACGATCACCGGAGCCGGCGCATAGTACACGGGCGGGGCCGGGACCACCACGGGGTAAGCCCAGTACGGCCGGGGCGCCCAGGCCGGCGGACCGTACCAGGCCGGCCCCGGGATGCCGATGTTGACACCGAAGTAATACCTCGTGTTGCGGTGTCCGGCCGCCCCCGGCGAGGGCGCCGCCATGAGTGCCGCCAGAATCAGGGCAACCGCCAGAGCCGTTTTTTTCATGACGTTGGCCTCCTGCCGATTAAAGAGGTTTTAGAGGTGGCTTCATAACCCCGTTTGACGGCTGGGGGTCCCGCCATGGCGGGATTGCCGGCCTCGCGAACGTGTACACAGCCTGTTAAGGTCGCTGCGCTTTCGATTCGGCATGCGCCTTGCCCGCAACCGTGATCCGAGGTTGTGAAACCACTTTTAATCTCTTTCGCCCCTGTTAGACGTTCGATCCCCGAACCGGTTTACATCGCTGTTGACAGAAAAGGGATTGTCCTGTAAGTTAGGAAAAAAATCGAGCGCAGGCTCGGTTTTCAAACCGAAAATCCTATACGTTCTGAAACCAACGCCCGTGGGATTTTTCTTTAAATCCCGCGGGCGTTTTTATTCTCCCAGATTCTCCAAAACCGCCCGCGGGGGCAACCACGTTGAAGGAGCACATGTCGAATTTCGATCGCTTTCGCTTTAACCCCACCATCATGGCCGGCGTTCAGGCGCTGGGCTACACGACGCCGACGCCGATCCAGCTGGAGGCGATTCCGCCGATCCTGGAGGGCAAGGATGTCATGGGCCTCGCCCAGACCGGAACCGGCAAGACCGCCGCCTTCGTCCTGCCGATTCTGCAGCGGCTGATGCCAAGCCGCCGCGGCGGCGTGCGCGCCCTCGTCATCGCCCCCACGCGCGAGCTGACCGAGCAGACGCTTCAGGCCACCCGCCAGATGGGCCGAAAAACCGGCCTCTCCTGCGTGAGCATCTACGGCGGCGCCAGCATGCAGGCCCAGGTCGATTGCCTGCGGCGCGGGGCGGACATCGTTTCCGCCTGCCCGGGCCGCCTGCTCGACCACCTGCGGCGCAAGACCATCAACCTCTCCAAGGTCGAAGTGCTGGTTCTGGACGAGGCCGACCAGATGTTCGACATGGGCTTTCTGCCGGACATCCGGGCCATTCTGAAGCACCTGCCCGCCGATCGCCAAACGCTGCTGTTCTCGGCCACGATGCCCGCGGAGATCAACACCCTGGCCAGCGACATCCTGCGCAGCCCGGTCCGGGTGCAGATCGGCCGCCCGGCGCCGGCGGAGACCGTTTCGCACACCTTCTGCCCGGTGGAAACCAACGCCAAGAACTCGATGCTGGACCATATTCTGAAAACGGCCGCGACCGGCCTCGTCCTGGTCTTCACGCGCACCAAACAGCGTTCGAAGCGGGTGGCCCAGCAGCTGGAAGCCTCCGGATACGAGGCCGCGGCCCTGCACGGCAACCTCTCCCAGAACAACCGCCAGAAAGCCATCCAGGGCTTTCGCGCCGGCCGCTACAAGATCCTCGTGGCAACCGACATCGCCGCCCGCGGCATCGACGTGTGCGGGGTGTCGCACGTGATCAACTACGACATCCCGGCGACCGCCGATGCCTACACCCACCGCATCGGCCGCACCGGCCGCGCCTGCGCCACCGGCGAGGCCATCACGTTCGTCAGCAGCGAGGAGCGCGGGCTGGCCCGGGAAATCGGCAATCTGATCGGCGGCACGCTCAAACTCGAAGCGAACCGGATGCCGGCCGCCGCCCGGCCTGAACCGGCACCCCGCCTGCCGGGTGCTGGAACCCGCTCTTTCGGCGCCTATCGGCGCCCGGACGGCCGGCGCAACCCGACCCGGTTTCGGAAGGCAAGCCCCCTGCGCCGCGACGGTTGAAAAAAAGGGGAGTTCAATTACATTTTGACAAATAGCATCGGAACACTTAGGGTGAGAAAGAAGGAACACGTTTTCGCGAAAGGAAGAGCTCATGGTCGAAGGCCGCATCAAATGGTACAACCCGAAAAAAGGCTATGGTTTCATCACCTCGGAGGAGGTCGGTGAAATTTTCATGCACAATTCCGGCATCAAGGAGTTCGGTTTTTTCGGGTTCCAGGAGGACGACAAGGTGACCTTCGAGGTTCGCGAGACCCAGCGCGGCAAGCAGGCCGTCAACGTGCGGGCGGTCAAGGCCTACAAGTAGCGAGGACGCCGTTCGATGCCCGACTGAAGATCCGTTCATCCCCGCGATCGAGGTTTGCAGAGCACCGGTTGACCCCAGCCGGTGCTCTGCGTTTTGGGGGCCACCGCGCGCGGCGGTTGCGCAGGTTGTCATCCCCGGGAGATTGGGCTAGAATTGGCTTCAAGACCTCGTATCACGGTTGCGGGCAAGGCGGCAGACCGGTTCGAAAGCGCAGCACCCTTTACAGGTCGTGAGCACGTTCGAGCGGCCGGCCATCCCGCCATGGCAGGACCCGCGGCCGTTAGACGGGGTTATGAAACCAGTTCTAACGTTGCGGCAGGCCTCTCCCACCGATGCGACAGGAGCCCTCCATGGTCGACGAACTGGAGCTCAACGCCGCTGCCCTGCGCAGCGTCTGCGACCCTGCGGTCTTCGTGTTCAAGGACACCTCCGAGCTGCCGCCGCTGGATGCGGTCATCGGCCAGGAACGCGCCGTCCAGGCCATCGAGTTCGGCCTGAACATGCGCAGCCCCGGCTACAACATCTTCGTCACCGGCACGGAGGGAACCGGCAAGTCCACCATCGTGCGCGAGCTTGCCTCGAAGCATGCCCGCAGCGAAGCCGTCCCCGACGACTGGTGCCTGGTGAACAATTTCAAGGACGAGTTCCGGCCGCTGGCGATCGCCCTGCCCCCGGGGCGCGGAGTCTCCTTCGCTAAGAGAGTCAACCGGCTGATCCGCGACCTGAAGCGCGAGATCCCCCGCGCCTTCGAACAGGAGGGCTACCTCAAGCGCCTCGCCGCGATCAAAGAGCGCTTCAGCGAACGGCAGGCCAAGGTGTTCAAGAAAATAGAGCGGTTTGCGGCCGAGCACAGCCTGCACATCGACTCCACCCAGAAGGATTTCCCGGTGGTGCCGATCCTGGAGGGCAAGATCCTCTCCGCCGAGGACTACCAGGGTCTTCCCGACGAGGTCCGCGCCGGGATCGACGACCAGATCCGCCGGATCCAAGCGGAGATCGAACGCAGCGGCCGCCGGATCGAGAAGCTGACCCAGCAGCTCCACGCCGAGATCGAGCGCCTCATGAACGAGGTGGTGGCGGCCCTGGTCGACAAGCGCCTCGCACCCGTCCGCAAGGACTTCAAACAGCGGGAGCGCCTGCTGGAGTATCTCGATGCGCTTCAGGCCGACCTCGTCGAGAACTTCAACCTCTTCATGCCCCACGAAAAGAGCGACGCCGGCGCCTCCGCGGAGTGGCCCCAGAGCCCGAAAACGCCCCTGCAGAAATACCAGGTCAACGTCCTCGTCCAGCGCGAGCTCATGAAGGGGGCGCCCGTCATCTTCGAAGCCAACCCCACCTACCCGAACGTTTTCGGCCGCATCGAGAAGCGGGCGGCCATGGGGGCGGTCAACACCGATTTCACCCTGGTGACGGCGGGCTCCCTGCTCAGCGCCGACGGCGGCTACCTGATCATGGAGATCGAGGCCCTGCTGACCCATCCCCCCGTCTGGGAGGCCCTCAAGCGGGCGCTGCAGACCAAGAGCCTGCAGATCGAAGATCTGCCGGACGACTCCGGGGCCGGCACGACCTCGCTCAAGCCTCAGCCCATCCCGCTGGAGGTCAAGGTGATCCTGCTGGGGGACTACGACATCTTCGAGGCCCTCCAGAACTACGACGCCCGGTTCAACAAGATTTTCAAGGTGCGGGCGGATTTCGACCAGGAGGTGGCGCACACGCCCGAGACGGTGCAGCTCTATGCGCACTTCATCGCGCGGGTCTGCCGCGAGGAGAAGCTGCTGCCGTTCACCCCCAGGGGGGTGGCCGCCATCGTCGAGTTCGGCAAAAAGTACGTCGCCGACCAGAACAAGCTCTCCATCCGCTTCGGCCCCCTGCTGGGCGTGCTGAAGGAGTCCGACTACTGGGCGCGGCAGCAGCGCGCCCGGAAGGTCACCGAGACGCACGTGGTCCGCGCCTTCCGGGAGCACCGCTTCCGCTACAGCCTCTACGAGCAGAAGATCCACGAATCCTACCGCGACGGCACCATCCTGATCGACGTCGCCGATGCCGTCGTCGGGCAGATCAACGGCCTGGCCGTCTACCAGATCGGGGACTTCTCCTTCGGCCGGCCCGTGCGCATCACGGCCGAGACCTTCATGGGCAAGCCGGGCGTGATCAACATCGAGCGCGAGGCCCGCTTGAGCGGCCGCACCCACGACAAGGGCGTGCTCATCCTCTCCGGCTACCTGGGCCGGGTCTTCGCCCAGACCCACCCGCTCAGCCTGGCGATCAGCATCACCTTCGAGCAGAGCTACAGCGACATCGACGGCGACAGCGCCTCCTCGGCCGAGCTCTACGCCATCCTCTCCAGCCTGGCCGAGATCCCGATCCGCCAGGGCATCGCGGTCTCCGGATCGGTCAGCCAGAAGGGCCGGATTCAGGCGGTCGGCGGCGTCAACCAGAAAATCGAGGGTTTTTTCGAGGTCTGCCTGGAAAAAGGCCTGACCGGCGCCCAGGGGGTCATCATCCCCGAGGCCAACGTCCAGAACCTCATGCTGCGCAGGGAGGTGATCCACGCTGTCAGGCGCCGCCGCTTCCACATCTACCGGGTGGCGACCGTTGCGCAGGGCATCGAGATCCTGACCGGAATGCCGGCGGGATTGCCGGACGGTGAAGGGGCCTATCCGGCCGATACCGTGTTCGGCCGGGTCCAGCGCAAATTGAAAACCTACTTCGAGCGCGCCCATCGCCACAAAAAGGAATTCGACGTGGCGATCGGCGCGTGACGGAGGTCGCAGAGATGAACAACCGCCTTGCCGAGGTCCTTACGCGGATCGCCGAGGATCACAAAGACCAGCTCCGGCCGGGCTCACGCTTCTATCGGGAGATCAGCATCGGCCGGGAGGCGGGCCGCCTGGGCTTCGACGACCTGAAGCAGGCCTATGAAGGCGTTTTCGCCATCGTGCCGCTCGAACGCCCGGCGGAGGGGATGACGGTCAGAATCGACGGGCGCACCTTCGTCGATTATGCCCAGCTTGCATCCGGGCTCGTGGTCCCCGGCTACGCGGCGCGCGCCGCCGAGCTGCCGTTCACGGCCTATGCACCGCACGACAGCATGGTCCTCAACTTCGTCTAGGCCAAGCGGCGCTAGCCCGCAGCATCGATAAGGCCGGCACGGGCGCGCGGCGCCGCCCGCTCGGCAGGGATGTATCGACCCGGTGGGAGCGGCTTCCAGCCGCGCTCATCTCGGTCTCGCCACCGCGGGACTCCCACCGGCCAAAGCCGAGCTCAACCGAAAGGATCAAACCGGGTCATCCGTCGGCACGCATGTCAGCCCAACGATTCTTAGTTCCGGATTCCACGCCCGCTGCCGCCGCCGGCAACCGAGCCGGCCTGGCCCGGCGGCTGCGCGATTTTCGGCCGTCGGCTGCGCGGCGGCGGCGTTCGGCCGGCAGCGGCCCCCTGAACGTCCTGCACCTTCTCTCCCAGCAGCCGGGCAAGACCGGCAGCGGGGTCGCCCTGCTGGCCATGGTGCGCCTGGGCGCGCTAGCGGGCTGGCGCCAGCGCGTCGTGGTCGGCCTGCCGCGAGAGGAGGTGCCGCCCGCAATCCCGCCGCTCGCCCCCGCCGACATTTTTTGCGTGCGCTTCGACCAACCGCCCCTGCCGTTTGCCCTGCCGGGAATGAGCGACATCATGCCCTACCCCTCCACCCGATTTTCCAGCCTGACCCCTGAGCAGCTCGACGCCTATCTGGGGGCCTTCGCCGATGCCCTGCAGTCGGCCGCCGCGGATTTCCAGCCGGGCCTGATCCTCTCCAACCATCTCTGGCTGCTGACCGCCCTGGCGCGGCTGCTCTTCCCGCAGGCGCCCCTTTGCGCCTACAGCCACGGCACCGAGCTGCGCCAGCTCAAGCACGCCGCGCACCTTGCCCCGTTCGTTCTGCCCGCCTGCGCGCAGGTCGACCGGGTCTTCGCCCTGCACGCCGAGAACCGGGACCGGATCATCGAAGCCTACGGAATCGACGCGGGCCGCATCCACATCGTCGGGGCCGGGTTCCGGGAGGACCTTTTCCGGCCGGGCCCCGAATGCCCGCCGGCCGCCGAGCGCAACGAGCTCACCGTGGTCTATGCCGGGAAAATCAGCGCCCCCAAGGGGGTGCCGTGGCTGATCGAGGCCTTCGGCCGGCTGACCCCCCCGGCGGGCAAGCGGTTCACGCTTCTGCTGGCGGGGTCATCCGGCGATCCGGCCGCCGAGCAGATCCGCCGCCGGGCCGCGGGGCTGGACAATGTGGTCTTTTTAGGCGCCCTGACCCAGGCCGAGCTGGCGGAGCTGCTGCAGCGCACCGATCTCTTCGTCCTGCCCTCCTTTTTCGAAGGGCTGCCGCTGGTCGTCGTCGAATCGCTCGCCTGCGGCTGCCGCGTGGTGATGACGGACCTGCCGGGCACCGACGACTGGATGCCGGCGGGCCTGTGCGCGGAGGGGAGGGTCGAACGCGTGCCGCTTCCGCGCCTGACCGGACCGGACACCCCTGCGGCCGCCGACCTCCCGGCCTTCGTCGAGCGGCTGGCGGAAGCCCTCGACCGCCAGCTCGCCCGCAGTTTGGCGTGCGGCCGGGCCGCGGGCCCGGACTGCCGCCTCGAGCCGCTCTCCTGGTCCGGGGTTTTTGAAAAAGTCCTGGCAGGGTGCCGGGAACTGGCGGAATTTTAATCTCTGTGCCAATCCCTGAAAATGAAACCAATCGCCCATCTGATCGAGCTGACGGAATCGGGGATGCACTGCCGTGAGGGCGGTTTCTTCGTCGACCCCTGGCGGCCGGTGGAGCGGGCCGTCGTCACCCACGCCCATTTCGACCACACCCGGCTCGGCTGCGGCAGCTACCTCGCTACCCCGGAAACCGCTCTGCTGATGAAGGCCCGCCTGGGCCCCGATCTGCATGTACGGACACTCCGCTACGGTGAGGAGATCGATGCAAACGGCGTGCGCCTCAGCCTGCACCCGGCCGGCCACATCTTGGGCTCGGCCCAGGTGCGCCTGGAGCGAAACGGCGAGGTCTGGGTCGTCACAGGCGACTTCAAGCGCGCCGCGGATCCCACCTGCGCCCACTTCGCGCCGCTGCGCTGCCACGGCCTCGTCACGGAGTCCACCTTCGGGCTTCCCGTCTTCCGCTGGCCGACGGCGGACGCGGTGACAACGGAGATTTCCGACTGGTGGCGCCGGAACGCGGCGGAGGGCAGGCCGAGCCTGCTCCTCGCCTACTCCCTGGGCAAGGCCCAGCGCATCCTCGCCGGCGTGGATGCGTCGATCGGGCCGATTTTCACCCACGGGGCCATCGAGCCCATGACGCGGGTCTACCGGGAGGCGGGGATCTCCCTTCCGCCGACCCGCGCGGTCGCGGCAGCCACCGGCAGACGGGAGCTGGCCGGCGCGCTGGTGCTCGCGCCGCCCGCAGCCGAGGGCTCCGCCTGGACGGGGAGCTTGGCGAAGGCGAGCCGGGCGTTCGCGTCGGGCTGGATGCAGATCCGCGGCAACCGCCGGCGCCGGGCGCTCGACCGCGGCTTCGTGCTCTCCGACCACGCCGACTGGTCCGCACTGCTCCAAACCGTCGCGGAAAGCCGCGCCGAGCGGGTCTGGATCACCCACGGCTATGCCGAGGAACTCGCCCGCTTCTTTAAAGAGAAGGGGCTTGCCGCCGAGGCCCTGCGCGCGGGCCAAATGGCGGAGGAGGCCGACGCGTGAAACGCTTCGCTGCGCTCTACGCGGCACTCGACCGCACGACCGGCACCGCCGAGAAGGTGCGCGCGCTCGCCGATTACTTCGCCGCCGCGCCGGCCGCAGACGCCGCCTGGGCGCTCAGCTTCCTCATCGGCCGCCGGCCGCGCCGGCCCGTCCCCACCGCCCGTCTCAAGCGCTGGGCGGCCGAGGCGGCAGGAATCCCCGAGTGGCTCTTCGCGGCCTGCTACGAAACGGTCGGCGACCTCGCCGAGACGATCACGCACCTGCTTCCCCCCGAACGGGTGGAGGCCGGCCCCCTCCGGCCCCTGAGCGCCTGGATCGAGGAGACGCTCCTGCCCTTGCGCGGCCTGCCCGAGGAGCGGCAGCGCGAAGCGGTCCTCGCCGCCTGGCGGGCCATGGACAGCGCCGAGCGGCTCGCCTGGAACAAGCTCATCACCGGCGGCTTCCGCGTGGGGGTCTCCCAGCGGCTCGTCGTGCGCGCGCTCGCCGCACGGCTGGGCGTCGAGGCCGCCGCCGTCGCCCAGCGGCTGATGGGCGCCTGGACGCCGGGCGAAGCCTTCTGGGAGCGGCTCGGTGCCGCGTGCACGGACGACGCCGACGCCAGTCGCCCCTATCCCTTCTGTCTCGCCCATCCCCTCGAGGAGGGCCCCGAGGCGCTGGGGCCCGCGGCCGAATGGCTCGCCGAGTGGAAGTGGGACGGGATCCGCGCCCAGCTTGTCCGGCGCGGCGGCCGGGTCTTCGTCTGGTCGCGCGGCGAGGAGCTCGTGACGGAGAAGTTTCCCGAGATCGCCGCGGCGGCCGCCGGGCTTCCCGACGGCTGCGTCCTCGACGGGGAGATCCTCGCCTGGCGGGAGGGCCGACCGCTCGACTTCGCGCGCCTGCAGCAGCGGATCGGCCGCAAAGATCTGACCGCCAAGGTGCTCGCGGAGGCGCCGGCCGTCTTCATGGCCTACGACCTGCTCGAGTCCGATGGAAGGGAGCTTCGCGCGCAGGCGCTCTCCGAACGCCGCGCAGCGCTCGCGGCGCTCCTCTCGGCGGCGGGCGGGCCGGTGCTGCTGCTCTCCCCGCAGCTATCCGCGCCGGACTGGCCCGCGCTCGCCGCCCTGCGCGAGCAGGCGCGGGGGCGCGGGGTCGAGGGGCTGATGGTCAAGCGCCTCTTCTCGGCCTACGGCGTCGGCCGGCGCCGCGGCGACTGGTGGAAGTGGAAGCTCGCCCCGCTCGCGGTGGACGCGGTGCTCGTCTACGCCCAGCCCGGCCGCGGCCGGCGCGCCACCCTCTACACCGACTACACCTTCGCGGTGCGCGACGGCGAAGCCCTCGTCCCCTTCGCCAAGGCCTACTCGGGGCTGACCGACGCCGAAATTCGCGATGTCGACCGCTTCGTGCGCGCGAACACGACCGAGCGCTTCGGCCCGGTGCGCGCGGTCAAGCCCGAGCTGGTCTTCGAAATCGCCTTCGAGGCGATACGCCCCTCGCCGCGCCACAAGAGCGGGGTCGCCGTGCGCTTCCCGCGCATCGCCCGCAGGCGGCCCGACAAGCGCCCCGCCGAGGCCGACACGCTCGCGACCCTGAAGTCGCTCCTGCACGCGCCCGCGCCCCCGCCCGCCGCTTCCTGACGTCCCGGGCTGCCGGCTCGGCGGCAGGGCGGCAAAAGGGCGAGCCCCTTGACACGGCGCATGAATAAATGAAATGCTTTCTTCCGTCACCCGGCGTTCGAAAGCGCTGTCCGCCTGGAGTCGAATGCGTTTCACACCCAACGGGGGATGGACCATGTACTTCAACCAGATCGATGTGCCCGGGCTGGGCTGCCTCTCCTACGTGATCGGCTGCCCGCGGGCCAAGGCCATGGCGGTCGTCGACCCCAAGCGCGACATTCAGGACTACCTCGCGATCAGCCGCGAAGAGGGCATGCAGATCACCCACGTCTTCAACACCCACGTGCACGCCGACCACGTGAGCGGCGACCAGGAGCTCCGGGCCGCGACCGGCGCCGACGTCTACATCCACGCGAGCGCGCCGGTCGGCTACCGCCACAAGGACCTCAAGGAGGGGGACGTCTTCGAGATCGGCGCCGCCCGGATCCAGGTCCTGCACACGCCGGGGCACACGCCCAACGCGGTATCGCTGCTCGTGACCGACACCATGCGCTCCGCGGAGCCCCAGATGATCCTCACCGGCGACCTGCTCTTCGTCGGCGACATCGGGCGGCCGGACCTGCCGGGGGCGGAGATCCTGGACGAGCAGGTCCAGAACCTCTACCACAGCCTCTACGTGAAGCTCGCGGAGTTCCCCGACCACCTGGAGCTCTTCCCGGCCCACGGACAGGGCTCGCTCTGCGGCCGGGGGCTGAGCGCGAAGAAGAGCTCGACGTTGGGCTACGAGCGCCGGGCGAACCCCATGCTGCGCTTCCCCTCCTTCGAGGCGTTCAAGGCCGATGTGATGTCGGCCTTCCCCATCCGGCCCAAGAGCTTCTCCCACATCATCCAGACGAACCTCAAGGGGGCCTTGACCCTCGACGCCTGCCCGATGGACAAGCGCCTGACGCCGCCGCAGTTCGAGGAGATGATGAAGGGGGGCGCGGTCGTCATCGACGCCCGCAACGCGGCCGCCTTCGGGGGCTTCCACATCCCCGGGAGCATCAACATCGGCTTCGAGAAGCAGCTCGCGAACTGGGTGGGGATGGTGGTCGAGCCCGGCTCCGAGATCATCCTCGTCGTAGACGACCAGGCGGACTACGACCGCATGGTGACCGAGCTCCACCGCATCGGCTACGACCTCATCTTCGGCTACCTCTCCGGAGGGATCATGGCCTGGCTGATGAGCGGGCGGCCGGTGGACCAGCTCGAGCAGATCTCGCCGCAGCAGCTCGGGGCACGGCTCGCCGAAGGCGGCGTCCGCGTGATCGATGTGCGCACACCGCCAGAATGGCAAAGCGGGCGCATCCGGCAGGCGGAGCACTTCCCGCTCACGGCGATCATGGAGGGGCGCCTGCCGCCGATCGAAAAAAGCGAGGAGCTCGTCATCCAGTGCGGCAGCGGATACCGCTCCAACATCGCGGCGAGCATCCTGCGCCGCGCGGGCTTCACGCGGGTGAAATCGCTCGCCGGAGGCGCCTTCGCCTGGTCGAACGCGGGGCTGCCCCTGGTGGCTTAGCCTTACCGGAGCCACCCCGGCCGGAGCGCTCCCCGGCGGACCGAATCGGGGCGGACGGCCGTCCGCCCCGTCATTTTTCGATCGGCAGCACGACGACCGGCACCGCGGCCTTGGCCTTGAAGCGCGCGGCGTCGTCGAGCGCCCCGATCCCCTCGCCCACGTGCATCGGGACGGCCACCTTCGGGCCGATGGCCGCGGCCGCCCCGACCGCCTCGTCGGCGGTCATGACGTAGATCCCGCTCACCGGCAGCAGCGCGACATCCGGGGCGAGCCCGGCCATCTCCGGGATGTGGTCGGTGTCGCCGGCGTGGTAGATCCGCACCCCGTCCACGGCGACGACATACCCCACGTGCCCGGCCTCGCGCGGGTGGTAGGGCACCCCCGGGCTGCGGAACTTGTTCAGGTTGTAGGCCGGGACGGCCCGGATCCCGACCCCCTTCACCGAAAGTTCGTCTCCGGGGGCGACGATCCTGATCCCTCCGCCAAGCTTCGCCGCCGCGGCCGCGGGCGCCACGATCACGGTCTCCGCCTTGCGGATCTTCTCGACGTCGTCCGCCGAGGCGTGGTCCGCGTGCTCGTGGGTGATCAGGATGAGATCGGCCTGCGGCCCCTCCTTGAGCCGGTAGGGGTCGATGTAGACCACCGCCCCCTTCCCGTCGATGCGGAAGCTGTCGTGCCCCAGCCAGTGGATGTTCGCCGTCAGCCGCTTCAACTCCTCCGCCCCCGGACCGGCCGCGGCCGCGGGCCCGCCGGGGACAGTGAGGAGCGGCAGCGCGGCCAAAACCCAACCTCCTTGCCAAAAGATGCCTGACAGACTCATCGCGTTTTCCTCCTTTCAATGTTCACCACGCCCCGCGGCCGCACGCCGCTCCAGAACCGTCAACAGTCACGGCCATGCCGCGACAGCGGGCCGGAACCTGGCAATGCGCCTTCGCCTAAAAACTATCAAATCTTCGATGCTGGATGCTCCTGCTGCCAGTGAGATAAATTCAATTTATTCGATTGGTTCCAAGTTGCGCGCCCCATGCATTTGCAGCGATCAGGGACACCGGCTGCCAACACGCGCGCGCGTTTTCGCAGCCGGTTAGCCCGCATGCTATTCCACTTGTTAGCTGACTGGCGCAAACGGACTATAAGCGAATACAAATGCGAAGGGCGAAGAATCAGATACAGGCCTATCAGCAACTGCAGCAAGGCTTGCAAAAGCAGTCTCCACGCACCTCTCTCGACGTAGCCGGAAACCCCCGCAACCGGATGAGCCGAAACACTAAAGTTGGCAATCAACTGGACGGCATTCGCCGGGATCGTCGAAAGCAGCAACCAAATTCCAAGCAATGAGAACGCTACGCTGTACCACCACGCTGCATCTGTGTCGGCTGGGAAGGAGAGCGGGGCGTTCGACCTAATCAGCATGGCTGCCAGCGGGTCAGCGTATTGAAACAAGACATAGCTGCATACGCTTAGAAGAATTATTGGCGACAAGGTAGCCAGCAGCAACGGGAACTGCGAACCATGGTCGGTCATGAAAATCATCCAGAACTGTCCAAGATGGTCCACTATCCGGAGGAGGCAATGAACTCCGAATATTCTAAGCACGAGCGGCATAAGATTGCTGTCTTTCATATGCGTCACACTCAGTGAGGTAACGTTAGCCATGAGGCGCGGCCTTTAGGAGGTCGCCTCAATGGCATTGTTGAGGCTTCCGTACGTGTCGGATTGCAGCACTGCCGCAGAGAATTTGTTCAAGAGAACAGAACCAACGGCCTCGTGGTCCTTGGCATGTGCAAGGACGGTCACTCGATCCCATCCCTGTAGAGTGGTTGAGTCTTTGGGAACCACAATGTCCCTATATCGGCTTATCAAGCTAATAACCGATCCAGCGGGAAGCCGCAAATCAGCGATGGCAGGTCCGATTGCGCCTTTCGGGTCTGGCAGATCAACAACCACCAGATCGAACAGGGGCATTGGCCGCTTTGGGGACGTGAGTTTGAGCAAACGTGCCAGCCAACCGAGCGTGGAGCCTTGTATCGCGATGGACAACAAAACGACAAAGAACACGAGATTGAAGACCTCTTGTCCGACGGCAAGCCCGGCCGCCGCCGGATAAATGGCCAAGACGATAGGCACGGCGCCTCGAAGACCCGCCCAAGCAATGAATGTCTTGTTTCGCCAGCCGAGCCCCATGCCCACCGTGCCCAACCCTACCGCGAAAGGACGCGCAACTAGAGCCAAAACGAGGAACAACAGAATACCGTCCAACCAGATTTCTCCCCACTGATGGGGGAAAACCTGGAGGCCCATCATGGCGAACATGCCGACGTTGGCGATGACGGAGACGGCAGATGAGAAGTTCGCCACTCCCTGTTTGTAGACGAATGGGCGGTTCCCCAGCAAGTAGCCTCCGACAAACACTGCCAGCATCCCGCTGCCGTTGATCATTTCGGTCAGTCCGTAGATCAGCAGGATGATTCCCAATGAAAGCACGTAGTAGTAACCACGGTCTTGGGGTTTGAGACGATTGAACAGCCACAATGCCGCCTTGGCGAGGAACCAGCCGCAGAACGGTCCAACTGCAAACTTCCAGATGAAGACCAGCACGGACATCAGCCACGCGGATTGGGCGGAGGCGATCCCTTGAACCGCCGCCACGGTTAGCAGGATCGCCATCGGATCGTTGGCAGCGCTTTCGATCTCAACAGTGGACGATAGCTTCGGCGGCAGAGAGTGTCGGCGAAGTATCGAGAAGATTGCCGCCGCGTCGGTGGAGGAAATGATCGTGGCGAGCATGAGCGGCTTGTGAAACGACCCGTTGAACCAGCCATAAAGAACCCCAACGGTCGCCACAGCCGTCAAAACTACGCCCAGGTGGCCAGACCGGCCGCGGGAAGGGCAACGGCTTTGAAGTCGGAGCGTCTGGTGGAGAAGCCGCCATGAAACAGTATGAATACCAAGGCAAGGTTTGCCACCCTATTGGCCAACCCAATATCGCCAAAGTGCCAGAGCCTTAACACATCGCTGCCAAAAAGAATTCCCGCACCGAGGGCAACCAGTATGACGGGGACACTCCAGCGATCAAGCCAGACGGCAGCCAGGGCAATCGCAATCAGGAGGACTGGTCCAACAACACAAACAACGTCCATAATCCCTACTATTCGTCTTTGCCAATCACCGGTTACGAACGGGGCCATCATTTCGCCCCGACACCGCAGGGCAGGCGCGCTGCAACGCATCGCCTGCGCCTGCTGGATCGGCATTCATGCTGTCTTTACGCAAGCGAAGGTCGTGTACTCATCATCGCCCGGGTTGTACGTTCCCTCATGCACCTCGAAACCCGTTTCGCGCAGAACACGCCTCCACATGTCCAGGGAGAATACCCCCATGGTCCAGTGATCGGCTTCAATCCGAAGACGTCCGTGTTCGCGAATGAGATACAGGATCGTCGTTTCGTACTGCTCATCCGTGGGGTCGGGGTCATACACGTTCTCGATGAAGACAACGTCCATTCCGTCCCGCGTGGCCAGGGTGGTGCGGGTCTTGTTTTGCTGGAACGTTTCGGCCGTCACATCCGGAGTAGCGACCAGGATGCCGCCAGGGATCAGATGGGCGTGTGCGGTGCGGAACGCTGCCACAAAGTCTGTCCGGCACCACATGTGTGAGATCGCATCGTCCATGAGCACGGCATCAAAAGCCCGGCCCAGTCTGCACGTCCGCATGTCGTCCTGGACGAACGTGCACTCGGGATTCAGTTCCTTCGCCTGCGCAAGCAGGGCGGCACTCAGGTCGACACCGGTGACGTTGAACTGCCGCTTCAGGTTCAAGACGTTCTTCCCGCCCCCGCACCCCATGTCCAGCAATGTGGCTGCCGGGCGCCTGGCGTGCTGACGGATCAGACCTGTGACGTGTTGGCAGTAGTGCGCGTATTCAGTGGCAGCATCGCCCCACATAGGCCAAAGCCACGCCAAGTCGCTATAGAGCCGGCAGGTATCTTGCGTTTCTCTTCTCATGCCCAACGAGGAATCAGATTGACCCGCATAAGAGGCGCGATTTCCCGTTTCTACCCGTGTAATGTGAAACTCATCGTCGTCTTCGCGTCCTTGTGCCCCGGCAGTTCCTGCGCCGTTCGGCTGTCGCAACCGCCTTCACGCAAATGGGTGGCGAAGGAAGGACGGATGGCGATCCGGCCCTGCGCGCCCCTACCGTCACACACCCGGATTTCGTTAGGCGAGAAGTCGATATCCTGCGCGCAGGCGAAGGCACTCCACCCAAACGCAGCCCCGCGCCGTGAATCAGCGAGGCCGTGAGCCATTGGTCGCCCGCAAGGTTTCCCGGCACGGCTTCGACTTCCTCGCAAGTCATACCGACGGGCAGGCGTGCGGGCCTGGCCATGCGGCCGGTTGCGGCCTGTTGGCGGGCGGCAATCTTGTGCAGGTGAGCGGCGTTGCTTGCAGGTTGCATACCAGCACTCCAATGCCAAGCGAAACGACCGGGCAGGATCGGAACGGAATACGGCCCATTTTACCTGGATCGGTGAAGCGTTGCAACATTCCCGTGAACTGCTAGGGATCAAAGAAGCCCTGAATGCAAAGTTTCAAACGGCCGCGCTGAGGATATCGCACCGATTCAGCCATTGGGTGACAGGTCGGATGCATGCCGCTCCATCGACGAATGGTCACCTTCGTTTTGCCCTGGTTATTGGGTTGGGCCCGTGGATTTTATCCGGCCAGCTGCTTTATCAGACCCCCGGCTAAAAAGGTGCCGGCGATCGCCAGGCTCTCCATGTCGAGATATTTCTCCGCCGACCGCCGGAACAGCACCGTGCACTGGGCGGGGAGGTCGTCGTCG
This sequence comes from Desulfobacterales bacterium, assembly GCA_025454255.1. Lineage (GTDB taxonomy): Bacteria > Desulfobacterota > Desulfobacteria > Desulfobacterales > SpSt-501 > SpSt-501. Next base: position 8,273 of record JALOOU010000023.1, on the reverse strand, counting down.
CGGAAATTGAAGCGCAGCAGAACCGGAATCCGCGGCAAGGCGTGAAAGAGCATCGACAGATCGTGGGACGCATCATCCTGAAACGCCGTGCCGCCGAGTTTCCGGCAGGCGGTTTCGAGCGCGGCGGAATCGGCGCCGAATGCGTTCTCGATCGTCTTGTGGGTGTTGTTGGCGAAAAAGACCGTCAGCGGCCCGGCGTCTTTGAACTCCCGGTAGGTGGCCCAATTGCCGTCGGCGGGCGTCTCTGTTGGAGCCATCAAGATGTATTTGCACAGCACGACGCAGATGGAGAAGTTGGCCGGCCGGCCCCCGGCGTCGGTGATGCCCGCACCGGAGACCCGGTAGGGTGTCCCGTAGAAGGGAATGATCAGTCCGCTGCCCGCAATGCCGGCGCCGAGGATGTCGGCCCTGGCGCGGCCGTCGATTTCAGAGAGCTGACGGAGGTAGCTGCGGACGGTTTGTTCGAAGACCTCGGATGTGGGCGGCATGGTCGGGCCCCGGCGCCTCGGTTTTTCCTTGCCGGCCATCAATACCGCACCGTCCGCCCCGTGACAAGATGAATCGAGGCGGCGCCGCGCTTGACACGGCTCGCGGGACGTGATGTAGACAATTCGAAATTCATCCGTCCACGACGGACTGCGGCATGCACCGCCTCCCAGCGCATACCCTGCTCATGGCCGCCCTCGGGACCGGCCGCAACCCCCGGCGACTCCGGGCGACCATCGCACGCCGCCGCCGACAGGAAAAAGCCATGCGACGAATCCTGATCAAGAACCTGCTGAACAGCGACCACCCCCAGGCGGAGGTGCGGGCCTGCGGCTGGGTGCGCACCCGCCGCGACGCGAAGGGGTTCTCCTTTCTCGAAGTAAACGACGGCTCCTGCCTCAAGAACCTGCAGGTGATCGTCGCCGAGGACTCGCCCGCTTTTGCGGCGCTGCACGAGGCGACCACCGGGGCCGCGGTCGCGATCGGCGGGGCGCTCGTCGCATCCCCCGGCGCCGGCCAGAAGTGGGAGCTCAAGGCGGCCGCGCTCGAGGTTTTAGGCCCGGCGGACCCCGAGAGCTACCCGCTGCAGAAGAAGCGCCACAGCGACGAGTTCCTGCGCACCATCGCCCATCTGCGGCCGCGCACCAACAAGTACGGGGCGATTTTCCGGATCCGTTCGGAAGCCGCTTTCGCCGTGCACCGCTTCTTCCGGGAGCGGGGGTTCTTCTGGCTGCACAGCCCCATTCTCACCGGCTCCGACTGCGAGGGCGCCGGCGAGATGTTCCGGGTGACCACCCTGCCGCACGCGGCGCCGCCGCCGGGGGGCGAAGATCCCTTCGCCGCCGATTTCTTCGGCAGGGAGGCCAACCTCACGGTCTCCGGCCAGCTCGAGGCCGAGCTCTTCGCCACGGCCCTGGGCAACGTCTACACCTTCGGCCCGACGTTTCGCGCCGAGAACTCCAACACCCCGCGCCACGCCGCCGAGTTCTGGATGATCGAGCCGGAGATGGCCTTTGCGGATTTGAACGACGACATGGACCTCGCCGAGGAGCTGGTCAAGGCCATGACGACCCACGTGATGGAGCACTGCCGCGAGGACCTCGATCTGTTCGCCCGGTTTGTCGACAAGGAGCTCATGCGGAACCTGGAGGCAATCGCCGCGGAGCCCTATGTGCGCCTGCCCTATGCCGAGGCCGTCGCCATCCTGAAGCGCTCGGGCCGCGCGTTCGAGTTTCCGGTTGATTTCGGCGCAGACCTCCAGACCGAGCACGAGCGCTTCCTGTGCGAGGAGCACTTCCGCAAGCCCGTCATCGTCTACGACTACCCCCGGGAGATCAAGGCATTCTACATGCGGCTGAATGCGGACGAAAAAACCGTGGCCGCCATGGACCTGCTGGTGCCGCGGGTGGGCGAGCTGGTCGGCGGCAGCCAGCGCGAGGAGCGGCTCGCGGTGCTCGAGCGCCGCATCGCCGAGGCCGGCATGGCGGCCAAGCCCTACTGGTGGTACCTCGACATCCGCCGCTTCGGCTCGGTCCCGCACGCAGGCTTCGGCCTGGGTTTCGAGCGCTTTCTGATGATGGCAACCGGGGTCGGCAACATCCGCGACGTAATCCCCTTCCCGCGGACCCCCAAACACCTCGAGTTTTAAAGACTGCGCGGCAACGGTCGCTTTTATGCGGAAATGCGCCGCCGCAATTGCCGCGCAGCCCATGCCTTCGGCCGCCGGGAGATCGGCGCTTTCTGCGCCGGCCGCCTCACTTCTTCTCCGCCACCTGCTTTTTGAGCTGCTGGATCATCTGGTCGACCGACATGCCGCCCGGGAAGCTGGCCGTCGGGTTTATCTCGAGCAGCCCCTCCCAGGCCCGGATGGCTCCCTGGGGGTCCTGGAGGTCGTGCAGGAGCACGATGCCCTTGTTGAGCCGCGAGATTTCGTGCTTCGGGTTCGCGGCGGTCGCCCGGTCGAAGGATGCGACCGCCTCGGCCGAACGGCCGGCCTTGCGCTGCATGACCCCCATGTCGGTCCACACATCCGCGTTGTCGGGCTGGAGCTCCAAGGCCCTGCGGTAGGCGAGAATGGACTTCTCGTATTGATCGACGTCGAAGTAGAGATTGCCCAGCTCGATCCAGGCGCCGACGTTGGCCGGCTCCTCGCGGGTCTGCCGCTCGAGGGCGGCGATCTCGCCCGAAAAATCCCGCTGTGGCGCCGGGCTCGCACCGGGCATACGCGCCACGCTCGGCCCGGATTTGTAGACACCGAAGAAGACCCCGCCGAAAAAACCCACGGCCAGGGCCAGAAGCGCCATCAAAAGAGCGGTCTCTTTGCGCACATGCGATTTTGTGTCCGTTTGCTCGGGCTTCCCCATCGTCGTCTCCCAGTTGCGTCCAGGTGTGGTTGGTCAGGCCGGCGCGCCGACCTCTTGGCGGCGGGCCCTAAGGGCCATAGTGGTGCACGCCGTGGTGTCCCATGCACAAAAAAGCGGATTGCGTTTCAGGCCGAGGCCGCAGCGCGGTGTCGCAACCGATGGCGCAGCGGCCTACGCCGAGGAGGGCGGCGCGCAAGAACGCCGGCCGGGCCCGCAGGACGCCCTTCAGGCGCGAGCGCTCAGCGCCGGATGACCTCCGCGGCGACCCCCTGCGCCCGCAGCTCGCGCTGCAGGTTTTCAGCCTCGCTTTCTGCGAGAAATGCGCCCACGACCAGCTCAACGGAGCCATCGGGCCCGCGAATCGAATAAGGGAAGTGACCCAGCGCTTTCACGCGCGCCGCGGCATCGGCGGCGGCGGCCTCCGAGGGGAACGCGCCGAGGCGGTTGGCGAAGGGTGTTCGCACCACGACGGCGCCGGGAACCCCCAGCGCCTTTCTGGCCTGCCCGGCCTCCTCCGTGCTCCGGTACAGCCCCGTCAGGACCCTCCACCAGGCGCCCTTGCCCTTCACCTCGGAGCGCACGATGTGGGCCGGGCCGGCCCGCTGGAAGCCGGCCAGGGCGGCCAGAGCGTTTTCTTTTTCGCGGCAGCTCGAAATCAGGATGGAAAAGGGGAAAGAGCCTCGCTCCGTCTGGGCCTTGGCGACCTTCGGAGGCGGCGGCGGTGGCGCCGAGGGGGCGGCGGGGGGGGCCGGCGCCATGGCCGGCGGTTCGGCCGGTGCGGGTGCAGGCCCGGCGGCAGTCTCGGGCGCCCCTGCCGCGGCAGGGGTCTTTTCCGCATCCGCAACGGCGGGGCTCTCGGTGGCGATCGGCGGGGTGATCGGCGTCGCCGGGAGTGCCGGGGCCGGGGCGGGCTCTGCGACCGGCGGTTGGGGCGGCAGCTTCTTGCGCACGGCCGACGCATCGTCCGGGCCGGAAACGGCTTCAGCGGCGGCCGGCGCGGCCAGCTTTTTCGTGACGACCGCCGCCGGCGCGGGGATCGCCTTGCGCACCTCTTTGCGCGAGCGCTGCTGGAGGCTGCCGGCATGCCACAGCAGCCCCGCCACCAGCAAAAAGAGCACCCCTGCCAGCATCCACAACCGCCTTTTTCTGCCGGAAGCCGTCATCATGGCCCACACTCCCAGAGACAATTGAAATAGGCGCCGCCGGCTGCCGTACCCGGCGGCAGAGGACTACCCGTGCATATACATGAGCGCTGCAACCCGGTCAAATCCAATGTGGCATGGGCCCTTTTTGACTTCGGCGGAAGCGGTCTTAAGATTTTCGCATGTCGCGAAGAGTTCCATTCGAAACGGCGCGGCCGTGGACGATCAGCCTCGCCGCCTGCGCCCTGGCGATTATGGCTGCTGCGGCTTCGACCGGCGCAGCGGCCGAGCCGATCGCGGTCGAACACCGCCTCACGGTCGAGCTTGTTCCGGCCGAAAGCCGCCTGGTCGGCCGCGACCGGATGCGCATCGCCGCGAGCGAACGGGCCGAGCTCTCGATCGCTCTGGCCGCGCGCGCCCGCCGCGTCCGGGTCGAGGTCAACGGCTCGGGCCGGCCGTTCGACCGCAGCGGATCGATGCTCCGGGTGCCGCTGCACGCGGAGGAGCGCAGCCGGCCCGTCCTTTTGGATGTGGCCTATGAGGCCGTGTTCGACGACCCCGTGCCTGTCAACCCGCTCAACACCGACAACCCCGGGTTCGGGGTTGCCGCATCCATCACCGCAGAGGGGGTGTTTCTGCTCGGGGGCGCCGGCTGGTACCCGGAGCTGGCCGGGAGCCGACCGTCGTTCCACCTGACGGTCGCGGCGCCGCAGGGAATCCTCGCGGTGACCGCCGGCCGCAGCCTGGGCCATACCGACCGCGACGGAGCCACCGTTTCCGAGTGGCAGATCGATCACCCCGTGCGCGGACTGGCGCTCTCCGCCGCCGCCTACCGGGTCCAGGAGCGCACCCTGGGCCGTACCGTCATCGCCACTTACTTCCGGGAGCCCAACCAGGACCTCGCCCCGGCCTACCTGGAGGCCACTGCCGGCTACCTTGAGCTTTATGAGCGGCTCTTCGGGCCCTATCCGTTCCCCAAGTTCGCCGTGGTCGAGAATTTCTTTCCCACCGGGTACGGCTTTCCCTCCTACACGCTCATCGGCGGCACGGTGCTGCGCCTGCCCTTCATCATCGCCACCAGCCTGGGGCATGAAATCGCCCACTGCTGGTGGGGCAACGGGGTCTTCGTGGATGCCGCCGCGGGCAACTGGAGCGAGGGGCTGACCACCTACGTGGCGGATTATCTGTACAAGGAGCGGGAGTCGCCGGAGGAGGCCCGCAGCGCCCGGCTGCAGATGATCCGCAACTACACCACACTGGCCCCGCCGGAGAGCGAGATCCCGCTGGCGCGCTTCCTCAGCCGCACCGACCCCATGACCAAGGCCGTCGGCTACGACAAAGGCGCGATGGTGTTCCACATGCTTCGGCGGGAGGTCGGCGAGGAGGCCTTTTGGGCCGCCCTGCGCGACCTCTTCGCCTCGCACCTGTTCCGGCCCGCCTCCTGGGCCGATATCCGGCAGGCAGTGGAGGCCCGCTCCGGACGATCCTTGGGGTGGTTCTTCGATCAGTGGGTGCAGCGGCCCGGAGCCCCGCGCTTGCGGCTCGAGAGCGTCGTCGCCCGCCCCGCGGACGGCGCCTGGACGATCGGCGGCCGGCTCGTGCAGGCGCCCCCGCATTTCAAGGCCAATGTGAGCGCGGTGGTCGACGGCGGCGGGGTCAGCGAGACCCACCCGATAGCGCTCACCGGAGACTCCGCCGACCTCGCATTGACGGCAACGCACCAACCGGCCGGCCTCGCAGTGGACCCCGAATCCCATCTGCTGCGCCGGCTGGACGCCGCGGAGATACCCCCCTCCGTCAACTCCCTGAAGAGCTCGCCGGTGGTTACCCTCGTCCTGGCTCGCAGCTCAAACGCGGATCTGCGCCGGCTGGCCGACATCCTGGTGCGCTCGCTGGGCCTGAGGCGCGCGGCCGTGGTTTCCGAGGAGGACCTCGAATCCGCGCTGGCCTCGGGCCGGGACCTGATTTTGGTAGGCCTGCCGCAGGAGCCCGGCCGGCTGCCCGGCCTGCCGGCCGGGGTGGCGCTGAGCCCCCGCCGCGTTGCGGTCAACGGGGCGATCTTCGAGCGCAGCGATGAGACCTTTTTCGGGGTCTTTCGCCACCCGCAGGCCGCAGCACGCGTGGTGGCTCTCCTGCTCCCGCTCGGTCCGGCCGGAGCGGAGTCGGCGGCCGGCAAGCTGACCCACTACGGCCGCTACAGCTTTCTGGCTTTTCGCAACGGGGCCAACCTGGCCAAGGGCTTCTGGCCGCAGGACCCGTCACCGCTGGTGCACCGGTGGACCTCCGCCGGAAATTGAGGTAGAAAGATGAGAAACACCCGTTTGCAAATTTGTGCTCTCGTCGCGGCAGCCGTGTTGCTGTCGGCCGGCGCGGCCCTGTATGCCGCCGGCGAGGCGGATGTGTTCGACCTCGCCAGCGGGCAGCGGCGCCCGCTGGCCGACATCGTCCCGGGCCTGCTGAAGGGCCGGATCGTCCTGGTGGGGGAGCACCACGCCACGGCCGCCCATCACCGCGGCCAGCTGCGCGTCATCCGCTCGTTGCACGAGGCCGGGGCGAGGGTCGTGATCGGCCTGGAGATGTTTCGGCGGGAGAGCCAGGAGGTTTTGGATCGCTGGGTCGCGGGCAGCATCCCCCCGCAGGAGTTCCACGCCGCGTTCATCGACAACTGGGGGTTCCCCTGGGCGGAGTACCGCCCTGTTTTCGAATATGCCCGCGCCAACCGGATCCCGATGATCGGGCTCAACGTGCCCCGCGACATCACCCGCCAGGTGGCGCGCGGCGGCTTCCAGTCGCTCAGCGAGGAGCAGCGCGGCCAGCTCGCGGACGTCAGCTGCAGCGTGGATGAGGATTACATGCGCTACATCCGCAGCGCCTACGGCGCCCACGCCCACGGCAACGCGAACTTCACCTTCTTCTGCGAAGCCCAGATGGTGTGGGACGCCGCCATGGCGGTGCACGCGCTCAATGTGTTCCAGACCGACCCCGAGGCGGTCGTGGTGATCTTGACCGGGGTCGGGCATGCGCAGAAGGGGGCGGTCCCCCGGCAGGTCCGTCAGCGGGCCGCCGTCCCCACCACGGTGTTTTTGCCGGAGGTGCCGGGCTCGATTACCCCGTCCACCGTTGACCGACAGGACGCGGACTACCTGCTGCTGGATTTGAGATAGTCCGGGCGCTTTCGGAAGCCGTCGAAGCAACGAACGCGACGCGTGAGACGCCCGGGATAAAGGCCGATCACAATGAATTTCTGCAGCCACTGCGGCAGCCGCTTGACGCTCGCAACCCCGCCGGGAGACGACCGGGACCGTCACGTATGCGCCGCCTGCGGCGCCGTCCATTATCAAAATCCGCGCGTCGTGGTCGGCTGCGTCGTGGAGCACGGCGACCGCGTGCTGCTCTGCCGGCGGGCCATCGACCCCTGCTACGGGAAGTGGACCCTCCCGGCCGGGTATCTAGAGAACGGCGAAACCGTGGAATCCGGCGCGGAGCGCGAAACCCGCGAGGAGGCCGGTGCGCGCATCGAAGCCCTCGAGCCCTACCGGTTGTTCAACATCTGCCACATCAACCAGATCTACCTCATGTTCCGCGCCCGGCTGGCGGATAACCGGTTTAAGCCCGGCAAGGAGAGCCTGGAGGCCGGTCTTTTTGCCGAGGCCGCTGTTCCCTGGGACCGCATCGCGTTTCGGGTGATTTCGGAAACGCTGCGCTGCTTCTTCCGGGACCGCAGTTCAGGCTCCTTCCCGTTCGCCATCAGCGAAATAGCGCCGCTGCAGGCGCTTCGCCCGAAGGGCCCATGAAAGACTTGCGCCAGCACCGATACGATCCCGTGACCGACGAAGCCGCTCCCATTGGCCGGCCGAAGCGGCCGCGGCGGCGCGTCCCGCGCTTCGTCCTTCCGCCCGCCGCCGCCCTGGCGTTGGCCGTGCTGCTGCTGGCGAGCGGCTGCAGCCCGGAGAAGGAGCCCGGCTCCAGCCACCCGGTTGACGCCGGCGGCCAGAGCTTCACCTTTTTCGATCTCGGCGGGCACACCCGCTACTCGGAGGCCCTGCGCCGCCGCCTGCGGGACCAACTGGGCAACGAGGCCATCGCCCACCGCGGCATCGTCGATCTGGAGACCAACGCCCCGGGCTTCCTGTCCGCCCACCTGCCGCAGCTCGATGCACTCAACCGCCGCTTGAACGACCCGCCGGGGGAGCGGGTCGACCACGATGTGGTCAAGCTCATGTACCGCTATGCGCGGCAGCGAAACGTGCCCTTCGACTACGTCGAGCTGCTCTTTTCGGGC
>JALOOU010000092.1 GCA_025454255.1 Desulfobacterales bacterium | reverse complement strand
GCCCGCGGTCGATGATGATCTCCGAGCACGGCCCGCAGGGGCCGGTGTCGCCCATCGACCAGAAGTTGTCCTTCTCCCCGAAGCGCACGATGCGCTCGGGGGGCAGCCCGACCGCCGTGCGCCACAGGCCGAAGGCCTCCTCGTCGTCCAGGTAGATCGAGGCCCAGAGCTTGTCCGCCGGCAGCCCGTAGCCGTTGGTCAGCAGATCCCAGGCGAACTCGATGGCGCGCTGCTTGAAATAGTCGCCGAAGGAGAAGTTGCCCAGCATTTCGAAGAAGGTGTGGTGCCGGGCGGTGTAGCCCACGTTTTCGAGGTCGTTGTGCTTGCCGCCGGCGCGCACGCACTTCTGGGAGGTCACGGCGCGGGCGTAGTCGCGCTTCTCCTCGCCCAGGAAGGTGCGCTTGAACTGCACCATGCCGGCGTTGATGAACAAGAGCGTCGGGTCGTCGTGGGGCACGAGCGAGCAGCTGCGCACCACCCGGTGGCCGTGCCGCTGGAAGTAGTCGAGAAACTGCCTGCGCGCCTCGTTGCCGGTCATGCCCGCTCCTCCGCCTGCGCCTCCGGGGCCCCGCCCGCCAGCCCCAGGGCCTCGCGCACCTTGAGGTTGATGGCCGCGGCGGTCTCCGGGTGATCGGCCAGGAATTTTTTCACGTTCTCGCGGCCCTGCCCGATGCGCTCGCCCCCGAAGGCGTACCAGGCGCCGCTCTTGTCGATGATGTTCTGCTCGACGCCGACGTCGATCAGGTCCCCGATGCGCGAGATGCCCTCGCCGTAGACGACGTCGAACTCCGCCTCGGCGAAGGGCGGGGCCAGCTTGTTTTTGACCACGCGCACGCGGGTGCGGCTGCCGACGATCTCCTGGCCCTCTTTGAGGGTGTTGGTGCGCCGGATGTCCAGCCGCACCGAGGCGTAGAACTTCAGGGCGTTGCCGCCGGTGGTGGTTTCCGGGTTGCCGAAGACCACCCCGATCTTCATGCGCATCTGGTTGATGAAGATGAGGCAGGTGTTGGTCTTGCTGATCGTGCCGGTCAGCTTGCGCAGCGCCTGGGACATCAGCCGCGCCTGCAGCCCCATGTGGGCATCGCCCATCTCGCCCTCGATTTCGGCCCGCGGCACGAGGGCCGCCACCGAATCGATGACCAGTATGTCGATCGCGCCGCTGCGCACCAGCATGTCGGCGATCTCGAGCGCCTGCTCGCCGGTGTCGGGCTGGGAGACCAACAGCTCATCGCAGTTGACCCCGAGCTTCTTCGCGTAGACCGTGTCCAGGGCGTGCTCGGCGTCGATGAAGGCGGCGATCCCCTCGCGCTTCTGCGCCTCGGCCACCGCGTGCAGCGCCAGGGTCGTCTTGCCCGAGGCCTCGGGCCCGAAGATCTCGACGATCCGGCCCCGCGGCAGCCCGCCGATGCCCAGCGCCTTGTCGAGGGCCAGCGAACCGGTGGGGATGACCGGCACGCTCACGATCGGCCGGCTGCCGAGCTTCATGATCGAGCCCTTTCCGAACTGCCGCTCCACCTGGACCATGGCGCTCTCCAGCGCCTTCTGCTTGTCGTTGGACGGTGCTGCCATGCGTGCCTTCCCTTCTGAATCCCCACGCTGCGTGGGTGGACGTGCGCCGGGGCCGCCGCCATAGGCTCATCGGCGGCCCCGGCGGCAGGGGTTAAAACCGTTCAGCTGCCCGAACCGGGCTCTTCGGCCGCCCCCAGGGGGGTTCGCGCCAGCGGTGTGTAGCGCGGGCCCTCGGGGAGCAGATCGCTGCGGAAGAGCACCACCTCGCGCACCGCGAAGCTCCCGGCCGCCTGCCCCGCAAACTGCTTCAACGCCTCGGCCACCGGCCCGGGCGAGCGCTCGGCAACGAAGCGGCCGATGGTCAGATGGCCCCGGAAGCGCCCGGCCTCGGCCGGGAACCCCAGGCCGGAAAGGCGCGCGTCGATCTCCCGCTGCAGGCCGCCCAGGGCGTCGCCGCGCTCCGCGATCCCCGCCCAGATGACCCGCGGCCGCCGCACCCCGGGAAACACCCCCAGGCCGACCGCCGTCAGGCTCATGGGCGCATGGGCCCGGGCCGCCGCCGCCAGCGCCCGGCCGATGCTCTCCACGTGGCCGGCCGGGACGCTGCCCAGAAACTTCAGCGTCAGGTGGATCCGCTCCGGCTGGACCCAGCGCGCGCGGATGCCGATCCGCTCCAGCTCGGCCTGGATCGCCTGCAGCGCCGCGCGCACGGGCCCGGGCAGTTCCACGGCCACGAACGCGCGCAGCATGCCGGGCATGGACGCCGCCTCCCCGCTCACCCCGCCGGCAGGGTGAACTGCGGCTCACCCAGCAGGAAGCGGCCCTTGAGGATCCACTGCTTGAGGGTGTCGGCGATCTCGCGCGCCTTGACCACGCTCGAGAGCGGGACGGTGGGGACCGCGCGGCCCTGGAAGCGGATGCTGCCGCTCTTGAGCTCGGCGTAGCTCACCTGGCCGAGGCTGCGTCCGATCCCCTGAGGGTAGTCCTTGCCGTAGTCGACGATCTGCGTGAAGAGCTCCTCGTCGGAGACCCCGGTCTGGGCCGCGATCTCTTCGTCGAGCAGCGGGATCGGCACGCCGAGCCCCACCGCCAGGGAGCAGCCGTAGCCCTGGATGCCGACTCCGACCAGGAAGCCCGGGCGCATCTGCTTGAGGTCGCCCGTCACCCAGAGGGTCCCGGCCGGGCGCACGGGGGCGCCCCGCCCGGTGCGCTCCACCGCCGGGTGGTGCTGGCTGCCGTGCCAGGTGACATACCCGACCCCGCCGCCCAGGAAGATGCGGGTCCCCAAACCGATGGTCCGATAGTAGGGGTCGTTGAAAAGCGGGCTCAGCTGGCCGGCCGAGCAATAGTTGGCGTTCAGCGCCCTGGGCTTGAGGGTGCCCATGTAGGTGTAGATGGTCTTGTCGGACAAGTTGACCGCGCAGTTGTAGTTCTGGTAGCCGTTGCGCGGGTTGCAGAGCACCGCCATGGGCAGCGTCTTAAGCGTCACCTCCTTTTCGACCCGGCGGCCGGGGTAGCAGTCGGTCCCGTAGCCCTCCGCCAGCAGCCGGACCGCACGGCCCTCCACGAGCTCCTGGATGACGTGGCCCCCGCCGTAGTTGAACTCGCCGGGGTGGACCTTGTTGAGCGGATCGTCCTCCGCCGGCTCGGTCGCACCGATGTAGCAGTCCACCGCCGCGAGCCCGGCGTAGGCCGGGACCCGGTTGAACCAGACCCGTGAGGCCTTGATCGGGGGAACGGAGTGGCCGAAGTTGATGAAGGCCCCCGAGGAGCACATGGGCGCAAAGGTGCCGGTGGTGACCACGTCCACCCGGTGCGCCGCCTCCCGGGGCCCCTCGGCCTTGACGATGTCGACGATCTCCTCGGCCGTCACGACGACGGCCCGGCCGGAGCGGATGCGCGCGTTGATCTGCTGGATCGTCTTGGTAGGCCGCCTCTTCGTCGCCATGGCCGCTCACTTGCCCGCCGGCGGCGATTTGACCGCCTCGAGCTTCAAGGTGATGTTGTCGCGGATCCAGTGCGGGTCCCACCACTCCACCGGGTCCACGAAGGTCGCGTGCACGAGCATGCCGAAGTGCAGGTGGTCGCCCCCGGCCAGGCCGCTCGTGCCGGTGTAGCCCAGCACCTCGTCCTTGGCCAGCCGGTCCCCCGGCTTCACCGTGATCTGGCTCAGGTGGGAGTACATGCTGAACACGCCCAGGCCGTGGTCGAGAATGACCGTCTCGCCGTAGATGCCGATGAACGCCGCCGCCGCCACCACCCCGGCATTGGCGGCGGGCACGGGCGCGTTCGCCAGGGAGGCCAGGTCGACGCCCAGGTGGAACTGCTGGTCGATCTCTTTCCCGTCGTAGAGGTAGGTGCGGTGGTCGGCAAACCCCGCCCGGGGCGCGGCGTTGGGCAGCCGGCCGAAGGGCCCCTGCCAGAGCATCGCCGGCTGCGGCCGGCGGGTCGCCGCGACGATGGCCTCGTAGTTCAGCCGCCGCATATCGCGGTTGATGTAGAGAAAGGCCTCCTTCAGGGTGGCGCCCGCCTGCGGCGGGATCTGGCCCTGAAGCCCCGGCAGGATCTGCTGGATGAAGCCGTCGCTGATCGTCAGCCGGTCCTTCTTGAAGGTTTTTTTGCGCACGGCGTGGGGGAAACGGGTGCGGGCGGAGTTGCCGGCGGCGTCGGTCGCCTCCAGCACGATCGGCACCCCGGGCGGCTGGTCGTGGCCGAGGGCGAAGAAGGCGATGTGGGCCGACCGGTCGGCGTAGCGCCCGCCGAAGCCCGGGTAGAACCTGTCGCCCACGCGCACCCCGCTCACCGGGCACTCCTCGGAGAGCCGGTAGACGGCGACCCCCGCCCCCCCCTGGTTGATGTAGTTCTGCTGGGTCATCACCTCGATCGCCGGGGGGCGGGTGTCGACGACCACCTCGCGCCGGAGCTCGGTGAGGTTCCCGCGGCCCCAGTTGCGCCAGGAGCGGTCTCGAACGGCGACGTTCAGCACCCCCTTGCCGTCGGCCAGGTTCAGCTCGCGCGGGGCGACCTTGACCCGGACGGACTCCTGCCGCACCCCGGTCAGGCCGAGCAGGCCGGAGGCGGGAAACTCGGTGTCGGCCAGCAGCGTCTCCTTGCCGCCCAGGATCAGGACGGCCGTGAACCGGCGCAGCCCGCTCTTGGCGTCCGCAAGGCCGAAGGGGATCTCGGCGGCGGCGCCGATAAAAAGCGGCGCGGGCGCATCCAGGGCGACGGAGGGCTGCTCTCCCTCCAGCCTCCCGGCCAGGAACCAGGCCGCCGCCGCCGCCAGGACGACGGCCGCCGCCACCAGTGCGCCGAACGGCCAACCCGAGCGGATCCGTCGGGGTTTTTGCATGAAGCCTCGGTCCTTTCCCCGCTCCCGGCGGGGCCGGGGGTCAAGCGGAGCAAATTGGAGTCGCTTACCAATTCGCCCTGAAAGTGTCAACTGCCGCGGTGGGGGCAGGCGCCGGCGGGCGGCCCCGCGAGAGCGGCGGCCGGCCGGCCGCCCGCCCGGCTTGACATTTCCGGGGGCCCCCGGTACTTGACCCTGACCGGCCGGGGCGCCGGGAGATCGCCCGGGGCGCCGCGCGCAGACCGGCGCATGCCCGGCGGCTGGCGCCCGCCGGGCCCCTGGACCCCGGCGAACGCCAGCCGTTCGACCCCTTTTTTCTAAGGCCGCCATTCGCCGTATGAAGCCAGCTCCTGCCCCCCCAGCCAACCGGTCCCGACGCCTGCGGCGATTGGCCGCCGCCGCGGCGGTTCTCCTTTCGGCAACGGCGCTCTGGGTGCTGATCGGCACCCTCTGGCTGTCGCCCGTCAAGGGGCCCACGGCCCCGGCCGCACCCGCCGCCGACGGCGGCTCCATGGTGATCGAAGGCATCCAGCAGACCGCCGCGCGCGACGGCGTCACCGAGTGGATCCTGAACGCACGCTCGGGGCGGTTTCTGGCGACGGAAAAAAAATTCCTGCTGACCGAACCCCACGTCACCTTCTTCCACACGGACGGGCAGCGCTTTTTTCTCTCCGCCCGCAACGGCGTCGTCGCCACCGACAGCCACGACATGGAGGCCGAGGGCGAGGTGCTGATCTGGAATGAACGCTACCGCATCCGCACCGAGCAGATCCGCTACGCGCACGCCGAGCGGACGATCACCTCCGATCGCCCCGTGGCGATCACCTCCGACCGGGGCGAGATGACCGCCGCCGCCGGATCGGTGGACGTGAAGGCGAACCGGGTGCGGCTGGAGGGCGACGTCCGGGCGGAGATTCCCGCCGAGCCGGGCGGCGGCGACCGGGGCGCCGTGCGGGTCTCCTCCGATCGGCTGCTCGTCGACCTGAATGCGGACGCGGCCGAGTTCAGCGGCAACGCGCGCCTGACCGAAAAAAACAGCCTCACCACGGCCGAAACCATCACGGTCTACGCGGTGCCGCGGCCGGAGGGCGCCCGCTCGGCGGCCGCAGACCCCGATCAAGTGGCGGTAGAGCGGGTCGTCGCCCGCGGCGGGGTGGTCATCCGGACCGAGGAGTCGACCGCCGCGGCCGATGAGGCCCTCTACGAGCCGGCCACGGAAACCCTCACCCTGACGGGCCGCCAGGCCACGCTGCAGAGCCCCTCCGCCTCCCTGGGCGGCCGGCGCATCGTCGTTTCCATGCGCACCCACCAGCTGAGCGCCGAAGGCGGCGCCGAGGGGCGCGTCGCCGTGGTGCTGCGCCCCTCCCCCCGTCCGCAGCGGCCGTAGCCCGCCGGCGCAGCGGCGGCGCCGAGGTTGCTTTTTGCGGCCAAAGCCCCTACAATTCGGCTGTGACTATCTCGGAACTCAAACGGCGCCGCGCATGAGCAACCTGCAGGCAGCGGAGCTGGCCAAATCCTACAAGGGCCGCAGCGTGGTCAGGGGGGTCAGCCTGATGGTGGACCGCGGCGAGGTGGTGGGGCTGCTGGGGCCCAACGGCGCGGGCAAGACCACCACCTTCTACATGATCATCGGCCTGATCAAGCCGGATGAGGGCCGTATAGTGCTTGACGGGCGCGAGATCACTCGATATCCTATGCATCTGCGCGCCCAGTGCGGTTTGGGGTATCTGCCCCAGGAAACCTCGGTCTTCAGGCGCCTGAGCGTGCGCCAGAACGTCATGGCGGTGCTGGAGCTGCTGCCCCTCTCGCGCGCGGAGCGCGACCAGCAGGCGGACCGGCTGCTCGATGAGCTGGGCATCCGCCACCTGGCCGACCAGAAGGCCAATGTGCTTTCGGGGGGCGAGCGCCGGCGGCTGGAGATCTCCCGGGCGCTGGCGACCAACCCGGCCTTCATCATGCTCGACGAGCCCTTTGCCGGCATCGATCCGCTGGCCGTGGCCGACATCAAGAACATCATCGGCCACCTGCGCCGGCGCGGCATCGGGATCCTGATTTCCGACCACAACGTCCGCGAGACGCTGGGGGTGTGCGACCGGGCGTTCATCATGGTGGACGGCCGGGTGATCGAATCCGGCCCGCCGGCCGCCATCGTCTGCAGCGAGGCGGTGTGCCGATCCTATCTGGGAGAAGATTTCAAGCTCTGATATGGCCCTGGAACTGCGCCAACAACTGAAACTGACCCAGCAGCTCATCATGACGCCGCAGCTGCAGATGGCGATCAAGCTGCTGCAGCTCTCGCGCCTGGAGCTGGTGGACACCATCCGCCGGGAGCTCGAGGAGAACCCGGTCCTGGAGGAGGTGCCCGACACCGGCCTCGACGAGCAGCTGAGCGAAACGCCGGAGCCCCCGCCGGCGGAGGCCTCCCCCACCCAGGAGGTCACCATCCAGGAGAAGGTCCACGACGACATCGACTGGAGCGCCTTCATGGACGACTTCGCCACCCCCTCGCGCGTCGCGCACGAGTCCGAGGAGCGCGAAGCGCCCAAATACGAGGCCTTCGTCTCCCGCAAGGAGTCGCTGAACGACCACCTGCTGTGGCAGTTCCTGATGACCAAGCCCCCGCGCGAGGACGAGGCCGCGGCCAGCCTGATCATCGGCAACCTCAACCGCGACGGCTACCTGGTGCCCCCGCTCGCGGAGATCGCCGCCGGCAACCGCATCCCCATCGAGGACCTGGAGCGGGTGCTGGCGCTGCTGCAGACCTTCGACCCGGTGGGGGTCTGCGCCCGCGACCTGCGCGAGTGCCTGCTGATCCAGGCGCGCTACCTCGGCTTCGACGGCACCATCGTCGCGCAGATCATCTCGGAGCACCTGCCCAACCTGGAGAAGAAAAACTACAAGGCCATCTGCAAGGCCCTCAAGGCCGAGATGGACGAGGTGGCCTCCGCCATCAGCGTCATCCGCGGCATGGAGCCGCGCCCCGGGCGGCAGTTCAGCGAGGACCCGCCCCAGTACATCATCCCCGACATCTACGTCCACAAGGTGGACAACGAGTTCGTCATCGTCCTCAACGACGACGGCCTGCCGAAGCTGCGGGTCAACTCGCTCTTCAAGCGCTCCGACGGCCGCGGCCGGCGCCTGCCCAACGATGCGCAGGACTACATCCAGGACAAGATGCGCTCGGCCGCCTGGCTGATCAAGAGCATCCACCAGCGCCAGAAGACCATCTACCGGGTGATGGAGAGCATCCTGCGCTTCCAGCGCGAATTCTTCGAGAAGGGCATCGCCCACATGCGCCCGATGGTGCTGCGCGACGTGGCCCAGGACATCGGGATGCACGAGTCCACGATCAGCCGGGTGACCACCAACAAGTACGCCCACACCCCGCAGGGCATTTTCGAACTGAAGTACTTTTTCAACAGCTCCATCCAGCGCGACGAGGGCGGCGCCATCGCCTCGGCCAGCGTCATGGAGAAGATCCGCAAGCTGATCGCCGCCGAGGACCCCCAGCGGCCCTACAGCGACGACAAGATCGCCCGGATCCTCAAACAGGACAACATCAACATCGCCCGCCGGACGGTGGCCAAGTACCGCGAGATGATGCGGGTGCTGCCGTCCAGCAAACGCAAGCAGCCATAGGGAGGTCGCGTATGCAGACGTCGGTGACATTCAAGAACCTCGAGGCGTCCGACAGCCTCAAATCCTACGTCAGCGAAAAGCTGGCCCGCTTCGACAAGCTGCTCGACAACCCGGCCACGGCCGACGTCGTCCTGCTGGTGGAAAAGCACCGGCACATCGTTGAAGTCAACATCAACGCGGACCGCCTGAACATCAACGGCAAGGAGGAAACCGGGGACATGTACTCGGCCATCGACATGGTCCTCGACAAGCTCGAAAAGCAGCTCAAGCGCGGCAAGCAGAAGATCCGCGAGCGGCGCGCCAGCGCCAAGGGCCAGACCCGCACCATCCGCGAGGAGGCCGTGCCGACGGCCGAGGAGGACCGCCCCCGCGAAATCAAGGTCCAGAGCCTGGAGTACAAGCCCATGGACGTGGAGGAGGCCGTGCTGCAGATGGACCTCTCCGAGGAGAGCTTCATCGTCTTCACCAACGCGCGCTCCGAGAAGATCAACGTGCTCTTCCGGCGCAAGGACGGCCATTACGGGCTGATCCAGCCCGTCAGCTGACCGCCGCCGGCCGGCCGGCGGCGGGATGGCGCCGGCCGCGGCTGCGGGGAGGGGACATGAAACTCCTGGATGTGCTGGATGCGGAGGCGATTCTGCCGGACCTGAACGCCCGCACCAAGAGCGAGGCCCTGGAAGAGCTGGCGACCCCGGTCGCCCGAAGCTCCGGCGCGGCGCTGGAGGAGCTGGTCCGGGTGCTGCTGGACCGCGAGCGGCTGGGCAGCACCGGGATCGGCGGCGGCATCGGCATCCCCCACGGCAAGATCTTCGGCATCGACCGGCTCTTTTTGGGCTTCGGCCGGAGCCGGCAGGGGATCGACTTCGAATCCCTCGACGGCCGGCCCACCCGCATCTTCTTTCTGCTGGTGACCCCCGAGAGCTCCGCGGGCCTGCACCTCAAGGTGCTGGCCCGCATTTCGCGGCTGCTCAAGGACGAGTCCTTCAAGGAGCGGCTGCTGCAGGCGGACTCCCGCGCGCAGATCGCCGCCGTCATCCAGGGCGAGGACGAGGACTTTTGACCACCGGCCGGTGCACGTGAAAACGCTCCCGATCTTCATCGTCACCGGGCTCTCGGGCTCGGGCAAGAGCACCGCTCTGGCGGCGCTGGAGGACCTCGGCTGCTACTGCGTCGACAACATGCCGGTCGCCCTGCTGCCGAAGTTTCTGGAGCTGCCCGTCGACCACACGCGCCGGGTGACGGGCTGCGCCTTCGTCATGGACCTGCGCGAAAAAGGCTTCGCGACGAATTACGACGCCGTGCTGTCCGGGCTGCGGCAGAAGGGCTTCGCCTTCCGGATCATCTTCCTGGAGGCCGAGGAGCCGGTGCTGGTCCAGCGCTTCAGCGCCACCCGCCGCCAGCACCCGCTGGCTCAGGGCCAGGGCATCGTCGCCGCCATCCGCGCGGAGCGGGAGCAGCTCCAGCCGCTCCGGGCCGACGCCGAGCGCGTCATCGACACGAGCCGGCTGACGGTGCACGAGCTCACGGCGGAGATTCTGGAGATCGCCCGCTCCCAGCAGGCCCCGGCGCCCATGCAGATCACCGTGCAGTCCTTCGGGTTCAAGTACGGCCTGCCGCCGGAGGCCGACCTGCTGGTGGACGTGCGCTTTCTGCCCAACCCCTACTTCGTGGCGGAGCTCAAGCACCTGGACGGGGAGGCGCCCGAGATCCGCGAGTTCATCTTCAAGGCGCCGGAGGCGCTCGCGTTCACGGCGAGGTACGCCGATCTGCTCGACACCCTCATCCCGCTCTACGAGCGCGAGGGCAAGACGAACCTCACGATCGCCGTCGGCTGCACCGGCGGTCGTCACCGCTCGGTGGCGATCGCGCGCAATCTCTTCGACCGGCTGGCCGCCCATCGGACGCGCGTCGGATTGATCCACCGGGACATCCATCGGCCGACCTAGGCGAAAAGGAAGACCATGATCGGAATCGTCGTTGTGACACACAGCCGGCTGGGGGAGGCCCTCATCGATGCGGCCGAGTTCATCGTCGGCAGCCGGCCCGAGGGCCTCGTGGCCGTCTCGATCGACATCAACCAGAACGTCGACAAGCTGCGCGAGCGGGTGGCCACCGGCATCAAGAAAGCCGGTCGGGACGACGGGGTCCTCATCCTGACCGACATGTTCGGGGGCACCCCGTCCAACATCAGCTTCTCCTTCCTGGAGGCCGGGCGCATCGAGGTGCTCTCCGGGGTCAACCTGCCGGTCCTGGTGCAGGCCTTGAACTCCCGCGGCCGGATGGGGCTGAGCGAGCTTGCCGCCAGCCTGGAGGCCTTCGGCCGCAAGAGCATCACGCTGGCCAGCGGCATCCTCAAGGGGAACAAACGGGGAACGGAATGACGTGGCGCCCGGAGGCGCTGCGCCCCGCCGATCTCGAAGCGGTGCTGGAGATCGAGAGGCTCTCTTTCGCCTGCCCCTGGGGCCGGCTCTCCGTCGAGGGCGAGCTGAGCGGCCCGGGGGCGCAGCAGCTCGTCATCCGGCCGCCCGGTTCCGGGGCGGTCGCCGCCTATATTTTTTTCCGGCGCATCGCCGACGAGGTGCACATCTTCCGCATCGCGGTGGCCCCGGCGTGGCGCCGGCGCGGAATGGGCGCGCAGCTGGTCGACGCCTGCCTGCAGGCGGCCGGCAGCGGCGCGCGCGCGGCCCTGCTGGAAATGCGGCCGTCGAACGCCGAGGCCATGGCGCTCTACCGCAGCTTCGGCTTCCAGGTGGTCGGCTCGCGGCCGGGCTACTACCCGGATCGCCGTGAGGATGCACTCATATTGCGGAAACAACTCAAGGAGGAGGAGCTATGACGGTCAAAGTCGGCATCAACGGGTTCGGCAGGATCGGACGCATTTTTTACCGCGCGGCGCTGAAAAACCCCGCCATCCAGGTGGTGGCCATCAACGACCTGATGAACGCGGACACCATGGCGCATCTGCTCAAATACGACACCGTCCACGGCACCCTCGCGGACGAGGTGGCCGGACACGGGGACTCCATCCGCGTCGCCGGCCAGTCGGTGGCGATCCGCTCGGTCAAGGAGCCGGACAAGATCGACTGGAAAGCCCTGGGGGCGCAGATCGTCGTCGAATGCACCGGCCTTTTCACCAAGCGCGACGATGCCGCGCGCCACCTCGCCGCCGGCGCCCGCAAGGTGGTCATCTCCGCACCGGCCACCAGCCCGGACATCACCATCGTCATGGGGGTCAACTCCGACCGCTACGACCCCAAGCAGCACCACATCGTCTCCAACGCCTCCTGCACCACCAACTGCCTGGCCCCGGTCGCCAAGGTGCTGCACGAGAGCTTCAAGATCAAGCGCGGCCTGATGACGACGGTGCACTCCTACACCGGGGACCAGCGGCTGCTCGATTTCCCCCACAAGGATCTGCGCCGCGCCCGCGCCGCGGCCGCCAACATGGTGCCCACGACCACCGGCGCCGCCAAGGCCGTGGGGCTGGTCCTGCCGGAGCTGGCCGGAAAGCTCAACGGGCTGGCCGTGCGCGTGCCCACGCCCAACGTCTCCCTGATCGACCTGGTGGTCGAGATCGAAAAGCCCGGCGTCACCGTCGCCGACGTCAACGCCGCCCTGAAATCGGCCGCGGAGAAGTCCCTGGCCGGGATCCTCGGCTACAGCGAGGCCCCCCTGGTCTCCTCCGACTTCAACGGATCGTCGATGCCCCCAACACCTATGTCATCGACAACCTGGTCAAGGTGCTCTCCTGGTACGACAACGAAACCGGCTACTCCACCCGCATGGCGGACCTGGTGGTGATGATGGCATCCACGCTCTAACCCCTAGCCCGCGAGGAAACGATGACCGCACGCAGACCCCTGATCGCCGGCAACTGGAAGATGTTCAAGACCGGCGCCGAAGCCGTCGAATTCGCACGCCGGTTCGTGCCGCTGGTTGCCGGCGCCGGCGACCGGGACCTCATGATCGCGCCGGCCTTCACCGCGCTCGAAGCCCTGGCCGGTGAGCTCAAAGGGACCCCGGTGGCCCTGGGGGCCCAGAACCTGCACTGGGAGCTGGAGGGCCCCTTCACGGGCGAGATCTCGCCCCGCATGCTGGCCGCCGCGGGCTGCCGCTATGTCATCATCGGCCACTCCGAGCGCCGCCAGCACTTCGGGGAGACCAACGAGAGCGTGGCCCGCCGCACCCGCGCCGCGCTCCAGGCCGGACTGGCCCCGATCCTGTGCGTGGGCGAGACCGAAACGGAGCGCAACGCCGGGGGCACCTTTTCGGTTCTTGACAAACACGTCCGAAAAGGGCTAAAAAACTTTGTTGCAAACGAGCTGGGCGCCCTGGTGATCGCCTATGAGCCCGTCTGGGCCATCGGCACCGGCCGGACCGCCACGCGCGATCAAGCCCAGGAGGCGCACGCCTTCATCCGCTCGCTGGTGTCGAACCTGTTCAACGCCGAGCTGGCCGGCGCCGTGCGCATCCTGTACGGCGGCAGCGTCAAGCCCGAGAACATCTCGGAGCTCATGGCCATGCCCGACATCGACGGGGCCCTGGTGGGCGGCGCCAGCCTCAACCCGGACTCGTTTGCCAAGATCGCACTGTTCGCATAGGAAGGGTATCGGCCTTGACGATTCTACTCATCATCGTTCACGTCATCGTGTGCGTCGCACTGATCATGATCGTGC
>JALOOU010000091.1 GCA_025454255.1 Desulfobacterales bacterium | reverse complement strand
TCAAGCGCAACGCCGATAGGGGCCCCCTCCGGTCCAAACGGCTTCGCCCGAGGCCCAAGATCAAGGCGCGCGAGTCCCATGGCGCAAGGCGTACTCCAGGTACGCCGCAGCGGCAATGGGATGAAGCGCAACGCCGATATTGGGCCTCCGGCGAAGCCGTTACCCCTCATCCCCGCGCAGCTGGCGCAGCACCCGCAAACTGCGCGGCTGACGCCCTAAATGATAGGGCACGAAGCGCTCCAGAAACGAGAGCGCCTCCCGCAGGGCCTGCGGCGAAAACCGGATCCGGCTCGCCCGGGCCAGGTCCCCGCCGGCGACCCACAGCAGCTGCTTGACGGTGCCCTTCGAAAGCCGCTGCGATCCGACATCGGCCGGCAGGCATCCGGGGCAGGCCACGCCCCCGCGCGCGATCTCAACCGGCAGCATCTCCGCGAGGATGCGCTCGATGTCGCAGCGGCAGACCACGCAGCAGCCGAGATGCGGGCAGTGGCCGGAGATTCGCAGCAGCCGCATTTGGAACAGGATGCTCAACCCCGCCGCCGGCTGGGCGTTGGCGTCCAACGCGTCCAGCACGTGGCGCAGGAGCAGAAAGATCTCGGCATTGGCCACGCCTTCCTCCATCCAATCGTTCACCAGCTCCGCCCAGTAGCTGGCATAAGCGGTCTTCGAGGGGGCCTGCCGGATGTCGGGGTGCGGGTGTTTCAATGCGGCCTCCTGCAGCACCCGCAGGCCGCCGCGGCGGCTCGGGGCGGCGACGATATCCAGCTCGGTGAAGAGCTCGAGCAGGCCGGCGAACCGCCGCGAGCTCTTCTTGGCCGCCTTGGCCATCAGCGACACTTTCCCGTGGGACTGCGAGAAAAAGGTCACGATGAGGTCGGCATCGCCGTACTCCGTGCGCCGGATCAAGATGGCAGGGGTTGAAAAGGGTGACATGCGCGTCCCGACTGAGGCGGCACCCGGTCTGCGATGGCGTCAGCCTCCGTCAGGGCAGATGAAGGTTGACCGGTTCGCCGCGTTTGCCCGGCACGGCGACGGGGGCGTTGTTCAACATGAGCTTGACCGCGCCGGCGTTGCCGATGAGAAGGTTGAAATGGCTGCGGGCCTCAAGCTTCAGCTGCTGGCCGGCCCGCAGGGAATATTCGCCCGGGTTCCCCTGGTCGGCCACGACCTTGACCCAGGTGGTTTCATGCGCCGTGATGGTCAGCTTCAACCCGGAATCCGCTGCGGCGGGACCGGGGGTCGACGGGGCTCCGGACGCCCGCGATGGAAACCCTGCCGGGGGCGAGGCCTCCGTGGGCTCGGAGGCCGTAAGGGTGACGGACGGCAGCGTTTTGGGGGGCGTTCGCGTCGCGAAGTGCCAGCCGGCGATCGATCCTGCGGCCAGAAGCGCCAGCATGACGAGGGCGGCCATGAGCTGGGCCGTCGAGCCGCGCCGGCTGCGCCGCAGCCCGGCGTCGATGCCCTGCGCTTTTTGGATCAGCCGCCGATGCGCTTCGTAGCGTCGCAGCACCTCGGCGCTGTCGGCCCCGACGGCCTCCGCAAACGCCCGCAGAAACCCTCTCAAAAAGGCCTCCGGCGGCAGCCGGCCGGACTCCTCGTGCTCGATGGCCTTCAGGGTGGAGATGCCGATGCGCGTCTGGGCGGCCACCTGCTCCAGGCTGATCTTTTGTCGCAGCCGGACGGCCTGGAGATAATGGCCGAAGGATTGAGGCGGCAAGGGGTCTTGCATGGCGTCAGCCACGACGTCCGGGGGGGATCCGCGGCGGCTCACTTCGGCTCGATGACCTTGATATGCGAACGCCGCCGCAGGTCCGAAAGCCAGGTCTTGATCCTGCCGTCCACGCGCTCGCGGTAGAGAGTGTCCGTGATCTCCGCCTCCACTTCCGCCAAGGGCCGGCCCGCGGCGTCCTGAAGCTGCTGGACGAACAGCACCTGATAGCCGAATTCGGTCTCCACCAGCGGGGAGACCTCGCCGGGCTTCATGAGCCGCACCACCTCCCGCAGCCGGGGGGTGAGCTCCTCGATGCTGAAAAAGCCAAGGTCGGCCCCCTGAACCCCTTCCCCGCCGCCGGCGCGGCGTCGGACCAGTTCTTCGAAGGAGGTGCCTGTCCGCAGGTCCCCCAGCGCCGCCTGCAGCTCGGCCTGTGCCGCCTCACGCTGCTCCGGTGCGGCGTTGGGGGGCATGCGGATGAAGAGGTTCCAGAGATGGTATTTGCGGCTCCCGCCGTACTTGGCGAGGTTCTTTTCGTAGTATTCGGTGACCTCCTCCCGCGTGACGACCACTCGCGAGCGGACCTCGCGGTTGACCAGCTTGGTGCGCTGAATCATCCCTTTGATGTCCTGGCGGTACTCCGCCATGCTCATCCCCTGCCCGGCCAGCATGGCGCGGATCTCCTCGTCTCCGATGCGGTGGGTCTTCTTGAGCTGTTCGATGTGCTGGTCGATCTCTTCCTCGCTGACGGTGATGTTGTGGCGCTTGGCCTCCTGTTCGGTCAGCTTCGCGTCGATCAGGGAATCGACCGCCTCCCGGCGCAGGCGGGCGATGGACTGGCGCTGAAGGTCCGGAGACATCCCCTGAGCCTTGATGTTTTCCAGGAATGGGCGCAGGGCCAGCTCGACGTCATGCTGCGTGATGACGTC
The DNA here is from genome assembly GCA_025454255.1 of Desulfobacterales bacterium. Taxonomy (GTDB): domain Bacteria; phylum Desulfobacterota; class Desulfobacteria; order Desulfobacterales; family SpSt-501; genus SpSt-501. Next base: position 10,098 of record JALOOU010000091.1, on the reverse strand, counting down.
ATCGTTGACCACCGCCACGATGCGGTCGACCACGCCGGTGCCCGCTGCCGGCTCCGCGTGGATCAGGCAAACGGCAGCCGCCACCCCTGCGAGGAGCAAAACAGCCGCATGTGTTCGGCGCAGCGGGGAACAGATCTCGGATTTCATCTCGCCGGTCACCTCGATATCCTATTGGCCGCGCGTCCCTCGCGGCGCCGCAGCCGGCGCCCCGAGCGCACGCGGCGGGGGGGGGTGGGCGTCACGATCCGCCGGCGGCCCCGCTTGAGCCCTGCAGCCGGCGCCACTCTTCGGAGTTGATCTCCACCGGAAACTTCTCCCTCAGCCGCTTGATCCAATCGCCGTAGGCAGCCTCGGTCTTCTGGCGCCGGAGGTCGGCGACGATCGACTCCTTCAATTGTTGGAACAGCTCCTGCGAATCGGCGGCGGCGGCTCGGCCGCGATAGTGGCGGCCGTAGTGTTGCGCCACCTCTTCGGCCGTGACGCCCGCCGCGTCCTGCAGGTCGGCGGCCATCACCTTTTCCATCAGAAGCCTTGCCCGCAGGCGCCTCTTCCAGCTGTCCGGACTCACGGCGGATTCAACCAGGGTGCGCTCGAACACCCCGGGCGGGTAGTCGGCGGCGACCGCCGCGACCGCCGCGTCGAGCTCACCGTCGGCAACCGCCAGCCCCAGCTCGTCCGCCCGCCGGCTCATCACGAGCTCGGCCGCCAGCTCGTCCAAGAGGTGCGACCGGGCCTCCGCCGCTGCCGCCGCGCCCGGCTCCAAACTGCTGGGGTAAGCCGTCTTCACCAGTTCCAGCGCTTCCAGAAACTCGCGCGCAGTGACGCTGCGGTCTCCGCAGCGGAGCAGATAGGCCTCGACGTCGCCGGAGCCGCCCGATCCGCACCCCGGCAAGCCGGACAGGGCCCACAGCAGACTCAGCCACAGCGCCGCCCCGTGCAGGCCGTTGCGCTTCGGCCCTGCGCATCGCCGCTTGCGCCGCAGGAGTTCGCGCAGGGCTGCACAATAGGATAAGATTTTAATTTTCTTGACTATTAACATGTTGACCCACCGCTTGCAAGATGTTTCTGGCCTGGCTCAATTGCCCGAGGGAGCCCGCCGGGGCCAATCGAACCTTGAGGATGTGGTCCGGTGTCAGTTCGAATCGCCGCGGGTCGGAGGCGATCAACTCTACCAGCCGTTGCGGGGTCTTCTGGTGGGCCGGGGAGAAATAGATCACCAAACGCTGGTCCTTGAGGTCGAACCGGGCGACCCCGGCGTTGCGGGCCAGCACCTTGAGCATGATTTTGAAGAGCAGGTGGCTCGCCTCGTCAGGCAACGGACCGAAACGGTCGACGATCTCGCTGCGCAGATCGGCGATTTCCTGCAGGTCCTCCGCACGCGCCAGCCGGCGGTAGAGGGTCATGCGCTGGTCGATGTCCGGAATGTAGCCCTCGGGAAAAAACGCGGACAAGGGGATGTTCACCTCGGGGTCCAGGGGCGGGATGACCGGCTGCCCCTTGAGTTCGCTCATGGCCTCCTCCATGAGCTGCAGGAACATGTCGTAGCCGACGGCGGCGATGTGGCCGGACTGCGAAGCCCCGAGGATCGTCCCGCCGCCCCGGATTTCAAGGTCGTTCATGGCGATCTGGAAGCCGGCCCCCAGGTCGGAGTGCTCCATCAGGACCTTCAGGCGCTTGCGGGCATCGGGGGTCAGGTCGCTTTCATCCGGGATCAGCAGGTAGGCGTAAGCCTGCTCCTCCGAGCGGCCGACCCGGCCGCGGAGCTGGTACATCTGCGACAACCCGAAGCAGTCGGCCCGGTTGACGATCATGGTGTTGGCGGTCGCGATGTCGAGGCCCGACTCGATGATCGTCGTGCACACCAGCAGGTCGACGTCGCGGCGCATGAACCGCGCCATCACCTGCTCGAGCTCCTCTTCCGCCATGCGGCCGTGCGCCACCTCCAGCCGCACCTCCGGCACCAGCCCCTGGAGCGTGGCCGCCATCTCGTGGATGTCATCGATGCGGTTGTGGACGAAAAACACCTGCCCCCGGCGCCGGAGCTCGCGGCGGATGGCCTCGGCGATCACGACCCCGTCGAACTCGCAGATATAGCTGATGATCGCCTTGCGGTATTCGGGCGGGGTCTGGATGAGGCTGATGTCCCGGACCCCCGCCAGCGACAGGTGCAGGGTCCGCGGAATGGGGGTGGCGGTGAGCGCCAGCACATCGACCGAGGCGCGCAGGCGTTTGAGCCGCTCCTTGTGCTTCACCCCGAAGCGCTGCTCCTCGTCCAGCACGAGCAGGCCCAGGTCCTTGAAGGCGACGTCCTTCTGCAGCAGGCGATGGGTGCCGATGACGATGTCGATGGCGCCCGATCTCAACCCGGCCGCGATCTCGCCCTGCTCGCGGCGGGAGCGGAAGCGGCTCAAGCAGGCGATGTTCACCGGATAGCGCTGGAAACGGCTGCGGAAAGTGGCCCAGTGCTGCTCGGCCAGGATCGTGGTGGGAACCAGGACGGCCACCTGCTTGCCGTGGCTGACCGCCAGGAAGGCGGCCCGCAGCGCCACTTCGGTCTTGCCGTAGCCGACATCGCCGCAGACGAGCCGGTCCATGGGGGTCGGCTCGCGCATGTCGCTCAAGACCTCCTCGATCGCCTTGATCTGATCCGGGGTCTCTTCGTAGGCGAAGCCGGTCTCGAAGTCCTGAAAACCGGCGCCGGCCGCATCGAAGGCGGTGCCGGCCGCCAGCCGGCGTTGGGCGTAGAGCTGGAGCAATTCCCCGGCGATCTTTTCGGCCGAGCTTTTGACGCGGGCCTTGACCCGCTCCCAGGACTTGCCGCCCAGACGGTCCAGGGCCGGGCTCACGCCATCGACCCCCATGTATTTTTGGACGACCCCCATGCGGTCGACGGGCAGATAGAGCTTGTCGCCGCCCTGGTAGATGATCACGAGGAACTCGTTGCGCACCCGCTCCACCGTGAGCTTCTGCAGACCGTCGTAGCGGCCGATGCCGTGCTCGTCGTGGACGATCCAATCCCCCTGCTTGAGCTCCTGCAGCCCCAGCAGTCGGGAGCGCGCCTTGGCCGCGGGCGTGGCGCGGCGAATCTGCCTCACGCCGAAAATTTCGTTTTCGCTCAACACGGCCAGCTGTTCGGCCGGCCACACAAAGCCCGCCGAGAGCCGCCCCAAACAGATGAAGGCCGCACCGGGTTCCGCCCCCTCGTGCGGGAATCCCTCCGCGAGCAGAAAGCGCAGGCCGTAGGGCGCCATCAGGCTTGCCAGCCGCTGCGCCTGGGTCTTGGCCTGACAGGCGATCAGCACCAGGCGGCCCTCGGCCCGCTGGCGCTGAACCCAGTCCGCCAGCGGCTGGAGAAGCTCCTGCGCGTCCCGCGGCTGGCGCAGGGCGGCGGTGAGGTCACGGTTGGTCTGGACGGCGGCATGGACGAGCTGCGCGCCCGTCCGCTCCGGGTTATCGTCGGCGCTGCGCACGTCGAGGAGGCGGAAGGAGAGGGTCCGCTTCGTCCCCAGCATTCCGCGAACCTGCTCCCAGGGCAGGTACAGCGCCTCGGGCGGCACGCACAGCCGGCCGTTTTCGAGGCAGGCCGAGTCGTTGGCCCTGACCTGCTCCTCGAACTCGCGCGCGGCCTGCTGCAGCCGGTCGGGGTCGACGGCGACCACCCGCGTGGTGTCCGGCAGGTAGTCTAGAAAATGGTCCAGGCGCGGGTAGATCAGCGGCAGCAGACTCTCGATGCCGGCAACGCTCTGCTGGTTGGAAAGCTGGGTCACGATGCGGCGCACCTGGGTTGCCGGCAGACTGACCTGCGCGGCCCGCAGGCGGATGCGGTGGGTGATCTCCGCCAGCTGATCCGGATTCAAAACCGCCTCCCGCGCCGGCAGGATCACCGCCTCGGCCGCGGGTTTGAGCCTGCGCTGGTCGACGGCCGAGAAAAACCGCAGCGATTCGACCCGGTCGCCGAAAAACTCGATCCGCAGGGGATCGGTGTACAGCGGAGTGAAGACGTCGAGGATCCCGCCGCGCACGCTGAAATCGCCGGGCTCTTCGACGATCGCCGCGCGCAGGTAACCGCCGGATATGAGCTTGGCAACCAGCCGCTCGCGGTCGACCTCCTCCCCCTCCAGGACCAGCTCGGCATAGCGGCCGAGTTCGGAGCGCGGGATCAGCTGCTGAAGCAGCGCCGTCACCGGCGCGATGATCAGCGGCGGCGCGGCCTGGGTCAGCAGCTGATAAAGCAGCCGGATGCGCTCGGATGCGGTTTGATTGTGGTAGGAGAGAAATTTGAACGGCATCAGGTGATAGGAGGGAAAGCAGCCGACCGGCGGCCGGTCGGGAGGGCTGAAAAAGGCGATATCCTCCGCCAAGGAAGCGGCTTCGGCCGCCGACGGCACCACCACCAGAATCGGCCCCCCCGGATGCGAGAGCATCCGCGACAGCACGTGGGCGCGCTCGCTCCCGGCGAGGCCCAGGACCTCGATGGGGCCGGAGGCCTCAGCGCAGCGCTCGAGCAGACCGCTGCAGTCAATTGCCTCTTGATTTTGGATCGTGAACACAGTAAACAGAACACCTCGCTCCACGATAGGTCCGCCGGCAGCGCCTCTGCGGCGCGATCGGCAGCACAACCCGATGCCGGCACGCTTGGAGCACCGGCAGATGCCCGCCGCCTTAGCTCAGGGGTAGAGCAGCGCACTCGTAATGCGCAGGCCCTCGGTTCAAATCCGAGAGGCGGCTCCAAAAAACCATAAGGGATCTCGGATGATGATGCAACCGAGATCCCTTTCTCCCGCCCGACCCAAGGCTGTCAATCTACTGCAAAACCGGGCTGAAAATCAAGCCCTTCACCAAGCGCGGCGTCTGCGTCGACGGCACGAGACCCGCAGCTATCGACTCAGCCACCGGACGCCATGCGGCCACCCGCCGGAAACGGCAAACGAGGAGAGGAGCCTTCCATGAAAACCTCAGTGCTGAACGGCATGAAGGTTCTGGCAGTCGATGACGAGCCGGACGTTCTGGAAACCTTGAAGGAGGTGGTCCTGCTCGACGCCCCGGAGTGCAAAATTGAAGTGGCAACCCGCTTTGAAGACGCCCGCGAGAAGCTGACGAACCGGATCTACGATTTGGTGATTCTCGACCTGATGGGGGTGCAGGGGTTTGATCTGCTGAAAATCGCATCCGACCGGGATGTCCCATCCGTTGTCCTGACCGCACACGAACTCAACCCGGAGGCCCTGAAGAGATCCATTCAATTGGGGGCCCGCGCCTATTTCCCCAAATACAAGCTGTCGGAGATCGTCGCCTATCTGGAGGGCGTGCTGACAACCGACTATGTGCACGGCTGGGGCAATCTTTTTCAGGAACTCCGCGGGCACTTCGACGTGCGGTTCGGGAATCAGTGGATGGAGGCCGACAAACGTTTTTGGAGTCAATTCGAGGCACGCGTCGCATCCCGCAAGAAAAAACTGATCGAATAGCATCGACCGCCGGCCCGCCGGACCGGCGCTGCCACGGGGCAGCTGAGGCGGCGGACCCTGTTCGGACTAATCATCTGAAAAACCTATAAAATCATTCAACTCCCCTCTTGACATGCCAAAATTTTACGGATAAGCTGCAAGACAAGCTAGCACCCTGAACCCCATCGGCGGACAGTGGACATATGACCAAAAACGACGTGGACGAATTGGATTTGAAGGCCGAAATAGACGAGATCATGCGCACCGTGGAGACGGTGATGAAACGCATCGCGGCCGTGATGCCTGCACCGCAACCAGACCCGCAAGAGCCCGTCGAACCCTAAACGGCCGAGGCCCGCGTTTTACGGCAGAAACCGACATCCAGGCCCACAGAATATCAGCTTTCGGGAGGCGCTATGGCAGTGACCAAGGACGATATCGTCGCGCGGATCCATGAGGTTGGATTTACCAAAAAGCAGTCCGTGGACCTGGTCGAGACCCTGATCGAAATCATCAAACGCAATCTGGAAAAGGGCGAGGACGTCCTCGTTTCGGGCTTCGGCAAGTTTTGCGTGAAAAGCAAGAAGGAGCGGCGGGGGCGCAACCCGGCCACCGGCGACGATTTGACCTTGCGCGGCCGCCGGGTGATCACTTTCAAGTGCTCCGGAAAACTTCGAAACAAAATCAACAGCGAAGCCGCATAAGAGCTGCAGCGCGGCATTCGACCTCGCCGCAGCGCAACCCCTTTTGCCCCGGCGGGAACAGCTCTCGAACCCGGATGCCACCGGCGAGGGGATGGCCGCCACCGCACGGCGGCCGGCCTCCCGCCGTGAGCATCACACGACGGTGCGGCCGAATCGGCTCTCCCGCAGCAACGAAACCACCGGGCTAAAGCGGAATGTTGTAAGCCTTGATCTTGGTCAACAGCGAAGGGTGGCTGATCTCCAGCAGGCGCGACGCCTGGGTGCGGTTGCCGCCCGTCTCCTCCAGGGCGCGCGTAATCAGGCGGCGCTCGGTCTCGCGCTGGGCGGTTTTAAGGGACAATCCGGTGGTGCCGACATCGCAGCCGGCGGCCTTTCTGCCTGCGCCGACCTCCACCGGCAGATGCTCCGGCAGGAGCACCCTCTCTTCGGCCAAGAGGACGGCGCGCTCGATGGCGTTTTCGAGCTCCCGCACGTTGCCCGGCCAGGCATAATCCAGCAGCAGGCTCAAGGCGCCCGGGCTGATATCCGCCACCTGCTTGTTCATCTTGGCATTGAAGCGCTGCAAGAACCACCGGGCCAGGTGGGGGATGTCCTCCGGCCGCTCCCGCAGCGGCGGCAGCCGAATCGTGAGCACATTCAACCGGTAGAACAGGTCTTCCCGAAAGCGCCCCTTCTTGACCTCCTCCTCGAGGCTCTTGGCCGTGGCCGCGATCACGCGCGCATCGACGTGCATGGCGCGCGACTCCCCTACCGGCCGAAGCTCGCTCTCCTGCAGCACCCGCAGCAGCTTGACCTGCAGCGCCAGTGGCAGCTCGCCGATTTCATCCAAGAAGATGGTGCCGCCGTCCGCCTCTTTGAAAAGGCCCTTTTTGTCGCGGTCCGCGCCCGTGAAGGCGCCCTTCTTGTAGCCGAACAATTCGCTCTCGAGCAGGGTTTCGGGAATGCCCCCGCAGTTGACCGGAACCAGCGGCATGCGGGCCCGCTCGCCCTCGCTGTGGATTCCACGCGCAATCAGCTCCTTGCCGGTGCCGCTTTCTCCGAGGATGAGCACGGTGGTCGAATAGCGGGCCGCTTTCTGGGCCAGCGTGAATACGGATTGCATGGCCTGGCTGCGGGCGATCATGGCGCCGAAGACGTAATCTTTTTCGATCTCCTGGATCCGGGCCCGGAGCTGGCGGTTTTCCCGCTTCAGCCGCTCGCGCTCCTCGGCCTTTCGGAGCGCCAGCAGGACCTCATCCGGCTTGAACGGCTTGGAGATGTAGTCATAGGCCCCCTGCTTCATTGCCTCGATGGCGGTGTCGATGCTGCCGTAGGCGGACATCATGATGACAGTGCTGCGGCCGATGTGGTCGGCGGCCGCACGCAGAAATTCCATGCCGCCCATCACCGGCATCTTGATGTCGCACAAGATGTAATCGTAGCGCTCGCGGGAGATCCGCTCCAGCCCCGCTTTTCCGTCGAGTGCGGCCTCCACGCTGTAGCCCGCCTTTTTCAGGACGGCCGCGAGCATGTGGCCCATGTTGGCTTCATCGTCGATCACCAAGATCCGCTTGCCGGCGGTTTCGATCTGCATCTGTCACATCCTCTGGCCGGAAGCCGCGGGGGGCTGCCCGCGGGTCAGCCCCCCGCCCCTCCGGCGGTGGCGCCGCCTGCGGCCGCATCGGCCGGGGGCGACGCCTCGGCGGCAGTCGGGTGGCGATCGGCGGTCGATCGGTTGGCCGCAGTCGACCGATCGCATACCGGCAGGGCGACCGTCACGGTCGTTCCTTGACCGACCGCGCTCTCGACCTCGATGCTCCCGCCGAAGCTTTCAACGATCATGAAGCTCACCGCGAGCCCCAGGCCGGTTCCCTTGCCGGGTTCCTTGGTTGTGAAAAAGGGGTCGAAGATATTCCGGAGGTGCTCCGCCGCAATGCCCGTGCCGTTGTCTCTGAACCGAACCAGCAGCCAGGTTTTTCCGGCCCCGGCCGAGCCGACGGCCTCTATCCGGCTCTCGGTGGAGACGACCAGCTCGCCGCCGGCGTCGCGGCCGCGGCCGGCGATGGCATCGGCCGCATTGATCACCAGGTTGAGAAAGACCTGGCGCAGCTGGTTCACGTTGGCCGCGACGGCATCGTCCCCGGCCTCGAGCAAGGTGACAACGTTCAGGTGCGCCATGAAGGGCTGGACGGCAAGCACCTGGGTCATCTCCTCCAGCAGGCCGTGAACCGACACCCGGTGCCACCCGACCGGGGAGGGTCGTGAAATCTCGAGCAGCTGCCGGATGATGGTACTGATGCGATCGACCTCCGCCTGGGCGCGCTGCATGTACTCGCCCCGCTCCTCTGGCGCCAGGTCCTCCTGCCGGAGCAGTTCGAGATAGCCTGTGACGATGCCGAGGGGGTTCCCGATTTCATGGGCAATCCCGGCCGAAAGCCGCCCCACCGAGGCCAGTTTTTCCGCGCGGATGATGTTGGTTTGGACCTTTTTGAGATCCGCATTGGCCTTTTCCAGGGAGGATACGGTTTGACGCAGCTTCTCTTTTTCCGCCGCCAGCCGGCGCATCAAGCCGTTCAGCGCCGAAGAGAGCCGCTGCAGTTCATTGTCCTCCTTGCGGACGGCGAAAACGATTTCATCGTCCCCCTTGTAGTCCTCGGCGCGCTGGGCCAGGCGCGCCAGCGGCTGCAGGTACAGTTTGAACACACGGTAGATGCCAAAAAAAGAGAGCAGCGCCGTATTCAAAAAAATGTACAGAAACAGCACCTGTTGCGAATTGCGCAGGGATTGGTAAATGCCATGCAAGGGGAATACCAGGCTGAAGGCGCCCTGTACGCCGCCGTCCGCGATCAAGGGGGATGAGATCACCAGGAATTTTTTCTGCCACCAGAACAAGCCGAAAATGCTGCCGCTGAAATGGACGCTGCGATCTCCTTGGAGCAGCGTCCGCCGGGTGACCGCGAAAAGATCCTCCGCCTCGGCGCTGTGCTGAACACCGTAGCCGAAAGATCGCTGATCGCGGTCGAGCATCAAAAACGAAACGGCGCCGGACTCCTCCAGCGCCTCAGCCAGCCGGGCACGAACGGCCGCCGGGGCGTCACCCTCCCAGACGGACTGCGTCAAAAAATAATCGGCCATCAAGCGCGCGGTGGTCAGGCCTTTGGCGACTTCCGACCGGACCAGGCTGCCCTGCGCCGTGGTCATGGTTACGAAATCGATGGAGAACATTCCCAGCAGCAGCAACAGCGTGATGCTGATGGCAATTTTGGTTTTTAGCCCGCGTGTGCCCACGTGCCGATCTCGCGCATCGTTTAGGCCGGCTTCGGCCGGATGGGTTGCACGGCGCCCGGTGCCGCGACCGGACCGATTCACACCGGCCGATGAAGACGGTTCAAAAACGCAGGGCCGTGCAACACGTCCCTGCTGGCATTATGCAATTAAAATGCCGTAAAGTTTTTATAATCGGAATTGCGATCCCGGCTGGGATCGGGGGCGAGAAGAGAATAAACGGGCCGGCCGGCGTAAAAAGAAGAACCCCGGCCCTCTTTTCGGAAGACCGGGGTTCGAAGAACGGCGACCTACTCTCCCACACGGGACTCCGTGCAGTACCATCGGCGCTGAAGAGCTTAACTTCCGTGTTCGGGATGGGAACGGGTGTTGCCTCTTCGCTGTAGCCACCGAAAAATCGATTGCTGCATGACAACCTAACTGCGATTCGAACCAACACGCGCTTCCAGGATCGTGCCCGCTGTTTTGTGGCCAAGCCGCACGGCCTATTAGTACCAGTAAGCTCAATGCGTTACCGCACTTATACCCCTGGCCTATCAACCTCGTAGTCTTCGAGGGGCCTTTAGTTTCCCGTGTTTCCACGGAAAAGGGATATCTGATCTTGGGGTAGGTTTCCCGCTTAGATGCTTTCAGCGGTTATCCTTTCCGAACTTAGCTACCCAGCAATGCCGCTGGCGCGACAA
>JALOOU010000156.1 GCA_025454255.1 Desulfobacterales bacterium | reverse complement strand
ACTGGAAATACCTCTGGCTGAACGAGAGCTTTGCGACCTACTTCGGCTACGGCGTCGTCGCCCACTACCACCCGGAGTGGGAGATCTGGCAGCAGTTTTTAAACGGCACGACCGGCTCCGCCCTGGCCCGCGACGGGCTGGTCGAAAATTTCCCGATCGAGATCCCGGGCGGCGAGCACCTGGTCATCAACACGAGCACGGCCCCGATCATCTACAACAAGGGCGGCAGCATCCTGCGGCAGATCGAGGACGCCATCGGGCCGGAGAGCTTCCAGCGGGGCCTGCAGCGCTACCTGACGGCCCACGCCTACGGCTGCGCCGAGAGCCGGCAGCTGTGGGAGGCCTTCGAAGCGGTTTCGGATCAGCCGGTCGCCGCCATCATGCAGAGCTGGGTCGAGCAGGCCGGTCTGCCGGTCATCACGGCCGCCCGCGAAGGCGGCACGCTGGTGTTGTCCCAGAAACGCTTTACCTACCTGCCATACGAATCCGAACAACACTGGATGGTCCCGGTCAGCCTGCTGGTGGCGGGCCCGGGGGGGGCCATCCGGCGCATGTCGGTCCTGATGGAGGGAGCCACCGCGCGGGTGCCGATCGGGGCCGACGCCGTGGCCTACAAGCTGAACGCGGGGCAGGGCGGGTTCTACCGCACCCGCTACGCCGACCCTGAAAACGGCAAGCGCCTCGCGGCCATGGTCCGGGCGAAACAGCTCTCCGCGGAGGACCGGTGGGGGCTGCAGGAGGACCTTTTCGCGCAGGTGATGTCGGCCGATGCGCCGCTGGCCGACTACCTCGAGTTTCTCGCCGCCTACGCCGAGGAGGCGGCCTACCTGCCGCTCTCCGCCATCGCGGCCCACCTCGCCCACGCCCGGCTGGTGGCGGCGCCGGAGCTGGGCTCCCGGATCGCCGCCTGGGCCCGGCCCTGGTACACGGGGGTTCTCGAGCGGATCGGTTTCGACCCCCGGCCGGGCGAGCGGCAGACCACCGCCCTGCTGCGCGACCAGATGCTGTTCGAGGCCGTTCAGGTCGGCTCTCAGCGGGCGGCGGAGTTCGCCCTGCAGCGCTTCGGCGAGCTTGCCCGCGGCGCTGCGGTGCACCCGGATATTTTGCGAAGCGTTCTGCAGACCGGTGCCTGGCACGGGGCCGGCCGGGAGCTGGAGTGGCTGGAGCGCCGCTTCCAGGAATCCAACAGCGAGCATGAGCGGCTGAACCTTCTCTCCGCCAGCGGCTGCTTCCGCGGCCGGGCCGAGATCGAACGGGCGCTGGAGTGGGCGCTGCAAAAGGTGCCGGCGCGAAACCAGTACATCCCGGTGGTGAGCATGGCGGCCAACCCCCACGCCGCCCCGCTCCTGTGGGACTGGTACCTTGCGCACCTTGCCCGGCTCGAGCAGTTCCACCCGATGCTCTACGAGCGGGTGATCGCAGCGATCATCCCGGTGGTCGGGCCGGACCTGGCCGACCCTGTGCGCGGGTTTTTCGAGGGCTACCTGCAGCGGCATGCGAAACTGGCCGATGCGATCCGGCTCTCCCTCGAACGGCTGGAGATCAACCTGCGGATGCGCCGGCGCAACGGCCCTTGACAGTCCGAGACGCTTTTCGCTATAGACCCTTAGCAAGAAGCGCCCATTCAGGATTTGCTTTCCTTCTCCCCGTATTTATTCGAACCGCGGCCGGGGTCGAGTTCCGAAATGAATCGACGCACGTTCCTCAAGGTGGCAGGCTTCGGCAGCGTTGCCTTTGCGGCCGGGTGCGGCCCGGAGTCCCCGAAATATCTCCACAGTCCGGTGCGCGCGTCGGAGGACATGGTCACCGGCCAGGCGACCTTATATGCCTCCACCTGCCGGGAGTGCCCGGCCGGATGCGGCATCCTCGCCAAGAACCGCGAAGGTCGGGTGGTCAAGCTCGAGGGCAACCCGCTGCACCCGGTGAACCGCGGCGCCCTGTGCATGCGCGGGCAGGCCGCCCTGCAGGCGATCTATCACCCGGACCGGTTGAAAACCCCGCTGCTGAAGGACGGCCAGGGGTTCCGGCCGGTTTCGTTCGCCGAGGCCCGGGCGCGGCTCGCCTCCCTGGCGCGGGAGGCCGCCCGCCGGGGGGAGGCCCGGGTGAGCCTCGTGACCGAGGTCGTGGGCGAGATCCAGATGGAGCTTTTCCGCGCCGCCCTCGCGCAGTGGAGGTCCCCCGGGCCCGTGGTCTTCGAGCCCTTCGCCTACGAGGCCCTCAAGGCGGCCAACCGCGAGGTCTTCGGGGTCGACGGCCTGGTCTCCTACCGCCTCCAGGATGCCGACCTGCTGGTCTCCTTCGGCGCCGATTTTCTGGAAACCTGGCTGTCGCCGGTGGAGTATGCCTGGAAGTTCAAGGCGATGCATGCGCTGCGCGGCCCTGCGAAGGGCCGCTTCATCCACATCAGCCCCTGGCAGGGGCTGACCGGCGCCAACGCCGACCAGTGGCTCGCTTGCGCGCCGGGCGGAGAGGCGGCGGTCGCGCTGGGCCTGGTCGGGCGGATGATCGCATCCGGCCGCACCGCAGGCCTATCCGCCGACGCCCGCGAATCGCTGCGCAAAGCGGTTGCGGATTACACGCCCGAGCGGGTGACGGCGCTCTCGGGCATACCGGCCGTTCAAGTGGACCTCTTGGCCGAGCGGCTTTCCCGGGCGCAGCGGCCGCTGGTGCTCGGCGCGGGGAGCGGGCACGGGGCCGCCGACGGTCTCAAGACCCACATCGCCGCCAACCTGCTGAACGGGCTGCTCGACCCGGAGCTCAAACGGATCGAGGCCGCCGACCGCCACCGCGTGGAGACGGCCGACCGGCGGGCGGCCGTGGCGGAGGAGTTCAAGCGCGTCGCCGGCGGCGGCGTGGACCTGCTGCTTTTGAACAACGTCAACCCGGTCTTCGCCTTTCCGGCGGCAGGCGGCCTGCGCGAAGCCCTGGCCGATTCCAAGGCGTTCAAGGTCAGCTTCGCCGCGTTCGTCGACGAGACCGCGCAGTTGGCCGACCTGATCCTGCCCACCAGCCTGCCGCTCGAAGCGTGGGATGCTTACAGCGGCAAGGCCGCGGCCCTGTCGACCCTGCAGCCGGCCATGGGGCGGGTGTTCGCGGCGCCGAGCCTGGGGGAGGTCATTCTGGAGGCCGGCTTCGAAGAAAAGAACCGGCCGGCCCCGGATTACAGCTCCTACCTCGTCGATCGGCTCCATCAGGCGGGCCGGGTCCGCGACGAGCTCGATTGGCTGCGCATGCTGCAGCACGGGGGGCTCTTCGCCGAGGAGCCCGCACCCTCTGCTCCCAAACTGCTCCCCGGCCCGTTTGCGGCGGGCCTGCTCGCCCCCGGCGAGCCGCCGCCGGCCGGGCTGGCCTTTGCCGCCCTGCCGTCGCTGCGATTCTTCGACGGCCGCGGTGCGAACCGGCCCTGGCTGTGCGAGATCCCCGACCCCATCTCGCGGGTCGCCTGGCAGTCCCCGGTCTGGATCCACCCGGACACGGCGCGAGCCGAGGGGCTGGCCCGGGCGCATATCGTGCGGATCGCAACGCCGGGCGGAAGCATCGAGGCGCCGGTCTACATCACTGAAACGGTGCGCCCCGGCCTGGCAGCCATGGGCGCAGGGCAGGGCCACACCGCCTACGGCCGCTGGGCGCAGCAGGTGGGGGCGAACCCCTTCGCCGTGCTTGCGGCCGGGTTCGACCCGGCGTGCGGCGGGCCGAGCTTCACCCTTTTCGGGGTGCGCCTCGAAAAGACCGGCCGCAGCGTGGCGCTCGCTCACACCGACGGCAGCCGCACGCAGCACGGCCGCGCCTTCATCCTGTCGGTGACGCTGGAGGATCTGCGCCGGGGCGCCCCCCGGCCGAAGAGCGGGCTCACCATGGGCGATTTCCCCCTCACCCTGCCCTTGCCCGAAGGCTACGACCGCAGCCGCGATTTCTATCCCCCCCACGAGCACGACGGCTACCGCTGGGGCATGACCGTGGACCTGGACCGCTGCATCGGCTGCGGGGCCTGCGCCGCCGCCTGCTACGCCGAGAACAGCGTCGGCATCGTCGGGGAGGCCTTGATCGCCCAGGGCCGCGAGATGGCATGGCTGGAGATCGTGCGCTACCACGACGAGCGGCGCATGGAGCGGGTGATGTTTCTGCCCATGCTCTGCCAGCACTGCGACAACGCC
>JALOOU010000090.1 GCA_025454255.1 Desulfobacterales bacterium | reverse complement strand
GTCGCTGGCGCCGGTGAAGGACATCAAGGTCATCGACGAGTTCACCATCGCTCTGGTCACCGAAAAGCCCTATGCGCCGCTCTTGAACAACCTGGCGCTTTGGCTCTGCCCGATCGTATCCCCCAAGGCCATGGCCGACTTCAAGGAGAAGATCGGCATGCACCCGGTGGGCACCGGCCCCTTCAAGTTCAAGAGCTGGACCAAGGACGATCAGATCGTGCTCGAGCGCAACAACGACTACTGGGGCGAAAAGGCCAAGGTCGAGCGCATCGTGCTCAAGTCCATCCCGGAGCCCTCGGCGCGGCTGATGGCGCTGCAGTCCGGTACGGTCGACATCGCCGACGACCTCGACCCGGATTCGATCACCCTGGTCCGGAAGAACCCCAAGCTGGCCGTGATCGAGCGGCCCAGCGTCAACGTGGGCTACCTCGCCTTCAACACCGAGAAGCCGCGGCTGAAGGACCCCAAGGTGCGCCAGGCCCTGAGCCACGCCATCGACCGCGACACCCTGATCAAGACCATCTTTGCGGGCCTGGCCATTCCGGCCAAGAACCCCTTCCCGCCCTCCATCTGGTCCTACAACAACGCCCTCAAGCCCTATGACTACAACCCGGAGAAGGCCAAGAAGATGCTGGCCGAGGCCAAGTTCGACTTCAACTCCGAGATCGAGCTGTGGGCCATGCCGGTCTCCCGCGCCTATATGCCCGACCCGGTCAAGACGGCCGAGCTGATCCAGGCCTATTTCGCGGCGGTGGGCGTGAAGGCCAAGATCGTGCGCCATGAGTGGGGCACCTACCTGAGCAAGGTCGGCAGCGGCGAGCACGAGATGTGCATGCTCGGCTGGCTCGGCGGCAACTCCGACCCCGACAACTTCCTCTACGGCCTGCTGTCGGCCGACTCGGCCAAGCCTCCGGGGGCGGCCAACATCGCCTTCTGGAAGAATGCCGAGTTCACGGAGCTCTGCCTGAAAGGCCAGCGGACCTTCAACAAGGCCGAGCGCACCAAGATCTATCTGAAAGCGCAGGAGATCTTCAACGCGGAAGCGCCCTGGGCGCCGCTGGTGCACACCATGAATGTGCGCTGCTACAGCAAGAAGCTGCACAATGTCCCGCTGCGGCCGAACGGGCTGAACTCGTTCCAGATGGTCTCGAAGGACAAGTAGAAGCGGCCCAGAGCGCAACTCGCACCCGTCGGCGGCGTTGCCCCGTGGTTTGAAATCCTCACGTACTGACGTGTACGCTCCGGTTTCAAACCGCGGGTTGCCTTGCCGACGGGCGCGATCCGCTGCCTTGAGGCGGCTTCTTCACTTTTCGCGGGGCTTGTGCGCACTGAACCCGGAGCCTCGCGCGAAGCGGCTCACCGGGTGTTTGGTTGTTCGGGTTTTGATGCTTGCTATTTGATGTTTGGGTGCGGGGTGGGAGCGGTTTTCCAGCCACGATAACGATTGCACCAGATCGCCAAGCCGCCCTCAATTTTAGGCACCTTAGTTCACTTTAGGCATTTTAGGCATCATACCTTCCATGCCCACAGGCTACATTGCCAAGCGTATCTTCCACCTGGCCCTGATCCTGCTCGGGGTCTCGCTGCTGGTGTTTCTGATGCTGCGCATGATCCCGGGGGACCCGGCGCGCCTGCTGCTCGGCGAGTTCGCGACGCAGGAGGATTTGACGCGGCTGCGGACCCAGATGGGGCTCGACCGGTCCTATCCCGTCCAGTACGGGATCTACCTGGCCAACATCCTCCAGGGCGACCTTGGCAACTCCATGCGCAACGGGTCGCCGGTCGTTAAGGAGATCGGCGCGCGGCTGGTGGCGACCCTGGAGCTCTCCGTCGCGGCCATGCTGATCGCCTCCTTGGTCGGCATCGCGGCGGGCGTGGTCTCCGCGGTGCGGCAGTACTCCCTCTTCGACTACGGCTCCATGTTCATGGCCCTGATCGGGGTCTCGATGCCGATCTTCTGGCTGGGCCTCATGCTCATGTATCTGCTCGCCGTCCTGTTCCCGGTCATGCCCATGATGGGCCGGATCGGCATGGGCAGCGAGCCCGAGGTGGTCACCGGCCTGATGCTGGTGGACACGTTGGCCGCAGGCGATGTCGAGGGCTTCGCCGATGCGCTCCACCACCTGGTGCTGCCCGCCGTCACGCTCGCAACCATCCCCATGGCGATCGTCGCGCGCATCACCCGCTCCGCCATGCTCGAGGTGCTCAACAAGGACTATGTGCGCACGGCGCGCGCCAAGGGCATGGGGGAGGCGGTGGTCATCCTGCGCCACGCCCTGCGCAACGCCTTTCTGCCGGTTGTGACCGTGCTGGGGTTGAACCTCGGCCTTCTGCTGGGGGGGGCCGTCCTGACCGAAACCATTTTCTCCTGGCCCGGCCTGGGCCGCTATGTCGTGGACTCGCTCATGGCGCGGGACTATGCCGCCGTGCAGGGCTGCATCCTCGTCTTCGCCGGACTGATGGCCTTCATCAACCTGATCGTCGACCTGGTCTACGCGCTGCTCGACCCGAGGATCCGCGTCCATGCCTAAGCGGGAGACCTTTCAGGATCTGCTGCGCAGCGGGAGCGCCGCCTTCGGCATGGGGCTGATCGCCCTGGTGCTGCTGGTCGCCCTCATCGGCCCCGCGTTCGCCCCGCACGACCCCCTCACGCCCGCCCCGCTGGACCGGCTGAAGGGGCCGAGTGCGGAGCACCTCTTCGGCACCGACAGCCTGGGCCGGGATATCTTCAGCCGGGTAATCTTCGGCGCGCGCATCTCGATCCTGATCGGGCTGATCTCGGTTTCGATCTCGCTGCTGCCCGGGACCCTCCTGGGGCTTGTGGCCGGCTACTTCGGCGGCCGGGTCGACAGCCTCATCATGCGGTTGATGGACATGCTGCTGGCGTTTCCGGCGATCCTGCTGGCCATCTTCATCACGGCCATCCTGGGACCGAGCCTGCCCAACACCATGGTGGCGGTGGGGATCGTCTACATCCCGCACTACGCCCGCATCGTGCGCGCGAGCGTACTCTCCCTCAAGGAGCAGCTCTTCGTGCAGGCCATCGCCCATCTGGGCGGCGGGCATGCGCGCATCCTGGGTCGGCACATCCTGCCCAACGCCCTGCCGCCGATCATCGTCTACGCGACGCTCGGCATGGGCACCGCCGTGCTGCAGGCGGCGGCGCTGGGGTTTCTCGGGCTCGGCGCCCAGCCGCCCCAGCCGGAGTGGGGCGCGATGCTGAGCGAGGGGCGCCAGTACATCCAGATCGCCCCGCATGTGGCGGCCTTTCCCGGTGCGGCGATTCTGGTGCTGGTGCTCGGGTTCAACCTCTTCGGAGACGGGCTCCGGGACGTGCTGGACCCCTCGCTGAGATCGCTTTGAAGGAGAGCGGCGTGAGCGACCCGGTGCTCCGGATCATCGGTCTCAAGACCCAGTTCCAGACGCGGGCCGGGGTGGTGAAGGCCGTAGACGGCCTTGACCTCGAGATCGATGCCGGGGAGACCTTCGGGCTGGTGGGCGAGAGCGGCTGCGGCAAGAGCGTCACGGCGCTTTCGATCCTGCGGCTGCTGCCCAAACCGGCGGGCCGCATCGCCGCCGGCCGCATCCTCTTCGACGGCCAGGACCTGGCCACGGCGGCCGAGGCGCAGATGCGCCGACTCCGCGGCAACCGCATCTCCATGATCTTCCAGGAGCCCATGACCTCGCTCAACCCGGTCTACACCGTCGGCTTTCAGATCGAGGAGGTCCTGCGCAAGCACCGCGGCATGCGCCGCGCCGAGGCGCGGGCCGAGGCGGCGCGCACGCTCGGCCTGGTGGGCATGCCGGAGCCTGTCGCCCGCCTCGACGACTACCCGCACCAGTTTTCGGGCGGCATGCGCCAGCGGGCGATGATCGCCATGGCGCTCGCCTGCCGGCCGGCGCTCATGATCGCCGATGAGCCGACCACTGCCCTGGATGTCACCATCCAGGCCCAGATCCTGGACCTGATCGCCCGCCTGAAGCAGGAGTTCGGCATGTCGGTGCTCCTCATCACGCACGATCTTGGAGTGGTGGCCGAGATCTGCCGAAATGTAGCGGTGATGTATGCCGGCAAGGCGGTCGAGAGCGCGGGGGTGGAAGAGCTGTTCCACCGGCCCGCCCATCCCTACACGGTCGGCCTTTTCGACTCCCTGCCGCGGGTCGGCGGACGGGCCGGTGCGCTCAACCCCATCCCCGGGGTGGTGCCGAGCCTTGCCAACCTGCCGCCGGGCTGCGCCTTCCAAGACCGCTGTTTCAGGCGTCACGGGGCGTGCCGCGAGGATCCGCCGTGGCAGGAGATCGCCGCGGGCCACCGCGCCCGCTGCTGGAAGCCGCTGGGGTAGGGCCATGGTGCAGCCGATTCTGATCGCCGAGCATGTCGCCAAGCACTACCCCCTGAAGGGGGCGGGGTTCTCGCGCCGCCGCGGCAACGTGTTGGCGGTGGCGGATATCTCCCTCAGCGTCGAGCCCGGCGAGGTCTTCGGCTTGGTGGGGGAGAGCGGCTGCGGCAAATCCACCCTGGGCCGGGTGCTGCTGCGCCTGGAGGAGCCCACCGCCGGACGGGTTTTTTTCAATGGACAGGACCTTTGCGCCTTCGACCGCCCGCGCCTGCGGCAGTTCCGGCGCGAGGCCCAGATCATCTACCAGGACCCCTACTCCTCCTTGAACCCCCGGCGCCGGATCGGGGAGCTGATCGGCGAGCCGCTCGAAATCCACGCCATTGGCGCGCCCCGCGAACGGCAGGCGCGGGTGGCCTGGCTGCTCGAGGTGGTCGGCCTGCTGCCCGAGCATGCCCGGCGCTACCCGCACGAGTTCTCCGGCGGCCAGCGCCAGCGCATCGTCATCGCGCGCGCCCTGGCGTTGAACCCGCAGCTGCTGCTGGCCGATGAACCGGTCTCGGCCCTGGACGTCTCGATCCAGGCGCAGGTCGTCAACCTTTTGCAGAAGCTGCAGGCGGAATTCCGGCTGACCTACCTCTTTATCTCCCACGACTTGAGCCTGGTGGAGTACATCGCCGACCGGGTGGCCGTCATGTACCTCGGCCGCCTGGTGGAACTGGCCCCCAAGCGGGAGCTCTACCGCCGCCCGCTGCACCCCTACACCCAGGCGCTGCTTTCCGCCGCGCCGCTGCCGGACCCGGCCGCCAAAAAGCAGCGCATCCTGCTCGCCGGCGACGTGCCGAGCCCGATCAACCCGCCCGCAGGCTGCAGCTTCCACCCGCGCTGCCGCGAGCGGCGGGCGGTCTGCGCCGAACAACTCCCTGAGCTGCGCGAACTGAGCCCCGGCTGCCGGGTCGCCTGCCACAACCGTTGATTGTGCTGAACCGGAATGGGGCCGTCGGGTACCGTAGTGCAAGTTCTGCATGAATGTCCCTTATTTTGTTTCTTATTTTGTTTTTATACGTTGCGCAATTTGTGCACGAATGTCCCCATAATTCCCTTGCACGAATGTCCCCATAATTCCCTGCGAGCACCGAACACCCGAAAAAAGTTTCAGACGCGGCCGCCGCTCCAGCGCAGCTTGGATTTGAGCACGTCGAAGTAGGGGCGGCCGGGCACGTTGATCAGCTTCACGGGGTGGGCGCTCTGGCGCACCGTGATCGCGTCGCGGTCGGTGAGGTCGAGGCCCTTTTGGCCGTCGAAGGTCAGCAGAATGTCGGAGGAGCCCTTTTGCAGGCGGATGGTGATTTCAACGCCGTCGGGGACGACCAGGGGGCGGATGGTGAGGGTGAAGGGGCATATCGGGGTGATGATGATCCCGGGCACCTCAGGGTGCACGACCGGCCCGCCGGCCGCCAGGGAGTAAGCCGTGGACCCGGTCGGGGTGGAGACGATCAGACCGTCCGCCCGGAACGTGGTCAGAAAATTGCCGTCGATGTGGGTGTCGATATTGGCGAGCCGGGCCAGGGCGCCCTTGTTGATCACGATGTCGTTCAACACCGTTTCGCGGGCGACGAGCTCCCTGCCGCGGGTCACGCGCACCTCTAATCGCATGCGCTGCGTCAGGGTGAATTCCTGCGCCAGCACCTTTTCGGCCGCGTGGAAGAGGTTTTCGGCCGCGATCTCGGCCAGGAAGCCGACCTCCCCGAACTTGACCCCGAGGATCGGGACGTCCCGGTCGCCGATCCAGCGCACGGCGCTCAGAAATGTGCCGTCGCCCCCCAGCACGAAGACGCACGAGAGGTTGCGGGGTGCTGCGCCGTGGCGGTGCTCAAACCCCCGCGGAGCGGGCGACGGGCTCTGCCGGCGGGCGACCCCGACGCCGCGCGACCGCAGCCAGGCCTCGAAGGCATCGGCCTTGGCCGCCGCGAGCGGGTCTTTCTTTACATACACGCCGACCTGGCGCATCCCGGAACCGGCAGCATTTTTCTTGCGCACCCCGCCCAACGGCACTCCTTTCCCGCAGTATCACCTCGTGCCCTTCATACAGGCTGGGCCGGTTCCGGTCAACCTCAACGACTTCGTAAAAAACCCAATCTTTGATGAACTCGCAAAAATCAACCGGCGGCGATGACCGCGCATATTAACGGTATCGTAATGATCAGGACGCTCTACGAAAATCCCTACCAACCTCCCTTTGGGAAAAGGAGGGATTCTCCCTCTTTGGCAAAGAGGGGCAGTGGAGGTTTTCCAGAACGGGTCAATACGATTTCGAAACCGTATATAAACTGATCAGCCGTCGGAGAAGTCGGCGGCGCGGAAGCCCAGGTTCCCGTAGCGGTGATAGTTGATGCTGAGGCTCTGCTGGCGATAGTAGTGCAGAAGCTCCAGGCGGCCCTCCATGAGGACGGGGCCGGCCGCGATGAAGAAGCCGGTTTCGGCGGCGGCGGCGAGCACCGCGGCCGGCACGCGCCCGGGGGCGGCGTAGCGGATGCGGTCGAGGCTCGGGATCAGGGCGATCAGCTCCGCGTCGGTCTCCCGCAGCACCGGGGCGCGGCCGGTCAGCCGCCGGCCCTCGCGCCCATGAAGAAAACGGGCGGCCGGCGTCTCCATACCCGGCGGGAAGCTTACCCGCAGACGGTTGCCCGTGGCCTGCACCGCCGCCATCCGCGCCAGGGCCTCGAAGAGCGTGTCCTCGGGGTGCAGGCGCACCAGGATCGTCCCCAGCGGCCGGTGCCGCAGCAGGTTGTCCTGGCCGCGCAGGTGGACGTGGTCGATGGCACGCGAGAACTCGCATTCGACGTGGTGCAGGTAGGATCGGATGGCGGCGACCGTCCGGCGCAGATCCTCGGCGTCCTCTCCGAACCCGCCCCACTCCAGCTTGAGCTGCCAGCGCTGGACCAGGC
This sequence comes from Desulfobacterales bacterium, assembly GCA_025454255.1. GTDB lineage: Bacteria > Desulfobacterota > Desulfobacteria > Desulfobacterales > SpSt-501 > SpSt-501. The sequence continues at coordinate 5,232 of JALOOU010000090.1, read as the reverse complement.
GCAGCAGGGGGTGGGCCGCGGCAATCGGCCCGCTTTCCGGCGGCCCGGTCTCCTCCACGCTGAGAAATTGGGCGACGTAGTGCGGCCCGCCCGCCTTCAGCCCCGCTCCCACCGAGGATTTGCCCATGCCGCCGAAGGGCTGGCGCCGGACGATCGCCCCGGTGGTGCCGCGGTTGATGTAGAGGTTGCCGGCCCGGATGCGCTCCGCCCAGAAGCTCTGCTCGCGCTCGTCCAGGCTTTCGAGCCCCGCGGTGAGGCCGTAGCCGGTGCGGTGCACGAGGTCGATCCCCTGCTCCAGCGTGTCGGCGCACATCACCCCCAGCACCGGCCCGAAGAGTTCGGTCAGGTGGGTTACGCTGCCGGGTTGGACCCCCCATTTGATCCCGGGCGACCACAGATGCGGGTTGCCGGCCAGCGGCCGGGGCATGAGCGCCCAGGATTCGCCGGGCTGAAGACCGGTCAGCGCCTCCCGCAGCGGGGAGCGCGGCGGGCGGATCAGCGGCCCGGTCTGGCTGCTGAAATCCCAGGCCGAACCGGCCGTGAAGGTGGCGGCGGCATCCGTCAGCTGGCGCCGGAACTTCTCGTCTTCGTAGACCTCCCGCTCGAGGATCAGCAGCGAGGTGGCAGAGCACTTCTGTCCGGAGTTGCCGAACGCCGACCCCACGACGTTGCCGACGGCCTGCTCGCGGTCGGCGAGCGCCGATACGATGGTGGCGTTCTTACCGCCGGTCTCGGCGGCCAAGAGCAGGCCGGGGCGCTCCTTTAAAATCCGCAGCGCGGTCTCGGTGCCGCCGGTCAGGATGACGAAGTCCACGTCGGGGTGGCCCGTGAGCCGGGCGCCGGCCGTCCCGCCCTCGCAGGGCAAAAATTGCAGCGCACCGGGCGGCACCCCGGCGCGCCAGAAGCACCGGCAGAGCAGCCAGCCGACCAGGATCGCATCCGAGGAGGGTTTAAAAATCACGGTGTTGCCGGCGGCCAGCGCCGCCGCGATGCCGCCGCAGGGGATGGCGATGGGGAAGTTCCAGGGGGCGATCACGACCCCGACGCCCCGCCCCCGGCAGCGGAGGTGTTCGATACGCGTGTAGGTGCGCACGGCGAACGGGTAGAACTCGGCGAAGTCGACGGCCTCGGAGACCTCCGGGTCCGCTTCGGTGAAGACTTTGCCCGTTTCGGCGGCGGCCGCGCCGATCAGCTCCCCGCGGGCCCTGCGGATCTCGTCGGCGGCGGCGGAGAGGATCCGGTGCCGTTCGCGGAAGCTCAGGCTGCGCCAGCCGTCCGGGTCTTCCCGGGCCGCGGCCACGGCGGCCGGCACATCCTCGGCGTTCGCCAGCGCGCAGCGCGCCACCTCCACCTCGGTCGGCAGCTGATTCGGGTCGATGACGGCGCGGAGCCTGCGCCCGGCAAACAGCTCCCGGCCGCCGGCGACCACGGGGACCTCGAGCGGGGTGTCCTGCGGGCCTTTCATCCAGCGCCGGCGGATCTCCTCGGCCCAGGCGCGGTTGGCGGCAAGCGACCAGTCCGTGTTGGGTTCGTTGCGGAACTCGCCCGCCGGGAAGCACCCCTGCGGCTCGGGGAAGGTTTCGCGTCGCCGGTCCTGGGTCCGGTGGGGGCGGCTGGGGCCCAAGGTCGCCATGCGCCGCAGCGAGGCCCTGAACTGCTCGGCCAGCATCTCCCAGGCCGGGGTCCCGGTTTTCAACCCGTTCAGATAGCGCAGGAAATTGCGGGGCCCGGTGTTCTCGTCCAGCCGGCGGATGAGGTAGGCGACGGCGGATAGGAAATGGCGCTCTTCGGCCACCGGCGCATAGGCCAGAAAATCCTGCCCGGTTTCGCGCACCGCCCGCCGCAGGTGGTTGGCCATGCCCTCGATCATCTCGAAGGTGAGGCACCCCTCCACCCGGTTGCGCCGCGCCAGCACCAGGGCGTAGGCCAAATCGAACAGGTTGTGGGAGGCGGCCCCCAGGCGCACGGCCCGGGCGGAATCTGGCGCAAGCGCGAAGGCCACCATGCGCTTCCAGTTGGCGTCCACGTCGAGCTTGCTGTCGTAAGGGGCCTGCGGCCAGCCCTGGAGCGCGGATTCGAGCTGCTCCATCTCCAGGTTGGCGCCCTTGACGATGCGGATTTTGACGGGGCTGCCCCCGGCCTCCACCCGCCGCCGGGCCCAGGCGGTGATCTCCGCGAGCACGGCCAGGGAGTCCGGCAGGTAGGCCTGCAGCGCCATCCCGGCAAAAAAATGGCGGAACTCCGGCCGGTCCAGCGTGCGCATGAAAGCGGCCGCCGTGAGGCCCAAGTCGCGGTAGGCCTCCATGTCGAGCGTGACGGATTTGGAAACTCGGGTCCCGTCCGGCCGGAGAAAGAGCTGGGCGGCGGCCTCGCGGTAAAGCGTCGCGAGCCGGGCGCTGATCCGAGCGACGGTCTGCTCGAAGGGCAGGGGGTGGATCTGGGCGCAGACGGTGGAGATCTTGACGGCGATGCTCTCCACCCGCGGGTTGCGCAGATCGGCGAGATAGGTGGCCATGTGGGCCATGGCCTCCTCGTCGCCCAGCACCTCCTCGCCGAGGTGGTTGAGGTTGACCCGCACGCCCTCGGCGCACCGCCGGTCGAGATAGGCGCCAAGCGGCGCCGGCTCGCCGGGGATGATCACATGGCGGCTGTCGGCGCGCATCTTGGCCGTGATCCGCGGCACCGTGAGCTGCGGGACGAAGCGGCCGATGCGCATGAAGAGGCCGACGAGCAGCTGGTCCCATGGGGCGAAAAACCGCGGGACCCCGCGGGTGGCGAGCACATGGCGGAGCTGGTCCGCCGTGCGGTCGAAGGCCGTGCAGCGGAAGCCCTGGTCGATCAGGGCGGTCAGCACGGCCTTGCCCGCGGGGTCCGCCACCAGCCGTGCGAGCTGCCGGCTGCGGCGGGCTTCCTCCCGGCTCATGAGGTCATTGGCCCGCTCCTGCCAGTGTCTGGCGAGCGCGACCGCCTCCTCCGTAATCGAGTCATCCGCTGTCGGGCGCATGCAGCTCTCCGCTCGGAGGTCGGGAGTGAGCAGACCAACTACTCGCTGCTGGATGCCGGATCTCCGATGAAACGAAAAGGCCGGCCCCTATAATGCAATGCTGTGGGAGCGGCTTGCAGCCAAAGATTCAGTCGAAGCAGGTAGAGTGGGCCCATGCCGGAGGCGGCCGATCGCAGGAGCCCGTTGCCCCAAGCCCCTTGTTTTTTATGTCGCCGCCTGCCACACCGCTGCGGCGCCGAACACCACCAAAATAAGGCCCGAGACCCGGTTGACCCAGCGCAGGATCGCCGGGTTGAGCCTCTCGCGCACGAGGCCGACCCCGCCGCTCAGGATCAGCCACCAGGCGGCCGATCCCAAAAACACCCCCAAAACCAGTAGCGCGGCGGCGGCGACGTCGCCGCCGGTGTTCACAACGCCCAAGGCGGCGAAGATCCCGGCGAACGCCAGGATGGTCATGGGGTTCGTTAGCGTCAGGAAGAAGGTGGAGGCGTAGCTCGCCGCGAGCCCGCTGCCGGAGGCGGCGGCGGGGTTCTTGGCCGGGCTCGATTTCAGGGTCTTGGCCCCGAGCAGCAGCAGGAAGATCCCCCCGACCAGCTGGATCCAGGCGCGCTGGTCCACCAAAAAGCTCGAAATGACGGTCAGCCCGAAGCCGGCCACGCAGCCGTAGAGCGCATCGGCCGTGGCCGCCCCCAGCCCCGAGAGCAGGCCGGCCATGCGCCCGTCGGCCAGGGTGCGGCGGATGCACAGAATGCCGATGGGCCCGACCGGGGCCGCGATGGAGAACCCGATCAAGAGGCCGCGCAGGAAGAGTCCAAGCTCCATATGATGAGTCGGCCGAGCCGCTGAGCCGCAGTTTGGTTTGAGATCGTAGCCGCTGATTATGACGGCATAAAAAAGCCAAGATCAAGGCGCGCGAGTTTTTGGGGAGCGAGGCGTACTTCCGTACGCCGCAGCGAGCGCAAAACGAAGCGCAACGCCGATATTGGTTTTTTTATGCCGTCATCAGTGTTCGCCGAGATAGGCCTTGCGTACCATCTCATTGTCGGCCAAATTCGCGGCCAAGTCGCTTAGGATGATGGCGCCGGACTGCAGGACGTAGCCCCGGCCGGCGACCTGAAGGGCCATGCGGGCGTTCTGTTCGACCAGCAGGATGGTGGTGCCGGTGGCGTGCAGCCGGCGGATGGTGTCGAAGATGCCGTCGACCAGCACCGGCGCCAAGCCCATGGAGGGCTCGTCGAGCAGCAGCACCTTGGGGTTGGCCATCAGGGCCCGGCCCATGGCGAGCATCTGCTGCTCGCCGCCCGAAAGGGTGCCGGAGACCTGCTTGCTGCGCTCCTTGAGGCGTGGGAACAGACCGAAGACGCGTTCCAGGTTGTCTGCGTTTTTTTTGCGGTCCGCGCAGGTGAATGCGCCCATCTCCAGGTTTTCCCTCACCGTGAGCCGGCCGAAGACGCGGCGACCCTCCGGCACCTGGATCACGCCCTTCATCACGATTTCATGGGCGGCCAGGCGGGTGAGGTCCTCGCCGCCGGCCAGGCGGATGGAGCCGGTGCGGGGTTTCAGCAGCCCGCTGGCGGTCTTTAGCAGGGTGCTTTTGCCGGCGCCGTTGGCCCCGATGATGGTCACGACCTCGCCCTGCTCGACATGCAGGGAGACATTCTTGAGCGCGTGGATATTGCCGTAGTAGGTGTTGATGCCCTCGACTTCCAGCATGGGCATGGCGTGGTTCCTTTCTTCCGAGCGGTGCGACGGCGGCTGCGCTCCTAAAATCTATCCTCAGGCGGCGCAGGGCTTGGCCGCACTCCCCTTGCCGAGGTAGGCCTCGATCACCTGCGGGTTGCACTGGACCTCTGAGGGCAGGCCCTCGGCGATCTTCTTGCCGTAGTCGAGCACGGTCACCTGCTCGGAGATGCCCATCACCACCCGCATCTGGTGCTCAATCAGCACGATGGTGATCTTGAGCTCATCGCGCAGGTGGCGGATGAAATCCATCAGGTCCTGGGACTCCTTCGGGTTCATGCCGGCCGCGGGCTCGTCGAGCAGCAGCACCTTTGGCCGAGAGGCGAGGGCGCGCGCGATTTCGAGCCGGCGCTGATCGCCGTAAGGCAGGTTTTTGGCCAGAAAGTCGCCCTTGCCCGTCAGGTTGACGAACCGCAGCAGGTTCAGCGCCTCTTCGTTCGCCTGCTTCTCCTCCCGGCGGGTGGCGCGGGAGCCGAAGACGATGCCGA
>JALOOU010000022.1 GCA_025454255.1 Desulfobacterales bacterium | reverse complement strand
GCGGATGCGCTCCATGACCGAGTAGGAGTACTCCAGGCCGTAGCCCAGCCCGCCCGTGGTGGGGTCGATCAGCATCCGGTCGGTCGGCATGCCGAGGTTCTCGAGCAGGATGTTGACCTGCTTGGCCAGGTTGACGTCGATCGGGGAGGAGGCGATGATGAAGTGGCCGAAGCCCATGGCGGCCGCCCCGATGCCCTTGTGGTTCTTGTCCTCCACCGGGCCCAGGATCAGGTTCTCGCCCTGGCACGCCTCGGCGATCTTCTTTAACACGACTTCGTCTTTCTCGGTGTTGGCCGAGCCCCAGACCACCAGCGGCACGTCCACCGCCGCGCGGACCTTCTTGACGGTGGCCGCGGCCTCGTCCGCTCCGGCGTTCCTGCCGTTGGGGTCGATGCTCTTCAACTGCAGGACCAGCATTTCGGCGCCGAACTCGTTGACGCACTTCTTGGCCCAGGCCGCCGGGTCCGAGACCACGTCTTTGAACGGCGCCAGCGCCGCCTCGGCCCAATCCTCCGGCACCATGTCCCAGATCTCCATGGCGATCCGCGGCGGGTTGGGGGCCGAGCCTTCGAACTGGTAGAACGGGTAGCAGTTCTCCCCGCCGACGGTGACCGTCTTCTTGCCCTTGCCCAGCGTGATCTCTTTGATTTTACCGGTGTAGGATTCTTTGAAGAATTGGAAGCCCAATGTCCCCTCCTTGTCTTCGTGACAGGTTAATGGGTTTAGAACTGGTTTCATAACCCCGTCTGACGGCCGAGGGCTGCGTTGCAGGCCTCTCGAACGTGCTCACAACCTGTGAAGGTTGCTGCGCTGTCGAATCGACCTCCGCCTTGCCCGCAACCGTGATCCGAGGTTGTGAAACCATTTCTATCGATGGAACGGCTGCGTCGGTTCATCAAACCAGTGGGAACACCCCGAAGAGACGGATTTTCCCCATTTAGCGGGAGCATCGATTTTTGTCAAGAGAGGACCGGGACAATTTAGAAATAAATTGAATACCCTACTGTGGCGCTCCGCTATTTTCCGATCTGCCGCGCAGCCGCCTGTTCGCCGCGAGCCTCGCCTGCAGCTTGGGGAAGAGGTTCAGGTCGGTGTGGGGCAGGAACAGGGCGGCGATGTAGTTGTCCATGTAGGAGGGGGTCTCGGAGAGCTCGAAGTTGGTCATCTTGCGGATGACCTCGGTCACATCGCGGCGGATGCGGTTGGTGAGGGAGCTCATCCGGGCGCCCAGCAGGGAGCCGTTGCCCAGGTAGGTGACCTTGGCGGGGTCGATTTCGGGCAGCAGCCCGATCGTCATGGCCTTGTCGAGGTCCACGAAGCTGCCGAAGCCGCCCGCCAGGACGATGCGCTCGATCTGCTGGATCTCCATGCCGACTTCGGCCAGAAGCGTCATGCAGCCGCTGTAGATGGCGCCCTTGGCCCGGATGAGGTTTTCGATGTCGATCTCGGAGAGGGTGATGTCCCGCTCGATCTGGGTCTCATTCTCCCAGGCGAGCACGAATTCCAGAACCCCGTCCGTGCGGCGCAGGCGCTCGGTCTCGAGGCCGGGGTCGAATTTGCCCCGGTTGTCGATCACCCCCATCTCGAACATGCAGGCCACCATGTTGATCAGCCCCGAGCCGCAGATGCCCTTGGGGCGCTCACGGCCGATGGTGGCGATCATCGGCTCGAGGGTCGCGGGGTTGAGCGAGAAGTCCTCGATGGCCCCCGGGGCGGCGCGCATGCCGAACTGCAGCCCCCCGCCCTCGAAGGCGGGGCCGGCCGAACACGCCGCGCAGGCCAGCCAGTCCCGGTTGCCGATGACGATCTCGGCGTTGGTGCCCACGTCCAGAAAGAGGGTCAGCTCCTCGGAGCGATAGATCCCCGAGCCCATGACCCCGGCCACGATGTCCCCGCCGACGTAGCTCGAGACCACCGGGTAGACCAGCGCGGTGACGTGCTCCTCGAGCGCCATGCCGAGCTCGCACGCCTTGAGCGGCGGGTAGAGGGAGGAGGCCGGCACATAGGGCGCCCGGCGGATGTAGCGCGGCTCGACCTTGAGCAGCAGCTGGGTCATGGTGGTGTTGCCGGCGAGCGTGATCGTGGCGACGTCCTGGGGGTCCACCCCGGAGGCCCGGATGATCCGGGCGAGGATCGTGTTGATGGTCTCGACGAGCGTCTCCTGGATGCGCTCGAGCCCGCCCGGCCTCTCCGCATAGACGATGCGCGTGATCACGTCCTCCCCGTAGCTGATCTGGCCGTTGAACTCGGCATGCTCGGCCAGCACCGCGCCCGAAACCAGGTCGATCACCTGCCCGTAGACCGTGGTGGTGCCGATGTCCATGGCGATGGCATAGCTGCGGCCGGTGGCGTCGCCGGGTTGCACGTTGATGATCCGGGTCCTGCCGTCCGCGCGCACCGGCCGCACCAGGGTGGTGGTCACCTGGAAGCCGCTCTCCCGCAGGATCCCCGGGATCTTGCGGATGACGGCCAGGTCCGCCTCCAGGCGGTGCTCGTCGTGTTCGCGCCGGAGCTGGCCGATCAGCCGCGAGAGGTCCGGCAGGTTGTCCTGGGCGGTGGGGGCCGGCAGCTGCAGGCACTTCTTCTCGACCGGCGCGAGGAACAGCCCCTTTTCCTTCAGCTCGCCCAGGTTGAAATCGCGGATGCGCGCGGTGCGGCGCCTGGAGGCCGGCCGATTCAGGATCCCGGCGTCGACCACCGACTCGACCGGGACGCGCACGAGCAGATCGCCCGCCGCCTCCGTCCGGCATGCCAGCCGATAGCCTTTGCGCAGGTCATCGGCGCCCAGCCTCTCCGAGACGCCGCCGACGGGCTCGCCCGCCTCGATCCGCACCCGGCACTTGCCGCAGACGCCCTCCCCCCCGCAGGAGGCGTTGATATGGACCCCGGCGTCGAGCGCCGCCTGGATGATCGTGGTCCCGGGGGGCACCTCGATCGATACGTCGTGAGGCAGAAATGTCACTTTGGCGTTGGGCATTTTTCCCGTGGCTCGTCGCTCGTCACTGGCTGCTCGCTGCTGTCTCCCCTCACTTTGCCAGAGGTTCGCTGAAACTGCAACGCAGGGTGACCATGTCGCCTTCGAACTGGGTGGTCGTCTTGTAGGGCAGACTGGCGAAAAGCCGGATCATGCCCTGGTTTTGGGCCCCCGTGTAGGCGAAGAAGCCGCGGATGCCGTTTTCCACCGCCGCCGCGGCGAGCTTGCGCAGGAGCAGCTTGCCGATGCCCGTTTTTTGAAACTCCCGGGTGATGGAAAAAGCGACCTCGGCCTCGTTCGTGGCCGAGTCCACCAGGTACTCGCCGACCCCCACCACCCGCCCGAATCCGAACTCCCCCACCAGGGCCAGGACCGTGAGGTCGTTCACATAGTCGACCTGGGTGACCTCTTCGGCCTCCTCGCGGGTGAACCGGCTCTTCTGCTTGAAGAACCGCGCCACCACGTCATCCTTGTCGAGGCCGTAGAAATGCTCCTGGATGCGGCGCTCGTCCACCGGCTTGGCCGCCCGGATCGTCACCGGCTCGCCCTTGACCTCGATCACCTCCTCGAGGTGGATCGGGTAGACCCCGTGGATGGACTCGTGGAGGCTGCGCTCGGCGCTGAGCAGGCCCATTTTCTTGGCTTGGAAAAACAGCTCGTCGCGAAATTTCGGGTGGGCGATGCTGATCATCGCCAGGGCCCTCTCCTGCAGGCTCTTGCCGAAGAGGTTGACCGCCCCGAACTCGGTCACCACGTGCTGGACGTCGCTGCGCGTCACCACCACGGCCGTGTCCGCCAGCAGGGGCACGATGCGGCTCTTCTTGCCCTGCTGGCCGGTGGAGGAGAGGATCAGAATGGATTTTCCGCCCGGCGACATGGAGGCCCCGCGGATGAAATCGACGACGCCGGTCACCCCGGAGAGGCGGTTCTGCGGCATCGCGTCGGCGGCCGCCTGGCCGGTCAGGTCCATCGTCATGGCGATCGCCATGGCCACCATGTTCTTGTTCCGGGCGATGACGGTGGGATCGTTGACGTAATCCGAGGGGTGGAACTCGATCGCCGGGTTGTCGTTCAGAAAGCCGTAGAACTCCTCGTTGCCGATGGCGCTCGATGCCACGATCTTGCCGTTGTTGAAGCCCTTCTTGCGGTTGGTGACCACGCCCTTGGAGTAAAGATGCATCATGTCCCCGGTCAGGTACTGGGTGTGAACCCCGATGTCGTTTTTGTCCGACAGCGCCAGGAGCACCGCCTCGGAGGTGGCTCCCAGGCCGATGGCGATGGTGGCGCCGTCATCGATGAGCCGGGTGGCGATCAGCCGGGCGATGTCCTTGGCGGTTTCCAGCCCCGGATTGGCGCCGATGGCCAACAGCGGCTCGTCGTACTCCACGATGACATCCACGTCGTTCACATGGATGAAACTGCGGCCCAGGACCCGGGGCATGCGCGGGTTGACCTGGGCGATCACCAGGTCGGCGGACTCGGCCGCGGCGAGCGTGATGTCCACCGAGACCCCCAGGCTCATCCACCCGAAGTCGTCCGGCGGCGACACCTGGATCAGGGCCACGTGGACCGGCAGCAGGCGGCTCTTGAAAAGCCGCGGCACCGCCGAGAGGTTGACCGGGGTGATGAAGCGCTGGTTGCGGGCGATGGCCCGGCTCTTGGCCGAGCCGGCGTAAAAGGAGCGCAGGTTCAGGGCGTGGTCCCCGCTCTTGTTGGCGATCAGCGTGAGCGGTATGGTCTCCAGGTTGAAAAGGCGGATGATTTCTATGTCTTTCAGGGTGTCGAAGGCGTTCGAGAGCTCGCGCACCAGGTGCTGGGGTTCGCCGCAGGAGGAGCCGATAAACACCCGCTGCCCGGGCCTGATCCGGCCGATGGCCTCTGACCCCTTGCGCCTGCGGTTGATGTAGTCGTCGGCCCAGTAAGAGGAGATGGCCATCAAAACCTCCCTTCGGCGTTGCCGGTGTGCACGTCATCGAAAGCGGTCTGTTTGTGGTAAATGTGAATAAAAAAATAATCGCCGTTTAGCAAGTGTGCCGCTTTATTTGCTTGACCGGAATTCAGCCTTACCCTATATAACCAAGCATTTTGAAATGCAAACCCTGTCCCGCCGGAATCTTGCGGGAAGAGAAAGTCGAATCGCAATGAACTCTATCATACGCCTTTGCCGCTGGATCGACACGCTGAACGAGCGGGTCGGCCGCGGCACCGGATGGGCCGCCCTGGGGTTGGTCCTGGTCGTGTTCGCCGATGTCGTGATGCGCTACCTGTTCAACACCAGTTTCGTCTTCGTTCAGGAGCTGGAGTGGCAGCTGTTCGCCTTCATCTTCCTGATCGGGGCGGGCTACACGCTGCTCTACGACGGCCATGTGCGCGTCGACATCATCTATCAGCGCTACGGGCCCAAGGGCAAAGCGTGGACCAACCTGCTCGGGGTCGCCCTCTTCCTGATACCCGGCTGCCTGTTGATCATCTCGACCTCGTGGCACTTCGCCTTCAGGTCCTGGGTGATGGGCGAGGGCTCCCCGGACCCCGGCGGCATCCCCTATCGGTTCATCGTCAAGAGTTTCATCCCGGTCGGTTTCAGCCTGCTGCTGCTGCAGGGCATCTCCTTAGGCCTTCACAGCCTCCTGCAGATTTTGAACATCGAAAAACCGAAGAGCGGCGGAGACTGAGATGGACTACCTGGCCCTGTGGATGTTCCTGTTCCTTACCGTCGCGCTCATGGCGGGCTTCCCGGTCACCTTCACGCTCATGGGGACCGCCCTGCTGTTCGGCCTGACCGGCTTCGGCCTGAACTTCTTCAACCTGCTGCCCCTGCGCATCTGGGGGGTGATGGGCAATGTCACCCTGATGGCCGTGCCGCTGTTCGTCTTCATGGGGGTCGTGCTGGAGCGCTCCGGCCTGGCCGAGGACCTGCTCGACACCATGGCCCTCGTCTTCGGGCGGCTGCGCGGGGGGGTGGCCGTATCGGTGGTCATCGTCGGGGCCCTGCTCGGCGCCACCACCGGGATCGTCGGCGCCACCGTGGTGACCATGGGGCTGCTCTCGGTGCCGACCATGCTGCGCCGGGGCTACTCAAAGGAGCTGGCCACCGGCACGGTGGCCGCTTCGGGCACCCTGGGCCAGATCATCCCGCCCAGCATCGTCCTGGTGCTGATCGGCGACATCATCGGCGTCCCGGTGGGAGACCTCTTCATCGGCGCCATCGTCCCCGGGCTGATCCTGGTCTTGATCTTCATCGCCTTCATCGTGATCGTGGCCATCCTGCGGCCGCAAATGGCGCCGCCCATCCCCAAGGCGGAGCTTGCGCACTTCACGCGCGGGGTGATGGTCAAGCAGGTCGGGCGCGCGCTCTTGCCGCCGCTGTTTTTGATGACTGCGGTCCTGGGGTCGATCATGGCCGGGGTGGCCTCCCCCACGGAGGCCGCCGGCGTCGGCGCGGTGGGCGCCATGCTGCTCACGGCCATCAACCGCAAGTTCAACCTGAGCCTCCTGCGCGAAAGCATGCGCACCACGGTGAAGCTGACCTGCATGGTCTTCATCATCCTCTGCGGGGCGGCCGCTTTCGGGCTGGTGTTCCGGGGGCTGCACGGCGACGACATGGTGCGCCATTTCCTGTCCGGGTTGGCCGAACGCTACTCCAAGGAGATGGTGCTCGTCTTCGTCATGGGGCTGATCTTCCTGATCGGCTTCTTCCTGGACTTCATCGAGATCACCTTCATCATCGTGCCGGTGCTGGCACCGATCATGATCGAGTTCGGCTTCGACCCGCTCTGGTTCTGCGTGATCCTGGCGGTCAACCTGCAGACGAGCTTTCTGACGCCGCCCTTCGGCTTCTCGTTGTTCTATCTCAAGGCGGTCACGCCGCCGGGGGTGACCACGGGCCACATCTACCGCGGGATCATCCCGTTCGTCATCTGCCAGCTGATCGGGCTGATGATCATCATCTTTTACCCGTCGTTGGCGACATGGCTGCCACGCGTGGTTTTCAGTCCCTAAAACCGGGGCTCGTCTGGGTCCCGAATATTTCGAGAAACAAGGAGGTCCCAATGAAGCGACGCGATTTTCTGAAGAAGGTCGGAATCGGCACTGCGGCCGCCGCCGCCACGACAGTGGTCGGGGCGCCGGCGGTCATCGCCCAGAAGAAGTACCAGTGGAAGATGGTCACCACCTGGCCGCCCAAGCTGCCGGTGCTCCAGGACGGCTGCGAACGCCTCGCCAAGCGCATCGGCGAGCTGACCGACGGCCGGATCCAGATCCAGGTCTTTGCCGCCGGGGAGCTCGTGCCGGCGCTCGAATCCTTCCAGGCGGTCTCGGACGGCACCGTCGAGGTGGGCAGCGGCGCCGCCTACTACTGGGCCGGTAAAGAGCCGGCCGTCCAATGGTTTTCGGCCGTGCCCTTCGGCATGAACGCCCAGGGCTATGCGGCCTGGTTCCACGGCGGCGACGGCCTGAAGCTCTGGGAGGAGACCTACGCCCCCTTCAACCTCGTCCCCCGTCCGGGCGGCTCCACCGGGGTCCAGATGGGCGGGTGGTTCCGCAAGCAGATCAACACCATCGACGACTTCAAGGGCCTGAAAATGCGGATCCCGGGTCTGGGCGGCAAGGTCGTGGCCAAGGCCGGGGGCACCGTGGTGCTCACCCCGGGAGGGGAGATCTTCACCAACCTCGAGCGCGGCGTCATCGACGCCACCGAGTGGGTCGGGCCGCTGCACGATCTGCGGCTGGGGCTTTACAAGGCCGCCAAGTACTACTACTACCCCGGCTGGCACGAGCCCGGCACCTACCTCGAATACTTCTTCAACAAGAAGGTGTTCGACTCCCTGCCCAAGGACCTGCAGCACATCATCAACGCGGCCTGCATGGAGAACGAACTCTGGGTGCTCTCCCAGTTCGAGGCCCAGAACGGCGCGGCGCTCCAGGAGCTGATCAACGTGCACAAGGTGGAGCTGGTGCAGTTTCCGGCCGAGGTTCTCCAGCGGCTGAGCAAGATGGCCCAGGAGGTCAACGAAGAGGAGGCCGCCAAGACCCCGATCGCCAAAAAGGTGAATGAGGCCTTCAAAAAGTTCGCCAGGGTCGTCGGCACCTGGGGCACGGTCTCCGAAAAGGCCTACTACAACATCATCGTCCCGCCCTTTTCGCTCAAGGGGTAGCGCCTAGCTGCCCTCACCCAAAGAGCCTTCATGGCGGCGGCCGCCCCGCAAGGGCGGCCGCCGTTTTCTTTTGCCGGCAACAAAACAGTTTCCAAATCAGTCGGGCTGTTTCCAGTGGGAGCGGCATCCGGCCGCAGTCGGATCGCGGCGGGATGCCGCTCCCACGACATCTCGACCCGCTTGCCGATGAGCCTCCAGTGCAGGCGGCGTGCAACGGATCAAAGCCGCTTTCGCTGGGATGGCCCGGCGGGATCTCTACGCCTCATCTTCGGCAACCACCGGCTCGCCGTCGCGTCCCAGCGGCGCGCCGAGCGGCGTCTCCTCCACCCGGCGCAGCTTGCGCTCGATGGCCCGCGTGCGCACCTCCGCCCGGTCGATGGTGTGGGCCGCCTCCTGCAGCTTCTTCTTGGTCTTCGCCAAGGTGTCGCCGAACGCGGCGAATTCGTTCTTGACGATCCCCAGCAGCTCCCACACCTCGCTCGAGCGGCGCTCCACCGCCAGCGTCCGGAACCCCATCTGCAGGCTGTTGAGGAGCGCGGCCAGGGTCGTGGGGCCGGCCACGACGATGCGGTGCTCGCGCTGCAGCAGATCGCACAGTCCGGGGATGCGCAGCACCTCGGCATACAGGCCCTCCACCGGCAGGAAGAGGATGCCGAAATCGGTGGTGTGGGGCGGTTCGATGTACTTCTCGCGGATGGCGCGGGCTTCGAGCTTCACGCGCTGCTCGAGGCTTTTCAGGGCCCGGTCGGCCGCGCTCCGGTCGGCCGCCTCCTGGGCGTCGAGCAGCCGCTGGTAGTCCTCCTGCGGGAACTTGGCGTCGATCGGCAGCCAGACGACCTCCGCCCGCGCCGGGTCCGGACCCGGCAGCCGGATGGCGAACTCCACGCGCTCGCCGCCGCCCGGCCGGGTGGCAACGTTGACGGCGTACTGCTCCGCGGTCAGGATCTGCTCCAGGATGTGGCTCAACCGGACCTCACCCCAGGTGCCGCGGGTCTTGACGTTGGTCAGCACCTTCTTGAGGTCGCCCACCCCGGCGGCCAGCGTGCGCATCTCCCCCAGGCCGGCGTAGACCTGCTCCAGGCGTTCGCTCACCTGTTTGAAGGATTCGCCCAGGCGCTTCTCCAGGGTCGACTGCAGCTTTTCGTCCACGATGTGGCGCATCCGGTCGAGCTTTTCGGCGCTGTCCGCCTGCAGGGCGAGCAGGCGGGCTTCCATGGAGGCGCGTAGGGTCTCCAGCTTGGCCGCGTTCAGCGCGGTCAGGTCGGCCAGCTGCCGCGAAAAACTGTCGAGCTGGCCTTTCTGCAGGCGGGCGATCTCGGCCAGGCGGCTAAGCAAAGACTCGGTCAGCTGGCTGGAGGCGGAGCGCATCTCTTCGCGCATCTGCCGGTCTCCGTAGGCGGACTCCTGCCGGCTGCGGGCCAGCTCCTCCCGGAATTCGCGCTCGGTCTGCTCGCAGCGCCCCTCGATGGCGGAGAGCGCCCCCTGCAGCTCGCGGACGATCTGGCTAGGCCGGCGCCGCAGCAGCAGGATGAGCAGGATCAGCGCGGCGGCGGCCAGCACCAGGATCGCCGCCAGCAGCTCCATCGCCGTCGGCCGGGTCAAAAGGATTTCAGCCATTGCGTCTTCCTTCCCGCGCGCCTGTCTGCACGAGGGCCGGTCAGCCCGGCCGGCCGGCGGCGGCCGCACCCCGCAAACCGGCCCGGTAGCGGCGGTAGAGCCCCCGGAACTGGTTGTAGCTGAGGCCCAGGTCGACGGCCGCCTTGCGCTGGTTGTGCCGGGAGCGCGCCAGGGCCTCCTCCAGCATGCTCACCTGGAGGCTCCAGGTCGCCTCCTTGAGGCTCCGCCGCGGGGGCTCTGCCCCAGGCGCCTCTGCCGGCGCCGCTTGCTCCCGCCGTGTGCCGCCGGGGGCATACGGGGAGTGGAAGGGGTCGAACTCGACCGCGGCGATGAGGGGGGCATCCGCGCGGTAGACCGCCCGCTCCACGGCGTTCTTGAGCTCGCGCACGTTGCCGGGCCAGGGGTGGCGCTCGAGGGCCGCGCACGCCATCTCGCCGAGGACGGGCGCTTCCTCCCGCCCCAGCTCCTTCGCCATGCGCGCAGCGAAGTGCCGGGCCAGAAGCGGCACATCCCCGCGGCGCGCCCGCAGCGGCGGAACCACCAGCACCTCGAAGGAGAGCCGGTCCAGGAGATCCGCCTTGAACCGGTCGCGCCGGACAAGCTCCCTCAGGTCGGCGTTCGTGGCAGCCACGATGCGCACGTCGACATCGATCCTCTCCGCGCTGCCGACCCGCTCGAAGCTGTTGTATTCCACCACCCTCAGGATCTTCCCCTGGACCTCCAGGGGCACGTTGCCGATCTCATCCAAGAAGAGAGTGCCGCCCTCGGCCGCCTCGAAGCGGCCCGCCCGCCGCTGCAGGGCGCCCGTGAAGGCCCCCCGCTCATGGCCGAAGAGCTCCGCCTCGATCAGGGTCGGCGCCAGGGAGGCGCAGTTGAGGGTGACAAACGGCCGCTCCCAGCGGCCGGAAAGATAGTGCAGGCGCGCGGCGGCCAGCTCCTTGCCAGTGCCGCGCTCTCCGATCAAGAGCACCGGCCGGTTGATGGGCGCCACGCGGGAGAGCTTCTCCTGAAAGTCGAGGAAGGCTTCCGACTGCCCGATGGCCTCTGAATAGCCAAAGCTAAACGATGTTTTGAGATTCCTGCTCATTATTTTTAAACACTATTTAGCATTAAATAACACTAATTGGTTTTATTTACCATATTTTAAATTCTTGTCAAGAATGGTTTATCATTCAATCCGGATGGTTGTCATTTTTTCGACGCTTGGCATGGCCCGTGCTCATGTGATCAACGATCGGAAATCAAGCACCACGGGCGCGCCGGAGCGAGAGCTGCGCCGCTCACTGCCAAGGAGGGTCTCATGGGCATTTTCACTCGTTTCCGCGACATCGTGAGCTCCAACATCAACTCCATGCTCGACCGGGCCGAGGACCCCGAGAAACTGATCCGCCTGATGATCCGCGAAATGGAGGACACCCTGGTCGAGCTCAAGGCGGCCTGCGCCGGAGTGATGGCGGAGGCCAAGCGCATCCAGCGCCAGCACGAGGAGGCGGGCAGCCGGGCCCGTTTCTGGGCCGACAAGGCTCAGCTCGCCGCGGGCAAGGGCCGGGATGAGCTGGCGCGCGAGGCTCTGGTCGAAAAACGCCGCTATCGGCAGCGCGCCGACGCCCTGCAGCAGGAGCTCGCCGACCACCAGCGCCTCGTCGCGCAATACCAGGCCGACATCGGCCAGCTGGAGGAGAAGCTCAAGTCCGCCCGCGACAAACAACGGCTGCTGGTGCAGCGCCACATCCACGCCGAACGCAAGCGGCGCGCGCAGCAGGAGATCCGCCGCATCGACAGCGCCGATGCCGTGTTCCGCTTCGAGGAGCTCGAAAGCCGCATCGAGCGCATGGAGGCCGAGGCCGACCTGGTGAACTACGGCCGCAGGGAATCCCTGGAGGAGGCCATCGGATCGCTTGAATTCGACGAGGAGATCGAACGCGAGCTCGAGGCGCTCAAAAACCCGCAGAGCGGCCGCGAGAAACGGGTGTGACCCCCTCGCCGCCGGCCGCCACTTTTGGCTTGCTGGACCAGAATCGAGGATCTATAGTGAGGCACAGCCGGGCCCGCTTGGCCGTTGCACGGCTCGGCAGCGAACGCTTTGCCCCGGCCGCATGGCACGGCGCGGCAGCGCCCGAATCAGAAAGGAGCAGCAGGAAGTGAGCATCATCGTGGAAGCAGCCCTGATCCTGGTGCTCGCCGGCGTGGCGGCGATCGTCATTGTCCTGGCCGTCAAACTTTTCAAGGGGCTGGGGGGACGGGACCAGCAGGTGGAGGCCGCCCGCATCGTTCAGGAGACCTATCAAGGCCTCTCCCGGCTGGAAGAGCGCGTCGAGGCGCTTGAGACCATACTGCAGGATTGCAAGGACGGGGAATCGGAAAAATGAGAGACTATTCGCGCAGGGGAATCTATCGCTCCCGCAGCGGGGCGATTTTCGGGGTCTGCCGGGGCCTGGCCCAGCACTTCGATTTTTCGGTCTTCTGGGTGCGCGCGATCGCCGCGACCCTGCTCGTCTTTTCGGGGATCTGGCCGGCCCTGATCATTTACCTGCTGGCCGCGCTCATCATGAAGCCCGAGCCGGCGATTCCGGTCGAGAGCGCCGGGGAGCGGGAGTTCTACGAGCGCTACACCTCTTCGCGGCACGATGCGGCCCAGAGGCTGCGGCGGCGCTACGAGACGCTGGAAAAGCGCATCCGGCGGATGGAGGACACGGTCACGTCCCGGGCCTACGGATGGGAGAAACGGATGGGCCGCTGAGGCGTGTCGCCCCTCAAATCCGCTCCAGGACCTCGCCCGGCAGATAATAGGATTCGGCGGCCGAGAAGTTGTTCATGCTCGAGAGGCTGTCGCACAGGGCCGATTGGACCCGGTCCAACAGCGTGCAGCGGTCCATGCAGTCCGGAAAGGAGGCATAGCTGCCGCAGTCCCTGCAGGGGCTCTTCACCAGGTAACCGATCTCGTAGTCGAACTTCTGGCTCAACGCTCTGCTGTGTTTCATGGTCCCACCTTGGCCTGTATGAGGAGGTCCTTCTTCCCGTTTCCTGCCGCGATCTATCTATCGGCCGCTTCTTGGTCCGGCTTTAATCCCTGCCCCCTACACAACTATACAACTATCATGCCAAAATTTAAAAAAACCTGATTATGTACAATTCCGGCATGTTATTTCGTATGCCGGGTCGACGCCGGCGAAGCGGCAAGGGCAATCCACCTCCGCGATTGTCAATTTATTGTCGCTACGGGCCGCCTGCCCCTCAGCCGCTCTTGGCCTTGGGGGGCACGGGGGCGGGTTTTCGGCCGGCGGCCGGGGCCTTCGCCGCCGCCCGCGGAACATGCTCGCGGCGCAGCAGGAAAAGCCCCAGCGACACGGCCAGCAGGTGGCTTGCAAAAAAATAAAACAGGGCGCCCTCGGTCGCGTGGACGCCGATGAGCGCCAGCCCCGCAGCGGTCCAGAACGCCATCTTCGCCTTCATCCCTCTTCTCCCCGCAGAGTGATCCTGGGATCTCTATCGGCCGCCGCACCTGAAAACTTGATGCGCGGTGCAGCGACGAACGAGCGGGCCGAACACCGCTGCCGGCGGGACCGCCCGGCAGCGGCCGGGGGCCGGGCCGGAGGGCCTCTGCTGCCGGCCCGCCCCCCCGGCTGCGGGGCATCAAGGTTTCGCCGCCGTTGGCCGATATAGGTAGCAGCCGGACGCACAGCCTCCGCCCGACGGCCGGCGGCCCCGCGCCCGGACGGGATGGCCGGCCTTCCGAAGGTGCTCGCGGCCCGTCCAGGCGGCAGCGCTTTCGAATCGCCCGGCGCCGCGCCCGCGGCGGTGGTGCGAGGCTGTGAAACCGCTTGCATGAACCCCTTGACCCTTTGGATGGAGCCGTAATGGAAAAAGCCGCCAAAAAGCCGATCGTTGCATTCATCCGCGAGCTCAAAACCAGCCGGAAACTGCTCTCCTTCGACGAGGCCTCCACCAAGCAGGCGGTGGTGCTGCGGCTCCTCTCCCTGCTGGGCTGGGAGATCTTCGATGTGGAGGAGGTCGCACCGGACTATTCCGCCGACGGGGTAAGGGTCAGCTACGCGTTGCGCATCGACGGGAAGGTCCGGCTGCTGCTCGAGGTAAAGCGCAACCCCGAAGACCCCGACGGCCTTCGCAAACAGCTCGTGGCCCTCTCCGCCCAGGAGTCGGTGGAGCTGTGCGCCTACACGGACGGCCCGGTCTGGAGCTTCTACTTGACCTCGGTCCGCGGAGGGTTCAAACAGAAGCAGTGCCATGCCATCGACCTCCTCGCGGAGAAGCCCGAGGAGGCGGCGGCCGTTCTGATCGGCCTGCTCAGCCGTGAAAAGGTGGCCGGCGGCGGCCACCTGGAGGCCGCCGAAGCCGCGATGCAGAACCAGCGGCGCGAACAGGCGGCTCGCATCCTGCCCGCGGCGTGGAACCGGGTGGTGTCGGAGCCGGACAAGGCCCTGGTCGAGATCCTGAGCGAGGCCGCCGGGGCGCTGTGCGGGTTCAGGCCCGAGCCGGCCGCCGTCGAGGCGTTCATCCGCCGGCACAGGGGCCTGTGGCTCGTGGAGGACGAGGAGGCGGCCCCCGACCCGCAGGCGCCCGGGGCGCAGGCCGCCGAGCCCCCGGCGCCGCCGGAGGCCGAGGGCAAGAGCGCCGGCATCAACACCCGCAGGCCGGAGTTTTTTGCCGACAAAGCGATCGACTCGTTCACGTTTCAGGGCAGGAGCTTCCCGGTCAAGTCCTGGGAGCAGCTGCTGACCACCCTGTGCAACCAGTTTGCGGCCGCCCACGCCCAGGAGTTCGAGAAGGTGCTCTGGATGTATGACGATCATCAGCCCTGTTTCTCGCGCTATTCGGACCAGCTGCGGATTCCGGAGAAGATCCGCAGGACCAACATCTACGTCGAAACCAAGCTGAGCCCCGATGAGATCGTCAAGACCGTGGGAGACCTGATGACGGAGTTCGGCTACGGCCACGAGGAGCTGGTGATCACCACGCAATAGCCGTTTTTTTCCTTGACAACCCCCCGCCGCGCGTCGCACTCATGCCGGCATGGCCGAGACCTTTCTTTTCTACGACATCGAGACCACGGGCCTGAGCCGCGCATTCGACCAGATCCTCGAGTTCGCCGCCATCCGCACCGACGGCGACCTCAACGAAGTCGACCGGTTCGCCGTAAACATCCGGCTGCGCCCCGATGTGATCCCGTCGGCGGCGGCCCTTCTCGTGACCCGCCTGCGCGTGGCGGAGTGCCTCGCGGGCCGCTGCGAATACGAGGCCATCCGCGAGATCCACGCCCAGCTCAACCGGCCCGGCACCGTCAGCATCGGCTACAACTCCATCGGTTTCGACGACGAATTCCTGCGCTTCGCGTTTCACCGCAACCTGCTGCCGCCTTACACCCACCAGTACGCCAACGGCTGCCGCCGGATGGACCTGCTGCCCATCACCCTCGCCTATTGGCTCTACCGCCGCGAGGCCCTGAGGTGGCCGGAACCCAACGGCAGGGCCTCGCTCAAGCTGGAGGACATCGGGGCCGCGAACGCCCTTTTTTCGGGGCCGTCGCACCAGGCGCTCGCGGACGTGGAGGCCGCCCTGGGGCTCGCCCGCCTGCTCGCGCGGGATGAGCGCATGTGGCGCTACCTGGACGGCTGCTTCCGCAGGCAGATCGACGAGCGGCGCGCCGCGGAGCTGCCGGTCGCCTTTTCGAGCGCTCTGGGAGACCACCGCCTGGCCCTGCTGATGGCCGGCGAGTTCGGGACGCGGCTCAAGTTCCAGGCCCCGGTGCTCTGCCTGGGCCAGTCGGTCCCCTACCCGAAACAGTCCCTCTGGCTGCGCCTGGACCTGCCGGCCCTGCGAGCCTGCCGCGAGGAGAGCGTCGCCGAATGCACCTGGGTGGCCCGCAAGCGCGCCGGGGAGCCCGGGATCCTGCTGCCGCCCACCGAGCGCTACCTCGGGCCGGTGGCGCCCGAGCGGCGCGAAGAGATGCAGGCGAGCCTCGCGTTCCTCCGCTCGCAGCCGGCCCTCTTCGCGCGCATCGCAGAGCACCACCGCCACTTCCGCTACGCGTTCATCCCGGGCCTGGACCCCGATGCGAGCCTTTACCAGACCGGATTTTGGAGCCGGGCCGACGAGGCGCTGTGCCGCGCCTTCCATGCCGCTTCGACCCCGGAAAAGGCGGCCCTGGCCGAACGCTTCGCCAGCCCGGAGGCCCGCACCCTGGCGCGGCGCATCCTGTTCCGCAACTACGGCGCGGAGCTGCCTGCCGCGCTGGCCGCCGAGCGCGAGCGCCACCTGCAGCGCCTCTGCCGGGCGGAGCCCATGGCCGACTTCAACGGCGCGCCCCGCGCGACCGCGCCCGCCCTCGCCGCCGAAATCCTGCGGCTGCGGGGGTCCGCGGAGCTGGACGAGGCCGGCCGCAGCCTGCTTGACGAGCTCTACGACTACATCCGCCGAAGCTTCAGTTGCACCCCGCCGGCCGCCGCGCCCGGGGCATGAGGCCACCCGCCGGCAGGCCCCGGGGGCCTTGCTGAGCCAAGATCGATGTCGAGCGCCATCTCTCATGACGAAGCCCTAGCGCAGCTGCGCCGCCGCTGGCGCCGGGCCTGGATCGCAGCGCTGCCGTTTCTGTGCGGCGGCCTGTGGCTCTGGCACACCCTCTGGGGGGCGGGCGCGGCCGCCCAGGCCGGTTTGCAAACCGCGGCGGTGATGGTGTATCTATGGATCCGCACCGATCACATGCTCGCGCTCAACCGGCCGCCGGGGAAGCCGCGCCTCAACCCGAGACTAGGGGCGGCCAACGCCGTCACCCTGGTGCGCGCCGCCCTGATCGCCGTGCTCGCGGGCTTTCTCTTTCGGCCGGCGATAGACCCTGCAGGCCCTGCGGCGTGGGCGGCCTGGCTGCCGGCCGCGCTCTACCTGGCGGCCTCCGGCCTCGACGCCGTCGACGGCGGCCTCGCGCGGGCCGCCGGCGGCCCAACCCGGCTGGGGGCGCGCCTGGACGGCGAGGTCGATGCCATCGGCCTGCTGGCGGCAGCGAGCCTGGCCGTGTGGCTCGGCCGGGCGCCGGCCGCCTTCCTCGCAGCCGGGTTCGGCGTCTATGTCGTGCAGGCCGCCGCCGGGCTGCGGCGGCGGCTCGGCCGCCCCGTTGCCGCGGTCCAGCCCCGCGCGGCGGCGCGCCTCACCGCCGGCTGCGCGATGGGGTTCACCGCCGCCATCCTGATGCCGGTGTTCGCCGCGCCCGCCGTGGCGCCGGCCGCCCTCACGATCGCAGCGGCGCTGACGGCAGGCTTTGCCCTGGATTGGCTGGTCGTCTGCGGCCGGGCCGCGCCGGAGGGCCGGCTGCTCGACCGGCGGGCCGCCCGCGTCCAGCAGGCGGCCGCGCGATGGCTGCCGCTCGCCCTGCGCGCGGGCGCGGCGGCGGGGGCCGGAGTGCTGCTCGCCACCCGCGGCGGGGGCGATCCGGTTCACCCCCTGTCGGGCATCGAGCAGGGGGTGCTCGCCGGCGCGGCGGTCATGGCGGCCCTCGGTATCGCGGCCCGCCTGGCGGCCGTGGCGCTGAGCCTGACCGCGGCCGGCATGGCGGCAGGCCCGGCCGCGGGGGCTGCGTGGCTGCTGACGGCGGTCTGTGCCGCCGGGCTGATCCTGACCGGTGCGGGCCGCCCGCGGCTCTGGCAGCCGGAGGAGCCCTTTTTTCGGAATCGGATGCGCAGCCGGCCGCAGCCGCCGCCTGCGAGGTGCGACAGACCATGACGAACATCCCCGCCGACCGCCCGGGCGCCATCTGCTCGCTGGAGGAGCTCGAGCGCCGCCTGGCGGCCGCCCCCGCTTTCCGCGCAGCCCACCGGCGCCCCTTCATCGTGCTGAGCTACGCCCAGAGCGTCGACGGCAGCATCGCCGGCCGCAACCGCGAGCGGATTCAGCTGAGCAGCCCCGAGTCCATGCGGATCACCCACGGCATCCGCAGCCTGTGCGGGGCGATCCTGGTGGGGATCGGCACGGTCCTGGCGGACGACCCCCGGCTGACGGCCTGCGACGGCGCCGGGCGCCAGCCGCAGCCGGTGGTGCTCGACACGCACCTGAGAACCCCGCCCGCGGCCCGCCTGGTGCAGCGCCCGGATGCCCGGCCCTGGCTCATCCACCGCCACCCGCTGCCGGATGCACGCACCCGGGCGCTACGGGCGGCGGGCGCAACCCCGATGGCCTGCGCCGCCGGGCCCGACGGACGCATCGACCTCGCGGCGCTCATGGGGCTCCTCTGCGCGAACCGGGTCGACAGCCTCATGGTGGAGGGCGGCGCGCGCGTGATCACCAGCTTCCTGCGCTGCCGGCTGGCGGACCTGCTGGTGGTCACGGTCAGCCCGCGGTTCGTGGGCGGTCTGGCCGTGCTCGATGCCGGGCAGTTCGAGGGGGGGCTCGGCATTCACCTGGAGGAGGCCGTCTACCGGCAGGCGGGGCCGGACCTGATCGTCTGGGCCCGGCCGGAGTGGGGGCCCCGGTGAAGCGCCGCGCGGTGGTATTCCTGGCCCCCGGGCGGGTGGAGACCGCGCTCGATCCGGTGCCCGAACCGGCGGACGACGAGGTGCTGGTCCAGGTCGAGGCGTCCGCCATCAGCGCCGGCACGGAGCTGCTCGTCTACCGCGGCCAGGCGCCGCCGGACCTGCCCGTGGACGCCTGCCTGCCCGGCTTCTCCGGCCTTTTCCGCTTTCCGCTGCGCTACGGCTACGCCGCGGCCGGCAGCGTCGCGGCGGCCGGCCGGCGGGTGGACCCGGCCTGGATCGGCCGCAGGGTCTTCGGGTTCCGGCCGCACGCGAGCCACTTTCTCTCCCGGCCCGCCGAGCTGGTGCCCATCCCCGAGAGCGTCGGCTTGCGGGATGCCGTCTTTCTGGCCAACATGGAGACCGCCGCAACCCTGATGCTGGACGGGCTGCCCGCGGTCGGCGAGCATGTCGTGGTCTTCGGCCAGGGGGTGGTCGGCCTGCTCGCCAGCGGCCTGCTGTCGGCCTTTCCCCTGGCCTCCCTCTCCGCCGTCGAGCCCCTGCCCTTGCGCCAAGAAGCCTCGCTGCGGGCCGGGGTCCACGCGGTCTTCGACCCGGCCCGGCCGCAGGAGCTGATCGCGTGGCTGCGGGAGGCGACCGAGGGGGCCATGGCGGATTTGGTCTTCGAGCTCTCGGGGCACCCGCCCGCCCTGGATGCGGCCATCGCGGCGGCCGGGTTCGGGGCGCGCATCGTCCTCGGCTCCTGGTACGGCGGCCGGCCGGCGGCCGCGAACCTGGGCGGCAGCTTCCACCGCAGCCGCATCCGGCTGATCGGCAGCCAGGTCAGCACCCTGCCGCCGGCATTCATGGCGCGCTGGAGCCGGCAGCGGCGCTTTGCCGTGGCCTGGGAGCAGATCCGCCGCACCGGCCCCGCGCGGCTGATCACGCACGAGTTCGCGGTCGAGGCGGCGGGGGAGGCCTATGCCCTCCTCGACCGCAACTGCGCGCAGGCCCTGCAGGTGCTGTTGACTTACGGCCATTGAGACCGCCGCCCCCGAAGGAGGTCGCCATGTACACCGTCGCCGTGCAGCAGGAGCTGATCGCCCGGCACTACTTGATCGGAGGGGATTTCGGGCCGGAAAACCGGCCGCACCCGCACCGCTATCGCGTGGAGGCCCGGCTGAGCGGCCGCGCGCTCGACGCCCACGGGTTCCTGGTCGACATCGACGCGCTCGCGGCCGGCCTGCGACGCGCGCTCAGCGGCTTCCACGACCGGAGCCTGAACGAGCTGCCCGAGTTCGAAGGGCTGAACCCCAGCCTCGAGCACCTGTGCCGGATCCTCTGGCAAGCGCTGGCCGACGGCCTGCCGGCACCGGCGGCAAGCGCGCTCGAGGTGCGCATCTGGGAGGGCCCGCAGGCGTGGGCGGCCTACACCCAGCCGCTGCCATGAAAGTCGCCCTGATCATCACCGGCCGCCTGGAGACCTTGACCGGCGGGTTCATCTACGACCGGTTTCTGGTCGAGGCCCTGCGCCGCCGGGGCCACCGGGTCGAGCTGGTCGGCCTGCCGCAGGCAAGCTACGGGCTCTCCCTGGCGGCCAATCTCTCCCGCGGGCTCAGCCGGCGCCTCGACGGCGGCGGCTGGGACCTCCTGCTGCAGGACGAGCTCGCCCACCCCCGCCTCCTCGGCGTCAACCGCTCGCTGCGCGCCGGGCCCCGCCGTCCCATCGTGGGCATCGTCCACCAGCTCCTCTGCCTGCAGCCGCGCCGCAAGTGGATCAACGCCTTTTACCGCGTTTTCGAAAAACGCTATCTCGCGGGCCTGGATGCTTTCGTTTTCAACAGCGAAGCGACGCAGCGGCAGGCCCGGCGGCTGGCCGGCCGGGAGCGGCCGCAGCGCGTGGTCCGCCCGGCCGGAAACCGCCTCGGCGCGCCGGCCGCCGCGGACGCGATCGCCGCGCGCGCCGAGCGCGCGGGGCCGCTCGAGCTTCTGTTCGTGGGAAACCTCTCGCCGGTCAAGGGGCTGGAGGGGCTGCTCAGGGCCTTGGCGCTGCTGCCGCAGGCGGGCTGGCGGCTCACGGTCGTGGGCGATACGCAGATGGACCGGGCCTATGCGCGCCGGGCCCGCCGGCTCGTCTCCCGGCTGGGGCTCTCCGCCGCCGTGGCGTTCTCCGGGCGCCTGGAGGGCGGCGATTTGCGCGCGGCGTTCCTGCGGTCCCACGCGCTCGCCATGCCCTTCGCCCACGAGGGGTTCGGCATCGCCGCATTGGAGGCCATGGGCTTCGGGCTGCCGGTGATCGGCTCGGAGCGCGGCGCAGTGCGCGAATTCGTGCGCCACGGGGAGAACGGATGGCTGGCGGCGCCGGGGGAGCTCGCCGCGGTCGGGCGCCATATCGTGGCCTGGATGTCGGATCGCAGGCTCCTGGGGCGGATGGGGCGGGCGGCGCTCGCGACCCATCGGGCCTGGCCCACGTGGGAGGAGAGCATGGCGCAGGCGTGCCTGTTTCTGGAGGAGCTCGCCGGATGAGGCGCCGCCCCGCGAAGAGCGCCGCAGCCGTCAAGGGCGCGGCCGGCCGGCGGCGGGCCGGGCTCGGGGCGGCGGCCGCGTTCATCTTCCTGAACGCGGTCCTCAACGCCGACGCCCTGGCGGCCGGCGCGGAGTGGGCAGGGCTGCTGCGCCCCGCTCCGGAGCTGCTGGCGATGGCGGCCGGCATTTTCGCCCTGGCCCGGGGGGGGAGGCGGCTGCCGCCCCTCGTTCAGGCCCTTTTGTGCGGCCTGATCCTCTTCTTCAGCCTCTTCCGGGTCGCGGACGCGCTCATGTTCTCCATCTTCAACCGCCCGCTCAATCTCGCGATGGACCCCTTGCGGCTCCCGGATCTGGCGTTTCTGGCCCGGACGCTTCTAACGCCCGAGCGCTGCGCGCTGGCCCTGGCCGGGGCGGCCCTTGCCGCCGCAGCCGCCGGCTGGGGCGTGTGGCGCGCCCTGGGCGCCCTGTTGGCCGCGCCGGCGCTGGCGCCGCGCGCCTGGCGCCGGGTCTGGCCGGCGCTCCTGCTGGCGAGCCTGGGCGCCGTGCAGCTGGAGGCCCCGGTCGTGGCCTCCCCCACCCTGCCGCGGCTGGTCGAGGAGATGCGCTTCATCCTGGACATGGACGGCGTGCGGCGCGCGGACCTCGCCGCGATTGCGGCGGCGCGGGAGCGGGCCGCGGCCCTGCAGCCGGATCTCGACCGGCTCGGCGGGGCCGCGGTGCTGCTCTTCGTGGTGGAGTCCTACGGCCGGACCGTCTTCTCCCACCCGGACCACCGCGCGCGCATCCTGCCGACGATCGCGGCGGCCGAGGCCGAACTGGCCGCGGCCGGGTTTTCGATGTGCTCGACCTTTCTCGACTCCCCGACGGCCGGGGGCGGCTCCTGGCTGGCGCACGCCACCCTGGCCAGCGGCGTGCGCGTGGAGACCCAGATCCGGCACGATCTGCTGCTCGCATCCGACCTGACGCCGCTGGCCGAGTTCTTCAACCGCGCCGGCTACCGGACGCTGCGCGCCATGCCCGGGACCCTCTGGCCCTGGCCGGCCGGCGAGTTCTACCGCTACGGCCGGACCCTCACCGCCCCTGATTTCGGCTACCGCGGGCCCCGGTTCGGATTCGCCCCCATGCCCGACCAGTTCGTGCTCGACTGGGTCTGGCGCAACGAGATCCGCGGGCAGGGCCGGCCGCTCTTCGTCGAGTTCATCCTGGTCAGCAGCCACACCGGCTTCGAGATCCAAGCCCCCTATGTCGGCGAGTGGGAGCGGATCGGCGACGGGAGCCTTTTTTCCGCGATCGACCCGGTCGTGCTGCCGGGCGCCTGGCGCGACCCCGGCAAACTCGCGCAGGCCTACAGCGGCGCCATCCTCTATCAGTGGACCGTGCTGAAGGAGTTCATCGGCGCGCGCGTCGCGGCCGACGCGCTCATCATCGTCATCGGCGACCACCAGCCCCCCGGGCCGGCGGCCGGCGGGGACCGCACCCGCTCCGTGCCGCTGCACGCCATCAGCCGCAGCCGCGCGGCGCTGGCCGGGTTCCTCGAACGCGGGTGCACGCCGGGGCTGATCCCGGACCTGCCGCCGCCGCACCGCGGGATGGAGGCCTTCTTTTGGGATTTCCTGGAGGATTTCAGCCGCGGGGGCGGCCGGCGGCCTCGGGCGGCCGCGGCCGGCGGCACGCAAGAAACGACCCGCGCCGGCCTCACGCCCGGCGGATAGCTTCCCGCGGCGGCGGCGCGGCGGCGCGGTCGGCGGCCGACCGCACCGCCTGCAGCAGCTCGGCCACGACCCGCCCCACGTCGGCGTAGCCCACCTGGCAGGCGCCCACGCGGGCATGCCCGCCGCCGCCGTAGCGCAGCATGAGGGCCCCCACGTCCAGCCGGCAGCTGCGGTTGAAGATGTTGTGGCCCACGGAGATCATCGCGCACCGGCGCATCCGGCCGTCGGCCACGCGGATGGAGATGTTCTGCTCGGGGAAGATCACGTACTCCAGAAAGCGATTTCCCACCGGCATCTCCTCGACCCCGCGCAGGTCGATCAGCAGCGCATCCCCTTCGGCCCGGCTGCGTTCAAGCAGCAGCCGGCGGTAGCGGGCGTTCTCCGCGGCGTAGAAATCGGCGCGCTCCCTGAAATCGGGCAGGGCGAGGATCTCATCGACGCTCCGGGTGCGCAGCAGCTGCGGCAGGCGTTTCATCAGCTCCAGGTTGCTGATGCGAAAGGAGCGCCGGCGCCCCAGCCCGGTGCGCGGGTCCGAGATGAAGGCCAGCATGACGTAGCCCTGCGGATCCAGGACATCCTGACGGCTGAAGCGCCCCGAGTCGACCACTCCGGCCATGGCCACCAGCGGCGCATGGCGCGCGAGGCGGCCGCCGTGCGGGGGCCGGTCGCGGAAGTAGTCGAACACCACCTGGGCGGCGCTGGGGGCATCCGCGCTCAGCCCGGCAAAGCCGCCCTGCAGGCTAAGCCGCTCGCGCTCGCTCGAATGGTGGTCGAACCACATGGCGCACCCGGCGACGTAGGGCACGTTGGCGAGGATGTCCCCTGCGCCGACCGGGATTCGGTTCTCCTGCAAATCGTTGGGGTGAGCGTAGAGGATCTCCTCGACGAGGCCCACCTCCAGCAGCAGGGCTGCGCACACCGAGCCGTCGAAGTCCGCGCGCGTGATCAGCCGCATCCCCATCCCCCCTGCTGATGTGTTTTCCGAAAGTGGCGGAGCATGAGCGCCCGCCAATTCACTATCGGCCGAAGGCGGGCAGATCTTGAGCCGGCGCTGCGTGGGCCGCCGGCAGCGCCCCGCGTCCCCGCCCCATCCGGAACCCGGTTGCGGTGCAGCCGAACATCAGGAGAGCCGCGGGCGCGCGGGCGGGCGGCGGGCGGCCGAAAGGGGGGGGCGGCCGCGCGGGGCGGGGGCGGCCGCGGCGGCCGGCACGTCCGCCTGAAGGCCGGGCAGCACCACGATGATGCCAACGAAAAACCAGAAGGGCTCCATGATGCGCACCAGGATGAAGGTGTTGGTCCCAAGGCTGTGGACGACCAGGCCCACGAAGCCGGCCAGAAACCCCATCGCCAGCCCGCGGTAGTAGGGCTCCTGCGCCGTCTTGAAGCGGCGCCAGGCGAGTTTGAAGACGGCCGCCAGCAGGCAGAGAAACGCGGCCATCCCCAGCAGGCCGGTCTCAGCGAGCACCCTGGGCAGCTGAGAGTCGACAAAGGCGTAACCGGTGACCCCATGCCCGAGAAATGGATGCCGGGTAAAATCTCGGGCGACCCACTTCCAGCTTTCGAGGCGGGCCGAGGTCGAGGTGTCGAGCCGGAGGCTGCCGATCGTGATCTGACCAGGCTCCTCTGGCTGGTTGAACGTGTAGCTGATGCGCTGCTTGACCACCTCCGGCAGGAAGAGCGGGCTGGCCATCAGCCCGATGCAGACGAGCCCCACGACGACGAATCGCCGCTCGGCCATGAGCGCCAGGGCCAGCCCGGCGGGGATGAAGGCGAGGTACGAGGAGCGGGACTGGGTGAAGAAAAAGGGCGGCACCAGGCAAACGATGAACAGCAGCAGCAGGTGCCGTTCCCGGACATCGCGCGTCTTGACGGCTATTCCCGCTGCGACCATCCCGACGAAGAGCAGATAGCCTCCGAAGGTGTTCGGCTCGCCGCCGTGGCCTTCGAAGGGTGCCGAGGTGCGCTCGCCGCTGGGTATCTGGAGGTAGCTGAAGATCGCCACGATGAAGGCCGTGAGAAACAGGCAGAAGACATAGCGCTTCAATTGCGCGCGACTGCCCACGTGGTTGACCACCATAAAATAGACAATGAAGTACTGAAAGTACTTGAGAACGTAGAGGGCTCCGGTCTTCAGCTCCACCCGGCCCGCCATGTACCCGAAGCCGGTCGACAGCACGCAGGCCACCATGTACAGAAATATCGGCAGGTTGAGGGGGGTCTTGAGGAAAAGGCCCAGCTCCTTCACGACCGCGTTGCGGGCGAACCAGCTCAGGCCGATCACCACCAGAAGCAGATCTTCGAGCCGCAGGGTCACTCCGCGTCCCAACGTGCCGGCGGCGGTCTCTCCGATCGTAATCTCCGGGGAGAGGAGCATCGAGAAGATGAGGATGTAGAGGCCCCACTCGGCGCGGATGAAGGTGGCCGTGAAGATGACCAGAAGCCCGATGGCAAGCGCCATATGCAGCGGAGAGGAGCTCGCCGCCAGCCCGCCCAGGGCCAAGGCGAACGCGGCGGCGACGATGGCGACTATCGGTGGCGGCATGCCTCAGCCTTCAGCCGAAGAGGCGCCGATCAGTTGCTGGTGAGCAGCTGGGCATAGGGCTTCAGCCAGGCCGGCAGGTCCGCGGACATGTCCGGCCAGAGGGCGTTGACCATGAAGACCGACAGGACCAGCAGGAGCGCGAGCGCGCCCGCGGCCTTGGCCAACCCGGCCGGCCAGCGCCAGCCCGGCCGGCCGGGGCCGGCCTTTCGGGCGGCGGCCCCCTCGTGGTCGGGGCCGTAGTAGTAGTGGGAGTGGTAGCGGAAGTAGTCCGGGCCGGCCTCCGGCTTGACGTTGTTCAGGACGATGCCCATCACCCTGGCGTCCACGTTGTCCAGGTTGGACTTGGCGCGCTTGAGCACCCCGCGGCCGATCCGGCCCACGGTGTAGACCAGAAACACCCCGTCCATCAGCGGCGCGATCTCGGTGGCGTCGGCCACCGGCAGGATGGGCGGGGCGTCCACGAAGATGAAATCGTAGTGCTGCCGGGCCTCCTGCAGGAACTCGCGGAAGCGCACCGAGCTCAGGATCTCGGTCGGGTTGGGCGGCTTGGTGCCGGCGGAGACGATGTGCAGCTTGTCCATGCCCGGAGTCTTGAGGATCTCCTCGATCTCGAAGTCGCCCAGCATGATGTCGGAGATCGAGCCGACCACCTCGCGCCAGTGGTAGTTGCCGAGCACGCAGTCCGTGATGCCCGGCTCGCGGGAGAGGCCGAAAACGCGGTGGATGCTGGGCTTGCGCAGGTCGGCGTCAACCAACAGCACGCGGTTTCCCGCCTGGGCCATGCACAGGGCCAGGTTGACCACGTTGAGGGTCTTGCCCTCCTGGACGAAGGAGCTGGTGATTAGAAACAGCTGGCCCTTGGACTCCAATCGCAGGAACTGCAGGTTGGTCCGCAGCGCCCGGAACGATTCCGCCGCCTGGGACTTGGGCTCGAAGTGGGCGACCAGGTCGCCGGAGCGGTTGCGGGCGCCGTCGGCGCGCTCCGCCCGCCCGGCTTTGCGCCCCTCCCCCTCCAGCTGCGGGATCACCCCGAGCACGGGCACCTTGAGCAGCTCCTCCACGTCCTCGATCGTGCCCATGGAGGTGTCGAACACCTCGGCCAGAAACGCGAGCACGACCCCGATGATCAGGCCCATCAGCACCCCGGTCGCCACGATCATCAGCTTGGAGGGGATGTTGAAGGGCGCGCTGGGGGCCAGCGCGGGCTTCACGATGAAGACCTCCTCCACCCGGCCGGACTCCTGGATCTGGACCTCCTGGTACTTGGCCTTGAGCTGGGAGTAGAGCGACTCCTGCAGCTCGAGCTCCCGCTGCAGCCGCACCAGCGCGAGCCCCTTTTCGGGCAGGCTCATGTTCTCGCGCTGCAGCGCCTCCAGCCGGCGCCCCAGCTCGGCCTCGCGGTTCGCGGCGGCCTGCCAGGCGGCCTGCAGCTCGCTGCGCGCCTCGCGGAACACCGCCCGGATCTCGCTCGTCGCCTCCTCCACCTGCGGGTGCTTTTCGGTGAAGGAGATCAGCAGCGTCTGCCGCTTCAGGTTCAACTCGCTCAGCTTGCCGCGCAGCAGCCCAAGGGGCGAGCCGGGGGCCGCGGCCGACATGACCCCGGTCAGCCGGTCGGGCTGGCCCTGGCCGGCGGCGTCGATCGCCTTGAGCTGCGCATCGATCTCCGCCCGCTCGGCGCGGACCTTCTCGTGCTCGGTCTGCACGGCGTTCAGCTTGTTGAGCGTGTGGTTGGTCTGCGTGTCCAGCGCGATCAGCCCGTGGCTCTCCTTGAACGCCTGCAGCTCGCGCTCGGCGGTTTTCAGCCGCGCGGAGGTCTGGCGCAGCTGCTCCTCGATGAAGGCCCGGGTCTCCGAGGTCTTCTTGTTGTTCTGGCGGATGGTGTAGTCGCGGTAGGCCGTCGCGAGGCTGTTGGCCACCCGGGCGGACAGCTCGGGGTCCTCCGAGACCGCACGGATGTTGATGATGTGGGTCCCCTCCTGGGGCTTGGCCTGCACCATGCGCTTCAGACGCTCGAGCGGCTCGACGAGGCTCTCCGCGCGCAACGCCACCTCGCCGGCCGCCGGGATCCAGCCCAGCTCCGCCGCGGCGCTCTGCAGCACGGGGTGGCTGGTGATGATGTAGGCATGGGTCTCCATGTTCTCCGACTGGCGCCAGTGGGCGCCGGTCAGGATCGAGGCCAGGTTGGAGAAGCGGTCGATCTTGATGGCGGACCCGGCCTCGTACAGCGGCACCGGCTCGCGCAGCTTGGCGAACCCGTAGCTGCACAGCCCCACCAAAAGCGCCATCGCCAGGATCGAAGCCTTGCGCTTGCGCATGATGCGCCAGTAGTCTCTCAGGTCAACGTCGTACTGTCCCATGCCCAACCTCTTTTTTCGAGCAGGCCTTGCCCCGTCAGGCCCCTGCTATTTGACCCCCGTGATGTCGGCGGCGTTGTTCCAGTCGATGACCGTGCGCGCCGGCCAGAGCACCATCTCCAGCAGCGGCCGGATCCGGTCGTAAAAGAGCTTGATGTCGCCGAAGCCGCTGCGCGGCACGTAGACCAGGTCCCCGCTGACGAGCCGGAGATTCTGGGACCGGTCCCCGTTCTCGACCAGACGCGCCAGATTGGCCGAGAGGATCTCGGGCTGGGTGATGTCCCCGCGCACGACCCGGGTGTCCGCCTGGTAGGCGAAGGGGGTGACGCCGCCGGCCTCCGAGATCGCATCGATCAGGCGCATCTCCGAGCCCCGGAAGGTGTAGGCTCCCGGCTTGAGCACCTCGCCGAAGACATAGACCCGGTTGGCCTCCTTGGAGAGGGTCGGCAGGTAGATCAGGTCCCCGTCGTTCAGCACCAGGTCCTGGGAGAGGTCCCCCTGGATGATCGCCTGGTAGAGATTGAGGGCGACGGTCTCCCCGCTCTTGCGCCGGATGCGCACCGACTTGAGGTCGGCATCGTCGGTGGGCCCGCCGGCCAGGGTGAGCATCTCGAGCACGGTCGTCTTGCCCTGAAGCTTGTACTCGCCCGCCCCCGAGCCGAACACGTTGGTGCGTGACACCGCGCCGAGCAGCCGGACGGATTTGCTCTTGTGCTGGGTGACGCGCACGTCCACCCGCGGCCGCTTCAGGTAGCGCTCCAGTTGCGCGGTCAAAAGGTCGTCCAGTTCGCGCGCCGTCAGGCCCTCCACCGCCAGGTTCTCCACCAGGCCGAAGGAGATTCTCCCGTCCGGCCGCACCAGCAGCTCCTGGCGCACCGGGGTGTTGCCTTCCCACAGGGTGATCTCCAATCCGTCGCCGGGGCCGATCTTGTATTCGACCGCGCCGTCCACGATCTTGAAGACCGCGTTCTCCTGGAGCGCGGGGGCCGCCGCGCTGGCGGCGGCTGCCGGGCCGGCGGCGGCCGGCGCGGCAGCCGCCGGCCCGGTCCAAAGGGTGACCCCTTCGCCGAAGTGGGCGGCGCCGATCTCGGGCCGGCCGTCGCCGTTCAAATCGGCCGCAACCAGGCCGTAGTAGTTGCCGATGTCGGGATAGACGCGGGCCAGCGGCGCCCAGCCCGCATCCGCCCCGTTCAGCCAGGCCCGGATCCCCCGGTTGTCCAGGGAGCCGGCGAGGATATCGAGCCGGCCGTCGCCGTCCAGATCCACCGGCAGCGCCTGCCAGAAGCTGGCCTCCTTGCCGGAGGCCGCCGCGCCGCCGCCTTCGGCCTCCCCACCCGCGGGGCCGAGCCCGCTGCGGGCGGCCTCGTCCTCCCGGAAACCGCCGCGCCCGTCGCCCAAAAACAGGCGCACGCCGTCCTTGTAGGTCCCGGCGAGCAGGTCCAAGTGGCCGTCGCCGTTGACGTCGCCGGCGTTGAGCCCGAAGAAGTTGCCGCGCGCGAAGGGCGCCAGGGCCGTCCAGCCGCCGCCGGGGGTGTTCAACCACACCCGCACGGACCCCTGCGGGCCCCAGCTCGATCCGGCGATGTCCAGGCGGCCGTCCCCGTTGAAATCCGCCAGGATCACGTCCATGAACGTGCCGGTGACGGTCGGGGAGGGACCGGGGACCCACTCGCCCCGGCTGTTGCCCAGCCAGACCTGGATCCCGCCCTGGACCTCCGCCGAGGCGTTGGCCGCCACGATGTCGATGTGGCCGTCCCCGTTGATATCCCCGGTGCGCACCCCCTCGTAGCGGTTGATGTCGATCGGGCTCCTGCCCGGCTCCCAGCGCCGCTGGCCGCGGTTCAGCAGCACCCGGATCCCCGAGGAGTGCCGCTGGACGCTGAAGACGATGTCGGCCCGCCCGTCTGCGTTGACGTCGGCGACGGCGAGCGAGCGCACATCGCCCTCGACCGGTATCACCTGCGGGGCGGACACCCCGCCGGCCCCGTTGCCGAAGAGGACCCAAATCTCCCCGGGCTCCACCGCCCCGGCGACCACGTCGAGCGCGCCGTCGTTGTCCAGGTCGGCCACGGCGATGGCGACGGTTTTGGCGGCGGCCGGCAGGTTTCCCGGCCGGCTGAACGGCTCCAGCGGCTGAAGGGCGCCGCCGCCGGCGCAGCCGATCAGAACCGCCAGCGCTGCCGCCGCGGGCAGCGCCCGCAGGAGGGCCCGCGGCGGCGGGATCGTTCGGGATATCCGTTGGTGAACCAGCCTTGGCAGCATTCTCACTCTCCGATGTCCTCGATGGCCGCGCGCACGATGCGGCTGTCCACCCGCCCGGCGTTGTGCATCACGCCCATCAGCAGCGCGCGGTCGCAGAGGTTGTTGATGCGCAGCGGGATGCCCCCGCTGGAGTCGAAGATCGCCTGCACGGCCTCGCGCGTGAAGATCCCGCGGCCGGCCCCCGAGCTCTTCAGCCGGAAGAGCACGTAGCGCATGGTGTTGACCGCATCCAGCGGCCCGAGGTTGAACTTGACGGCAATGCGCTCCTTCAGCGGCTGCAGCTCGGAGATGTTGCGCAAAAGCGGCGGCTGGCCGAGCAGGATGAGGGTCACCAGGAACTCATCGTCGGTCTGGATGTTGAGCAGCATGCGCAGCTCATCGAGGGTGGCCCGGTTGCCGATGACATGCGCCTCGTCGATGGCGAGCACGGTGCTGAAGCCGGCGGCGGCGTTGTCGGCCAGGATCTTCTGCAGCTGGTCGAGCATCAGGGTCTTGGATTCGTTGGCCGCGGAGCCGCCGAGCTTCAGCAGGATCGCCTTGATCAGCTCCTCCGGGGCCAGCGCGGGGTTCGCGATCATCTGCAGCCGCACCCGATCGCGGTTGAGGTGGTCGGCCAGCGCCTTGGTCACGGTGGTCTTGCCGCAGCCGACCTCCCCAGTGAGCATGGCCACGCCCTTGCGGTGTTCGATGACGTAGAGCAGCCGGCGCAGCGCCTCCTCGTGCTGCGGCGAGCGGTAGAACATGCTCCGCGACGGCACGTTCGCAAACGGCGGCTGTTTGAAACCCCAGTGTTCGAGATACATGGCGCACCTTTCATCCGGCGCCGCGTCCGCTCAGAGGACCGGCGCCTCCACCGTGTCGCAGGTGGCTCCTTCGGCCCCGCCGGGGACCATTGCCCCCTTGCGCAGCTCGCGCACATCCCTCTCCGCCAGGCCGCGCACGATGTTCAGCAGCGGCGCCTCGTTCAGCGCGATGACCCTTTCGGCCAGCACCTCGCGCCGCTGCGAGTCCAAAATGATCTGAAGCTTGGGCCGCATGGGCTGGTCGGGCACGGTTTCGACCACCTTGCCGACGGCCTCGGAGTTCAGCTGCACGTAGCTGTCGAGCGGAAACACCGTGAAGACCCGCAGCAGCGATTTGAGGTGGCGGCGCTGGAACTGTGTCTTGCAGCTCTTGCAGATGTATTTGACCGCCTCGAAGAAGCTGAGCCTCTCCCGGTTGGGCCGGCTGTGGACGAGCGCCTCGTACAGGTCGAGCAGACCGATGATCTGCGCGTACTCGTGGATCTCCTCCGCCCGGAGCCCCCGGGGATAGCCGGTGCCGTCGATCCGCTCGCAGACCTGGGCCGCGCACTCGGCGATGAAACCCAGCTCCGGCCCGAGGCATTGCAGGATCCGGGCGGCGCTGTTGGGCCGCTCCCGGAGCCGGTTCAGCTCCTCGGCGCTGAGCGGTTCTTTTTTGTAGATCAGGGGCTCCGGGAGCAGGGCGATGCCCACGTCGTGCAGCAGGCCGGCAAGGCCGACCTGCACCTGGCGCTCCGCGTCGAAGCCGAGGTCCTGGGCCATCTTGATCGCGTACACCGCCACGTTCACGCTGTGGTGCACGGCGAACTGGTCGACCGCGTCCAGGTGCAGCGCGGCGGCGAAGAGCTCATCGCGCGCCGGCCGCTCCGCCGCCATGCGCCGCACGAGGGTCGCCGCCGGCTCCAGCGTGAAGGCGCTGCGTTCGCGCACGGCGGCGAAGATCCGGGCGAGGCAGGCGCAGACCTGGGCGTGCAGCTGCCGCCGATCCCCCGCAGGCCGGACCGCCGCCAGGGCCTGCGGCGCGGCCGCCCGGGCGCCGCTTGCGGCCTGGGCCGCGGCCAGCTTCGCAAAACTGAACTTCGCCTCTTTCATGAGCCTCCCTCGCAACCCCTGATGCACGCGCCCGCTTGCGCGGTTCGCCGTCCGTGATGAACGAACAGTCGCCGGCGCTGTTTCCAGCGGGTCGTGTGATGAATATCGCCCCGGTTGAAAAAAACTTTCACCGGGATGGTCAAAACCGCCGCAATTTGGATCAGCCGCATGACATTTTTCACCATGTGCGCCGGAGGCGCTCGGAGCCGGCCCGCCCGATCTCGGGCAGATGTCGGCCCCGGCGCTCCAGGACCGTGACCAGCACCACCAGGATCGCAGCCTGCACGATCAGCAGCAGGCTGACCTCGTCGGAGACGTAGCGGAGCATCAGCGCGCTGATGCCCAGGCCGATGCCCATCAAGAAGATGAACATGACGCTGCCGCGGGTGGACCCCAGGGCGTCCGCCAGGCGGTGATGCAGGTGGTCTTTGCCCGCGTATTCGATCCACGCGCGCACGCTCGACACCTTGCCCGTGGCGATGCGCTCGACGGTGGTGTGCAGCATGTCGAAAATGAGCAGCCAGAAGATCAGCAGGGGCGAGACGAGCGAGACGAGCGGCCGTCCGTCGGCCCAGTCCCCGTAGACCGCGATGCAGGCGAGCACGAAGCCGATCACGGTGCTGCCGGCATCTCCCAGGAAGATCCCGGCCGGCTGCCCGCGCCTGAAATTGAACGGCAGAAAGCCGAGGCA
The DNA here is from genome assembly GCA_025454255.1 of Desulfobacterales bacterium. Classification (GTDB taxonomy): domain Bacteria; phylum Desulfobacterota; class Desulfobacteria; order Desulfobacterales; family SpSt-501; genus SpSt-501. The sequence continues at coordinate 3,503 of JALOOU010000022.1, read as the reverse complement.
GGCGCCCATGACCGCCAGGGCGATCCAGCCCAGAAACGGCTGACCGGTCTGGTAGGCCACCGCTGCGAGAAAAAACGCGATGATGGCGCCCAGCCCGGCGGCGAGCCCGTCCATGCCGTCGAAAAAATTCATGGCGTTGGTGATCCCGACCACCCAGACGAGCGTCAGCAGCCAGTTGCCCGCCAGGGCCCAGTGCGCCAGGCTTTCGGGCAGCACCCGCAGCACGACCCCGGAGGCCATCACCGTCGCGGTGCACACGAGCTGGACCACGAGCTTGATGCCGGCCGACACCTCGTGCCGGTCGTCGCAGACCCCGGCGACGAAAAGGACCATGGCGGCGCTCAGGACGGTTAGCATCTCGGGGGCCATGATGCCGTTGGCCAGCAGCGCGGCCAAGAATCCGCAGAAGACCGCGGCCCCGCCGAGCAGCGGGGTCGGCCGGGCATGCAGCTTGCGCCCGCCGGGCGCGTCGAGGACCCCTAATCGGCGCGCCAGCCAGGCGGCCGGCGGCACCGCGCTGAAGGAGATGCAGAACGCGATGCCCAGAATGTAGGCCCAGCGCAGCCCCGCGGCGGCGAAGAGGGCCCGGGCCGGCGCCGTCAGGAGCAGCCCCCCCGCCAGGCAGACCGCGACATACAGAACGGCGTTGACGCCCAGCACGCGCCCCCGCTCAAGGCGGGCCGCGCCCTCTACGGGGACCAGCCGGGCCATGGGGGCATCGCCGGTGTCGATGTTCTGGACGAGGCTGCTGTTTTTCATCGCTGGGGGTCCGGATCCGCACCTTTCATGCAGGCCGAGTCTTCGCTCCGCGCGAGCCCTGCCGCAGCGGGGCCGCGGAGTCGGCGCTGCTGCAGGCCGCTCCCGGCAGCGGCGGCGCGCGCCGCTGCCCGCTAGTTAACGTCCATCCCTTGATGGACATTGAATAGATAATTTGCCGAAGATCTGCGCTAGACTACGGCCGGATTTATGCACAAGCCGTACCATTCAGCCTGTATGGCCCGACGGGATTGTGCAAAATATTGATATAATGTTTATTTATCGGCTGGGGGGGATGGGCGGCGGCGGGTCGATCTTGCGCTGCCGCAACGGGTCCTGACGCGGGTCGAGTCAAACTATTGTCGAAGAAGCAACCCCGTGACGACCGCGATGATGCGCTCGGCCTCCTCGTCCGTCAGCGCGGGGTAGATCGGCAGGGAGACCGCCCGCCGCCACGCGGCGTCGGCCATCGGAAAGCCCTCGATTCCGAGCAGCCGGTGCAGCGGGGTGTGCACCGGCCGCTCGCACCCGATTCCCCGGCCGCGGGCCTGGCGCAGGAGCGCGGCGGCATCGGCCGCGGCGTCGACGACGAACCGGAAATAGATGCGGCCGGGCTCCGGCCGCGGCAGCCCGAGCGGAAGCCCCTGGAGCGCCGCGCGGAAGCGTTCGGCGATCGCGCAGCGCCGGCGGATGAACTCCGAGAGCCGCCGCAGCTGGACCCGTCCGACCGCGGCTTGGATGTCGGTCATTTTGAAATTGAAGCGCCGCCGGAGGTCGTGTTTCTTGTCGTAGCTCTTGGCGTCGCGCACGTTCGCGGCCAGGGCCGCGGAGCCCGTGGCCACCATGCCGCCCTCGCCGGTGGCCATCATTTTGGTGGCATAGAAGGAGAAAATCGCCGCCTGACCGACCGACCCCACGGCGCGGCCGCGGTGCTCGGCCCCGATGGCCTGGGCGCAGTCCTCGATCAGCGGCACGCCGAGCGCCGCCAGACGGTCGAGGTCCGCCGGCAGCCCGAACATGTGGGGCACGACGATGGCCTTGGTACGGGGGCTCAAGCGCCCCGCGACGTCCGCCGGGTCGAGGTTGAAGGTTTCCGGCTCGACGTCCGCCGGCACCGGCACCGCACCGGCGGCGGCCACGGCATTGAGCAGCGCGGAGCAGACGAAGCTCGGCACCACGACCTCATCCCCCGCCCCGGCCCCCACGGCCGTGAGCGCCAGCTGCAGCGCCGCGGTCCCGGAGCTGACGGCCACGGCGTGCGGCAGCCCCACGAAGCCGGCGACCTCGCGCTCGAAGGCCTCGACCTCGGGCCCCTCGGCGATCTGGCCCGAGGCCACCGCCGCCGCCGCGGCCTTGGCCTCCTCCTCGCCCAGCGTCGGCCGTGAGTGCGGGATGAAGGCAGGGTCCATAAAAAAAGCCCCAATCTGCGCTCTTTCTCTTCTACTCCGACCAAGAAACGCGGCTTTCGGCGCAGCCGCAGCGAGCGGGCGGCGCCGCGCAACGCCGGCTCCGGGCTTTCACCGAAGTCCTCGTCAGATGTTGATGAATAGGCGCAGCGCGCAGAACGCCTCCGCAAACCTCACCCGTCCCTGCGACCCGCGAAAGTTGGCGAACGAGAGGGCCATCTCGATGATGGAGAGGTTTTCGATGTTGGTCTTCATCACCTGGGACTGGTGCGCCCGCAGGGCCTCGAGCTTGCGCTCCAGCGTTTCCGATATGTCCACGTAGACCTGCGGGTTGAAGTTCTGCGTGGTGGGGCCCTCGTAGAAGAGCACGTTGCGGATGTAGCGCGTGGCCGACATCACCGCCTGGGCCAGGTGCCGGTGGTCCTGGTGGGTGTCGTCGGGAAAGCTGCAGAAGATGAATTCCGGCTTCACCGTCCCGATCACCTTTTCGATCTTCCGGATCATCTCCACATCTAAACCGAGGTGGGTGTCGGGGTAGCCGCCCCAGAAAATCTCCGCGGCCCCGAGGATCTGCCGCGAGGCGAGCTGCTCCGCTCGGCGCGTCTCCGCCGGGGCGCCCAGTCCGCCGCCGGTCATCACCAGCAGATAGAGGCGGTGGCCTCTCTGGCTGTATTTGACGAGCGACCCGCCGCAGCCGAATTCGATGTCGTCCGGGTGCGCGCCGATGGCCAGGATGTTGACGTTCTTCACCGCGCTGCTCCTTCGCCCCCGCGGTCGAAGGGGGATGGGGGGCGACGTTAGGGGGTCACGCCGGCCGGCTCCCGGCTCGGATCACCGCGGCGCTCTCCGGCCCGCAGTTGAAGATCAGGTCCACGATCGAAAGCTGCGGGGTGAAGCCCTCGTAGCGCTGGGGGTAGACCGGGTGCTCGAAGGCCTGGACCCGCAGCCGCACCCCGCTCTGCGCGAAGCGCGCGGCGTCCATGTAGGCGGCGGCGCCCGCGCCGGCAAGGTAGGTGTCCGCGCCCAGCTCCCGGCAGATGTCGATCAGGCGCTGGGTCGGCTCCGCGGCGGCGCTGAGCGCCGAGGCGCGCACCGCCGGCCTGTCCGCAATGCCGAGCATGCCGCGGACGCACTCGATCAGGCTGAGGTTGAGCTCTGAAATTCTCTCCCAGCGACGGCGGAGCAGCGCCTCGATCGCCGGGAAACAGCTCTCGAAAAAAGGCGCGCGCCGGTAGTTGGTCGCAAGCGCCTGCAGGTGCCGACGGGCCCAGTCGGCCGTGTTGTCGATGCCCACCTCGTCGATCCGCTGGGGATAGCGGTAGGTCACCGGCACCGTCAGCC
>JALOOU010000089.1 GCA_025454255.1 Desulfobacterales bacterium | reverse complement strand
GACCGCGATGGCCTCGAAGATGTTGCGGCCGTAAAGCACGATGTGCTTGGTGTTCTTGTAGTCGATGCCCATCTGCGCATCGGTGAGGCCGAAGAGCGAGCGGCAGGCCGTGTTGACCGAGCCTTTGCAAAGGGCGTCGTGGGTGAAATGGTTGGGCGAGCCGATGGCCTTTAGAAGGGTCTTGCTCACGTGGGTGGCGAGGTTGGTCCTCTCGGTCAGGACGACGCTTTGGCCGCCGTGCTTTTTGATGATGGCTTTGAGCTTCTCGGCGATGTAGTCCAGGGCCTCGTCCCAGGTGGCCTTGCGGAACTGGCCCGCGCCGCGCTCGCCGGTGCGGATCAGGGGGGACTGCAGGCGCTGGGAGTCGTAGAGCATGGAGATGCCGGCCGAGCCGCGGGGGCAGAGGCTGCCGTCGATGCCGGCGACTTTGGGGTTGCCCTGGATGAAGGTCACCTGGCCGTCCTTGACGGTGACCTGGATGGGGCAGCGCACCGAGCACATGAAGCACAGACTGTAGACCGTTTTTTCCATTTTTTGCTTAACCCTCCGGTTCGTCTATTGAAACACGCATGTCGGCCTGCTGCAAGCCGAGTTTGACTGTTAGCCCAAATGGGGTCGGATTGCAATGGTCAACAATGGTTATCAATAGGGGCAGCGGTCGGGCCGGATAGAAAATCCCGGCCGGAGCCGGGATGGGATCAAAAACGTTCGGTGGCGGGAAGCGGGAGCGGGTCAGGTGAGGTCTGTGCCGCCTTTCCAAAGGCAGCTGTCCTCCGGGCAGAAGACGTTGAGCCACAAGCCCTTGTCGGCCTTGCCCGCGACGCCCGCCGCCTGCAGCGTGATTTTTCCATCCTTGCCGATGCAGGATTCATCCGGGCAGTGGACCTCGAGCCAGACGCCCGCTTTGCCGGCGGCCTCGGCGGCCTTCTTTTTTTCTGGAGGGATTTCGCTGCTGTTCAGCACCCTGGCTTCCGGGAAGAAAAACGTGAAGCGGCTTTTATCGTGGTGAGTCATGATGAACCTCCTTTTTGTAATGCGTTTGCAGATGCGGCCTTTACCGGAAACCCTAAATCATTTCAGGCCGATGTCAACAATGAAGCCACAGGCCCAGCGCCAGAAGGGAGAGCAGGGTCACGGGGATCCCGACCCGCGCGTGGGCGCGAAAGGAGATCTCGACCCCGAAGAGGGCGGCCTGCTCGATCACGATCAGGTTGGCGATGCTGCCGATGGTGATCAGGTTGCCGGCGAAAGTGCTGGAGACGGCCAGGGCATACCACTGCTCGGGCGCGGCCGGGTCGAGCGAGCCGAGCAGGAGCATGACGGCGGGAACGTTGCTCACGAGGTTGCTCAGGACGACGGATACCGCGGACAGGATGCTCAGATCGTGCAGGTCGATGCCCACGCCTTTCAGGAAGGCCAGGGCGATGGCGGGGGCGCCGGTGGCCTCGAGGCTGCCGATGATGACGAAGAGGGCGCAGAAGAGGGTGATCAGGTGCCAGTCGACCAGGTGCAGGATCGCGCGCGACTTGAGACGGCGGCTGCAGAGCAGGGCGCCGGCAACGGCGATGGCGCTCAACTCGCGCGGCAGCGGCGTGAAGAAAAGCCCCAGCATCAGGCCGACCCCGGCGAGGCCCTTGATGCTCTGCCGGCGGTCGAAAGGGGGCAGGGCCTGAACGATCGGCATCGGGTCCGGGGCCTCCTCCTGGCGGCCGAACTCTTTTCGGAAAAGCCAGCACAGCAGCAGAAAGCTTGCGGCCAGGGCGGTCAGGGCCGGCGGCCCGCACCAGAGGATGAACCGGCCGAACTCCAGGCGGCCCACCTGGCCGATCAGCATGTTCTGGGGGTTGCCGATGATGGTGGCGGCCGAGCCGATGTTGCTGGAGACGGCCAGGCCTAGCAGGTAGGGCAGCGGGTTCAGCCGCGAGGCGTGCAGCGAGAGGATCAGCACGGGCGTGAAGGCCAGGCAGACGATGTCGTTGGCCAGCACCGCGGAGAGGAGAGCGCTGGTGGCCATGCTCACCAGGAGAAAAAAGCGCGGGCGCACCAGCAGGTGGGAGATCCGGAACGCGGTGTAGGTATAAAAACCGCCCAGCCGAAGCTGGGCGGATACGACCATCAGCGCATAGAGCAGGATGAGGGTGGGCAGGTCGACATGGCCGGCCGCCTGCGGCAGGGTGACGACGCCGGCCACGACCATGGCGATGGCGCCCAGCAGGGCGATCCCGGTGCGGTCCAACGCGAGGCCGGGAACGTGACCGAGCGCCACCCCGATGTAGGTCGCAAGAAAAATGGCGACGGCCGGCAGCATGCCCGCATCAGGATTTGCCTGATTTCAGCAGATCGCGGATCTCCGCCAGCAGCACCTGGTCTGCGGTGGGCGGCGGCGGGGGCGCGGCCGCGGCCTCCTCTTTTTTGGAGCGCATCACCCAGCCCAGGAATTTCACGATGAAAATGAACAGGGCCAGGGCGACCAGCAGGAAATTGACGATCTCGCCGATGAAGAGCCCGTAGGGAAGCTCCTTGCCGTCGTAAACCAGCTTCCAGGCCAGGTACCCCTGCTCGCCGGGCATGATGAAGCTGATGAGCGGCATGATGATGTGCTTGACCAGCGATTCGACGATTCGGCCGAAAGCCGCGCCGATGATGACGCCGACCGCCAGGTCGATCACGTTGCCCTTGAAGGCGAAGGCCTTGAACTCGTCTAACAACGAGAACGCCTTCTTGGCCGGGTCCATACCGGCCACTTTCCCCAACGCTTTTTCCATTGCCATGTCCCCTCCTTTTTTTGCCGCCGTCGGCGGCGGTTTAAGGCTTGCCCGCGGCCAGCGCACGCCGGTCCCCCCGCGGCCGCCCCGCAAGGGGCCGGGCGGGAACCTGCGGCGCATGCCCAGCTGCTGCCGGAATCGCGTGCTAACCTTGCGACCCGCAGCGAATCAGTTCCAGCACCTCCGGCAGCAGCTGAGTCGAGGTGCTCAGGGCCTCGTTGCCGTAAATGGTTTCGTTGCCCGACCAATCCCCGAAATAGCCGCCCGCTTCGCGCAGGATCACCGGAAACGGGCCGCAGTCATGGGCGTTCATGATCGGGTCGAGCATCAGCTCGAGCCGTCCGGTGGCCACCAGGGCATGCCCGTAGGCGTCCGACCAGCCGACGCTGTGCCAGGCGGCGGCGATGACGCGCTTCCAGACCTCTTCGCGTCCGGCCGCTTTGAAGTTGGCGGCGTTGGTGAACGAGACGATGCTGCGGCCGAGGGAGGCTGCCGGGCTGACTCGGCAGCGCCGCCCGTTCACCCGGCAGCCCAGCCCATCGGCGGCGTAGACCATCTCCCCCAACGCCGGGAAATAAGCGACGCCGGCCACGATGCGGGCCTCGATCTCCAGGCCGAGCAGCACCGCATAAAGCGGCACCCCGCGGATGAAGGCCTTGGTGCCGTCGATGGGGTCGATCCACCAGCAGGGGGCGCCGTCGGCCGAGCCGGAGGGGCCCGACTCCTCGCCGACGATGCGATGGGCCGGGAAGCGCTTCTCGATCCGGGATCGAATCAGCTCCTCCGCCCGGCGGTCGGCTTCGGTCACCGGCGTGTCGTCGCTCTTCATTTCCGGCTGCAGTTCGGTTTGGAAATAACCGAGGGTGAGGCGCCCGGCGTCGTAGGCGGTCTCGATGGCGAATTCCAAAAACGCCTGCACGGGGGGCGAGGCCATGGCGGGTTATGGCTCCGTGGCGCTCCGATCCATGGGGTTGCCCAGCAGGGCCAGCATCCGCTCCCGCCACAGGTCGTGGTTGACGATGCAGACATCCCCCTGGTCGTCGCGGGTGGCCACCACGGTGCCGAACTCCTCGGGCTCCACCGCGGCGCACGCCTGGCCCGGCCAGCGGGCGAAATCGGGTTTGACGGCGATGAAGCGCTCCATGACGGCCCTGTCAGCCGCCAGGAAACAGCAGCGGTCGGGCAGATAGACCGTGTCCATGTTTTTGCGCGGGTTGTGGAGGAAATAGGCGATCATCAGCTAACTCCCTGTTGGGTGTGGGAAGCCGGCGCCAGCGGAAAGAGGTCGGTGGCCACCTCGGCGTGGGGCTTGCGGTCGTTGGGGCTCTCCATGGCGCGCAACTCCTCCGGCAGCCCTGAATCCTCGCACTTGCGTCCGACCGCGATGGCGGCCATCACCAGGAACTCCTCCGGGGAGGCCCCCAGGGCCTCGTAGGCTTTTTGCAGGTTGAAACCGGCCATGGCGTGGGCGTAGAGCCCCAGCTTGCGGGCCTGAAGCGCAAGCGCCATCCACGCCGCACCCGCGTCGTAGGGCGCATGGCGGTTCTCTTTGCCGCTCTTCTGGAAACTGCGCCGGGCCAAGAGGAACATCAAGAGCGGCGCATGGCCGGCCCAGAGCTGGTTTTTGGGGGCCAGGCAGGCGGCCAGCTTCCGGCGCTGCTCCGGCGCCGTGGCGTAGACGAACAGCCAGGGCTGCTCGTTGAAGCAGGACGGCGCCCAGCGGGCCGCTTCGAAAAGGGTCTGGACCTCGCGCGGCGTGAGCGGGTCGGCCGCCAACGCCCGCGGCGACCAGCGGTCGGTGAACATGCTGTCGATGTCCCACGCGGGGGTGCGGGGGTTCGGCGGCTTCGCATTCATGCGCCTTTCTTTTCTTCGGCGGCCTTTTTCTTCTTGGGCCGTGTATTGCCGTTGGTTCCGCGCCAGATCTTTCCCCGCTTGGAGCGACGATCGCCTTTGCCCATGACTCCTCCTTCTGGTTTCGGTTGATGGTGGTTGCGGCTTGCAGGCAGCCTATAGCACGGAGTGCCGCGTAAACTCAATGGGCGGCGATTTCGGCCGCAGACGCCAATGCGCGCAGCAGGCGATCGAGCATGGTTTCGATCAGGGCCTCGGCTGCGATCAGCTCGCGCCGCGACGCAAACGACGAGCCCAGCGCGTGCAGCGTCGGATCGTGGAGGGAGGCCGGGGCGTTTAGCTCTCCGTAGTCGATGGGGCTGCACGGGTGGAGGCCGTCGTTGAAAAAGTAGTTGCCCGGGCCTTTCCAGCCGGGGCCGCGGTAGGGCCAGGAGAGCTTCAGGGCGAAGAGCTCCGCCATCCTGTCGCGCGCCGGCCCGCGGCCGGCGACCTCCGTCGGCGCCAGCGGCCGGCCCCGGCGGGCTTCGATCGCCGCGAAGATGGCGCTGAGCAGTCGATCCTCGGTGACCACGAGGCCGTAAAGGTACCAATCGGTGCAGACCGCCTTGACGACGGCTTTGTGGGCGGCCGGCAGGTTGCGGTAGGAGGGGCAGAAATAGTCGCGGCAGGCCAGGCCGCCGTAAAAGCTCAGCCCGCGGTAGTCGATCCCATCGTTGCCGTCGGCCAGGGGATGGAGCAGGCAGCCGGGCCGCGAGCGGCGCGGGCCGATGAGTCCCAGAAACGGGCAAACGTAGAAATCGCTGTAAGGCCGCTCTGCGTGCTCGCGCCGCTCCAAGGTCAGCCGGAATTCGTCGATGGCATCCGCGTTGCGCGCGACCCCGGCGAACTGCGCGGTGCGGCGGGCGAGGAGCTGCTGGAGCTGCCCGCGCGAGGCTGCGGCGCAGTTGTAGAGGCCGCAGCAGGCGCCGCAGGCGACGGTGTCGTTGACCTGGCAGAGGTAGACCCCGCCGGGGACCCGCGGGTCGGGAGGGGTGAGGTGGCCGGGGGCGACGGGGTTCATCAAGCCACACAAGGTTCAGGGGTTGGGGTTCAGGACATAGGGTTCAGGAAATTCAACAGCAGCGGCGCTTGCTCGCCGCTTCCACTCATAGAGGGCCACGGCCGTCGCGGCGGCGGCGTTGAGCGACTCCACCTCGGGCCGGATGGGGATGCGCAGCGACCGCCGGCGCCAGGCCTCCGGCAGGCCCGTCCCCTCCAGGCCGGCCAGCAGGCCGAAGGCCTCCGGAAACGCCGCTTGGCGAATATCGGCGCCCTCGGCCGAGAGGGCGAGGATCGCGAGCTCGGCCGGCAGGTCCGCCAGCGAGGGGCCCTGCCGCAGGGGCAGGTCGAGCACGCTTGCCCCGGAGGCGCGCATGGCCTTGGGGTGGAGGGGGTGGGCGCTCTCGGCCAGCAGGATCGCCTGGGAGGCGCCGAAGGCGGCCGCGGAGCGGATGGCGGCCCCCACGTTTTCAGGGTCCTGGAAAGGGATGAGCACGCTGCAGCCGGCCGGGAACCCCTCCCGGGGCTGCCAGGGGCGGATCTCCGGTACGGTGATGAGCAGCAGGGGCGAGCGGGTGCCGAAGATGTCGAGCTCCCCCAGCAGCTCGGGCGCCAGCTGGTACCAGGGCAGGTCCGCGCCGGCAGCGGGCGGCGGCCGGTCCGGTCCGCTGACCCAGGCCTTGCAGCGCGGCCTCCGGCGGAGCAGGGTTTCGCGCACCAGCTTTTCGCCCGCGACCAGGGCTTGGCCGCTCTTGCGGATCCCGCGGCCGGAGAGCAGTTTCTTCAGCTCCTTGAAGACCGGGTTCTGGCTGCTGGCGATGGCGCGGGCATCGGGGTGGCTCATGGCTTTGATCCGGCGCGCGGACAACGGCTGATCCAGCCGGCGGTAGACGAGCAGCCGGCGCGCGTGGCCGGTGCCGGGGATGAGGTAGGAGCGGTCCTCATCCAAAGAATAGGTCGAGCCGAACCGGATACGGGCCTCGCCGATCTCCGCATCGCAGCGGGGGCCCTTCATGAATATGACCCGGCCGCCTTCGGCGAGGCATCCCCTCACCCGTTCGAGCGTACGGCCGATCGTTTCCACGGCCCGGGTGATGACCCCGGCCACCGGCTCTTCGAAGCGCGCAGTGACCCGGCCCGCGCTCACGCGGATGCCGTCGAGCCGCAGCCGTTCGATCGCCGTTTTGAGAAAGTCGACCCGGCTGCCTCGGGTTTCGGCGAGGACGACATCCAGCCCCGGGCGGCAGATCTTGAGCGGGATCCCGGGCATGCCGGGACCGCTGCCCAGGTCGAGCAGCGGCGAGGGGAGCGCCGTCATCGTGGCCGGGAGCACCGAGTCCACGTAGAGCTTGAGCACCATGTTGGCGAAGTTGTGGACCCGCGTCAGGTTGAGCTCGGGGTTGTGTTCCCGCAGCAGACAGTGGTAGACCCAGAAACGGTCGAGCTGGCCATTCGTCAGCTCGATCCCGCAGCGGGCGAACAGCGCGCCCATCGCCTCGATCCCCGGCTCCCGGGTGTCGCGGCGCGTCACGGCCATGGTCGCACCCCTCTCAGTGAAAGGCAGGCGGCGTGGGCATTGAATTCCTGCATCACCGGTGGCCGGTGTTCCACGCCGACAACCACCTGCTGGTCCTCTACAAGCCGGCCGGCCTGCTGGTCCAGGGCGACGTGAGCGGAGACGAGTGTCTGCTCGACCTGGCCCGGGGCTGGGTCAAGCAGCGGTATCGAAAACCGGGCAACGTCTTTTTGGGGCTGGTGCATCGCCTCGACCGGCCGGTGGCGGGTGTGATGATGTTCGCGCGCACCTCCAAGGCCGCCGCCCGCCTGAGCGCCGCACTGCGCTCGCGCGAGACCCGCAAATGCTACTGGGCGGTCCTGGAGGGACGGCCGCCGTCCGCCGCCGGGGTGCTGGTCGACCAGATCGAACGCGACGGCCGCAGCAGCCGGGTGGTGGCGGCCCGCAGCGCGACCAGCCGCGAGGCCCGCCTTTCTTACCGGGTGCAGGGGTCGGCTTCCGGCCGCAGCCAGGTGGCCGTCGAGCTTGAAACCGGCCGCCGCCACCAGATCCGTCTGCAGTTTGCCCATCGTGGGTGCCCGATCGTGGGGGACGTGCGCTACGGCGCCTCCGCCCCCCTGCCCGCGCGGCAGATTGCGCTGTTTGCGAAGGAGCTTGCGGTGGCCCACCCCACGCGCAAGGAGGTCCTCACCTTCGCATCACCGCTGCCCGTCGGCTGGCCCTGGCCGGGCTTCGAGTCCGAGGCCGCGGCGCCGCTGTGGAACCGGGCCGATTACCCCATCTTGCTTCCTACCGCGTCAGCGCCCGGTATTTGATGCGGTGGGGCTGGTCGGCGTCGACCCCCAGCCGTTTGCGACGGTCGGCCTCGTACTCCGAGTAGTTGCCCTCGAACCAGATCACGCGGCTGTCGCCCTCGAACGCCATGATGTGGGTGGCGATGCGGTCGAGAAACCACCGGTCGTGGCTGATGACGACCGCGCATCCGGCAAAGCTCTCCAGCGCCTCTTCGAGCGCGCGCAGGGTGTTCACGTCCAGATCGTTGGTGGGCTCGTCGAGCAGCAGCACGTTGGCTCCGGACTTGAGCATGCGGGCCAGATGGACCCGGTTGCGTTCGCCGCCGGAGAGCATGCCGACTTTTTTCTGCTGGTCGCTGCCGGAGAAGTTGAAGCGCGCCGCATACGCGCGGGACTTCACCTGGACCTTGCCCAGCTCGACCACGTCGCGGCCGTCGGCGATCACCTCCCAGGCGGACTTGTTGGGGTCCAGGCTGTCGCGGCTCTGGTCGACGTAGGCGAAGCGCACCGTGTCGCCGACGCGGATGGTGCCGGCGTCGGGCGCCTCCTGGCCGGTGATCATGCGGAACAGGGTGGTCTTGCCCGCGCCGTTGGGCCCGATCACCCCGACGATGCCGCCGGGGGGCAGGGCGAAGGAGACGTTTTCGACGAGCACCCGGTCCCCGAAGCGTTTGCCGACCCCCTCGGCCTCGACGACCCGGTTGCCCAGGCGCGGCCCGGGCGGGATGTAGATCTCCAGGTCCTCCGCCCGCTTGGCGGCGTCCTGGGCCAGCAGGTTCTCGTAGGCCGTGATGCGCGCCTTGGATTTGGCATGGCGCGCCTTGGGGGCCATGCGGATCCACTCCAGCTCGCGTTCGAGCGTCTTCTGCCGCTTGCCCTCCGACTTCTCCTCCTGCTGCAGCCGCGTCCGCTTCTGCTCGAGCCAGGAGGAGTAGTTGCCTTTCCAGGGGATGCCCCGGCCGCGGTCGAGCTCCAGAATCCAGCCGGCGACGTTGTCCAGGAAGTAGCGGTCATGGGTGACGGCGATCACCGTGCCGGCGTACTGCTGCAGATGGCGCTCCAGCCAGGCCACGGTCTCGGCGTCCAAATGGTTGGTGGGCTCGTCGAGCAGCAGGATGTCCGGCTTTTGCAGCAGCAGGCGGCAGAGCGCCACGCGCCGGCGCTCGCCGCCGGAGACGACCTTCACGGGGGTCTCCCCCGGCGGGCAGCGCAGAGCGTCCATGGCCATCTCCAGGCGCGCGTCGAGGTCCCAGGCATCCAGGGCGTCGAGTTTTTCCTGGACCGCGGACTGCCGGTCGAGCACCTTGCCCATCTCCTCATCGGACATGGGCTCGGCCAGCTTTTCGTTGATGCGGTTGAACTCCTCGATGAGGGCCACGGTCTCCTGCACGGCCTCCTCCACGACTTGGCGCACCGTTTTGGATTCGTCCAGGTGCGGCTCCTGCTCGAGGAAGCCCACGGTCAGCCCCGGGGAGATGACCGTCTGGCCGACGAACTCCGTGTCCACTCCGGCCAGGATGCGCAGCAGCGAACTCTTGCCGGAGCCGTTCAGCCCCAGCACCCCGATTTTGGCCCCGTAGAAGTAGGAGAGGGAGATCTCCTCCAGCACCGGCCGTTTGTCGTAGTATTTGCTGACCCGGATCATCGAATAGATGACCTTGTTGGGTTGGTCGCTCATCGGGGGTCGGGCTCCTTAAGTGATGGGATGGGTTGCGTGGCGCCACCTCAGCGGGTCGCGCCGCCGGATTCAGCCGTCGCCGGCGGCGCGAACGAAGAGGCCGGCCCCGGCGCCGGGGCCGGCAAACGGTAAGGGGCCGCATCCTGCGCGGCCCCTCGCGTGCGCTGCCGGCTCTGCCGGCGGGATCAACCGGGGAATTCGATGGATATTTTTTCCTTCTCTTTTTCGGCTTTCATTTCGACCTTGAGCTCCAGGCTGTCGTTGCGGATGCCCAGGGCCAGAAGGCTCTTGCCCTTGCCCTTTTCGATGTGGGTGATTTCGCGCACCGCCTCGAGGATCTTCTCCGCAACCGCGCTGCCCGGGGAGGGCAGCTCGGTTTTGCGGTAGACCGCCGTCACCGCCACCTTGCCGTCCGGGCGGCGGGTCAGCGTGATCTCCTCGGCGTTGTTCTCAACGCCGTGCAGTACGGCCAGCGCCAGCCACTTGAGGGCGGCCTCCTCCGTGTCCTTGTCCTTGCCGAGCACCGACATCTCTTTGAGCGGGTTGGTGGTGGCATAGCAGTCGCACATCTCCTGGACTTTAAGGTGCAGGTTGCGCTTCTCCTTCATGAGCGGCCCTCCTTTTGCCGGTGGTACGAGATGAGTCGTTCGATGCGCCAACTTAGTCACGTCTGATCGAAATTCAAGGCCGAGGGTCAGTTGTTGACGATCTCGAGCGGTTCGACCTCAAAAATCAGCAGGGCATTGGGGCCGATCGCACGGCCGGCCCCGCGCTCGCCGTAGGCCAGTTTGGAGGGCACCCACAGGCGGTACTTGCCGCCCAGTTGCATGAGTTGCAGCGCCTCCGTCCAGCCGGGGATCACCCCGTTCACCGGAAACACGGCCGGCTGGTTGCGGGCGTAGGAGCTGTCGAATTCGGTCCCGTCCAAAAGCGAACCGCGGTAGTTCACCTTCACGCGGTCGGTCTCCTTGGGCTTGGCCCCGGTGCCGGGCTTCAGCACTTCGTACTGCAGGCCGCTCGCAGTGGTGACCACGCCTTTGGCCGACTTGTTTTTGGCGAGGAAGGCCTCCTCGCTCTTGCGGTTCTCTTCGGCCAGGGCGGCGCTCTTGGCTGCCTGCGCCGCCTGCATGCGCGCCGAGAATTCGGCCTTGATGGCCTCCTCGTCCGTATCCGTCAGGGCCGAGGGGCGCTTTTGGATGGCGTCCTGCATCCCGCGGATGAAAGTGTTGACATCGACCGGGGTCGGGGCCTCGCTCAGGCTCTGGCCGATTTCGCGGCCCATGACATAGCTGATTTTCTCCTCGAAGCTCTTCAGCTCCGGGGCGGGCGACGCGGTCTTCTCGGCCGCCCACACCAGGAAGGGGAACACTGCCACCGCCACCACCAGTATCGTTTTTCCGTGTTTCATGGGACTCTCCTCGTATCGTCAAGTGTCGAGCGCAAGCTCGAGTTTCTCCTCATGGATGAACTGCCCCCACTGGGCGACATCGTGCGCTTCGGTCAACCGAAACCCGAAACGGGTGTAGAGGCTGCGCGCGGCGTCCAGCCCATGGAAGGTCCAGAGAAAGATCTTCGGATAGTTCTTTTCGCGGCAAAAGGCAACCGCCCGGGCGAGCAGATCGGTGCCGATGCCCCGGCCCTGGAACTCCGGCAGCACCATGAACCAGCGCAGCCGGGCGCCGTCCACGGCTGCCCGGCGGCCGCAAACCGCCACGGCCCCGGCAAACGCGGTCTTTTCCTCGGCCACCCACAAGCCGTCGCGCGATTCCTCGAAGCCGGCGATGAAATCCGAAAGCTCCCGGCCGACTTGGGCCTCGAAGCTGGCGTCAAAACCCCAGTGCGTGTGGTACCAGACGGCATGCGCCCGGGTGATGAGCCCCACCGCTCCGGGAGTGTAGCCTCGAACGATCGTTTGCCTCATGGCGGCTGATATCGGTCACCTGCCCGGCGGTTTCACTCCGGCGGGCAGGGTGGTGGTTGCGTCGACGACGGCCCCCGCCGCCTGCTCCGCCGTCAGGCGGGCCTCGCTCAGGTTCGCCTGACGCAGGTCCGCTCCGGTGAGGTCGGCGGCCTGGAGGTCGGCCCCTCTCAAGTCCGCCCCCCGCAGGAGGGCGCGGAAAAGATGGGCGAATTTCAAATCCGCGCGGACCAGGTTGGCCAGGCTCAGGTTGGCCTGGGTCAGGTTGGAGTAGCTCAGGTCGGCTCCGCTCAAATCGGTTTGGCTCAGGTTGGCCTCCCGCAGGTCGGCCCCGCTCAGGTCGGCGCCGGCCAGCTCCGCCCCCTTGAGGCCGGCGCGGCAGAGCGCTGCGCTCCGCAGGACGGCGCCGGTCAGCGTGGCCCGGCTGAGGTCGGCCAGACTCAAGTCGGCCCGGCTGAGGTCGGCCTTGACCGCCTGCGCCCGGCTCAGGACGACGCGGCGCAGGTCGGCGTCGCGCAGATCCGCCCGGTGCAGGCGGGCGCCGCTCAAATCGGCGTCGCGCAGGTTGGCCAGGCACATCGTGCTCGCCGTCAGATCGGCGTCGCCCAGGTCGGCCCCGGGCAGCTCCGCCTTGGCCAGGTCGGCCTCTTTTAAATTGGCGCCGCCCAGCACGGCCCGCGCCCCTTGCCTGCGCTGCGAGTCGGTCCACAGACGGTGCGCCGCGGTGATTTCCGCCAGCCGCTTGGCCGGCATCGGCCGCCGGGACAGGATCCGTTCCTGGAGGTGCAGCATGATGTCTTTGATCCGGCCCAACGGCGATGCCCTTGTGCGGTTGGCTCGCGCAGAGGCCGCGTGGGAAAAGACCGCCGCCTGCGCACACTCACAACAGGTAACTATACTATGGCGGTTTGCCAGGGTAAAGTCTAAATGCTCGAGGGCCTTCTGCTCCCTCTGCTCCTGTTCGGCGCGCAGCATCTCCTCGATATTGGCCGCGAAATAAAAGGTGATGCGGTGGCCGATCTCTCCCAGACGGTCGGGTACGCGGGAGACGACGAGGAGATCGTCATCGTGCCGCCACACCAGCGACTGGCCGGCGCCGGCCCCCCAATCGATGACGCGGGGCTCGCCGTGCCGGCGCCGGAGGGCGTCCACGGTGCCGGCCTCATCGGTCTTGAAGCGGATGTGAAAGAGGAGGGGCAGCTGAGAGGGGCCCGAAAAGAGCAGCTCGACGTAGTCGAAGGGCACGTTTCGCTGCCGCGCATAGCGGTACATGAGCTTGACCACATCGTGGTCGACCCGCTCCCCCGG
>JALOOU010000021.1 GCA_025454255.1 Desulfobacterales bacterium | reverse complement strand
GTCCATGAAGAAGCGGGCCATGTCCACCATGCAGGTGTCCTCGTCCATGACGATGGCCCCGCCGGAGCCCATGATGGCGCCGACCTTGGCGATCTCCTCGTAGTCGATGGGGATGTCGAGGTGCGCCTCGGGCACGCAACCGCCCGACGGGCCGCCGAGCTGCACGGCCTTGAACTTCTTCTTGCCGGGGATGCCGCCGCCGATGTCGAAGATCAGCGTACGCAGCTGGGTGCCCATGGGCACCTCCACCAGGCCGATGTTGTTGACGTCCCCGGAGAGCGCGAAGACCTTGGTGCCCTTGCTGCCCTCGGTTCCGACGCTCGCGTACCATTTGCCCCCGTTGAGGATGATCTGCCCGATGTTCGCGAACGTCTCGACGTTGTTGAGGATGGTGGGCTTCTCCCAGAGCCCCTTGAGCGCCGGAAACGGCGGCCGCGGTCTGGGCATTCCGCGCTTGCCCTCGATCGAGCGCATGAGGGCGGTCTCCTCCCCGCACACGAACGCGCCGGCGCCCTGATAGATGTCGATGTCGAAGTCGAACCCCGTTCCCAGGATGTCCCTGCCGAGCAGCCCGTACTCGCGGGCCTGCTTGATCGCGATGCCCAGGCGCCGGATGGCAAGCGGGTACTCGGTGCGGGCGTAGATATACCCCTGCCGGGCATCGATGGCCTTGGCGGCGATGATCATGCCTTCGAGCACGGAATGCGGGTCCGCCTCCAGCACGCTGCGGTCCATGAAGGCCCCGGGGTCGCCCTCGTCGGCGTTGCAGAGCACGTATTTGATCTCCCCGCCGCTCTTGCGGGCGAACTCCCACTTGAGGCCGGTGGGGAACCCTGCGCCGCCGCGGCCGCGCAGGCCGGAGGTCTTCACCTCGGCGATGATCTCATCGGCCGTCATCTCTTTCAGCGCCTTGGCCACGGCGAAATAGCCGTCGCGCGCGATGTACTCGTCGATCACCTCCGGGTCGATGGCGCCCTTGTTGCGCATGACCCAGAACATCTGCTTGGCGAAGAAGGGGATGTTTTCCATCCGCGGGATGGTTTCCTTGGAGGCCGGCTCCACGTAGAAGATGGGGAACGATCTCCGGGGTGAGCTTCTGGTAGTAGATGCCCTCCGGCTGCACCAGCATCACCGGCCCCACGGCGCAGAAGCCGTTGCAGCCGGTCTCGATGATTTTCACCTCATCCGCCAGCCCCTTGAGTTCGAGCTCCCGCTGCAAGGCCTGGTGAAACGGAATGGATTTATTGGCTTGGCACCCGGTGCCGCTGCAGAGCATCAACTGAGTCCGGACCTTGGTCATGTCAACTCCCGGTGCAGATTGCGAATCCGTGCATCTTCGGGCGGCGGAAAAACTGGCGCGGGTCTCACCACGACCCGTCCAGCCCCCGCAGCCCATTCATATATAAGCGGCCGCTGGCCACGAACAACGAGAAGTTGGTGAGCAGCACCGGCATGTTGTAGGAGCGGGCCAGTTCGATCACCGGTTCGTCCGGACGCTTGCCGCGCACGAACACCACCAGCGCCACCCCGGACACCTTCGCCGTGCGCAGCACCTGCTCGGTCGTCAGCCCCGTCAGCAGGACCGCCTCCTTGGCGACCGCCGAGAGCACATCCGCCATCAGGTCGGCGCCGCCGCCCGCCACGACGCTCTTGTCGAGTTGATCTTCCCCCACCAGGACTTCGGCTTTCAAAATATCGCGAATCTCGGATATCTTCATCGTCTGTCCCGTGAACCCCTGCTCCGAACGCAGGCTGAATGTGTTCGGTCTATTCGTATTTGTCCAGAATCTGGACAATCTTGTCGGCTTTGACGTCTCCGTAGGTGTCGGCGCCGACCACCAGCACCGGCGCGAGGCCGCAGGCCCCGAGGCAGCGCACGGCCTCCAGTGAAAAACGCCGGTCCGCGCAAGTGCCTCCCGGCGACACCTGATAGTGGTTTTCGATGCGCCCGATGACTTCCTTGATGCCCTTGACGTAGCATGCGGTTCCCATGCAGACCTTGACCGTGTGGCGCCCCTTGGGCTGCATGGAAAACAGCGCGTAGAAGGAGGCCACGCCGAAGACCTCGCTGCGCGAGAGGTTGAGCCCGCCGCCGATGTAGTCGATCAGCTCCACCGGCAGGTAACCGACGATGTCCTGGCATTCCCGCAGCACCGTGATCACCGATCCGGGGATCCCTTGGTGGGCGGAAATGACCGCATCGATTTTCGACCACATGGGGCTGGTGATGTCCGGGTGCTCAGGGTGTCGATCCGTCGTCATGCGAGCCGTTTCCTTTGTGGAATTTGGAGATGCGAGCCGGGGGGGTTGACCCAGTTTGGCCTTATTCCACAACCTCCGAGAAATGTCAACGCCGGGCGGGCGGCCCGACCATGGCCCCTATGGCCCGAACCGCGCATGCGTCAAGCCTGCGGAGCACAGAGGCAAGGTTCGAGTTGACTGGATCGCGGGGCTGACATAAGATCCCCGGGCGTTCGATGCGAATATGAAGAATCCTCTCGAAAAAGCGAAGCAGGCCGCCGCCTTTTTGCTGGAGCGGACCCCCTCCTCCCCCCGCATCGGCCTGCTCGCCGGCACCGGCTTGGGGGATGCCTTCTCCGGGCTGAAGGTGGCCGCGGCCTTCGACTACGACGCCATCCCGCACTTTCCCTTGCCCACAGTCGAATCCCATGCCGGCCGACTCCTGGCGGGGGATGTCCAGGGCCGCTCGATCCTGCTGCTGCAGGGCCGATTCCACCTCTACGAGGGGCGCTCGCCGGCCGAGGTCGTCTTCCCGGTCCGGGTGCTGCAGGAGATGGGCGTGCGCCGCCTCATCGTCACCAATGCCGCCGGCGGCCTCAACCCGGCTTTTCGCCCCGGCGATATCATGCTGATCGGCGACCACCTCAACCTGACCGGCGAAAACCCGCTGGTCGGCCCCAACGAAGAGCGCTGGGGGGACAGGTTCCCGGACATGTCGGCCGCCTACGACCCGGGCCTCCTGTCGCTGGCGGAGCGCGCGGCGGCAGCCGCGACCCTCCCCTTGCGCCGCGGAGTCTACGCCGGCCTGAAAGGGCCTTCCCTGGAGACGCCCGCTGAGATCCGGTTCCTGAGAGCCATCGGCGCGGACGCGGTGGGCTTTTCGACGGTGATGGAGGTGATCGCCGCCGTCCACGGCGGGATGGCCGTCCTCGGCCTCTCGGTGGTCACCAACGTCCACGACCCGGACCGCCCCGAGCCGGCCTCGGTGGATGCGATCATCGCCACCGCGCGGCAGGCGGCCCCGCGGATGGGGCGGCTTGTAAACCGCATACTGGACTCGATCGATGACGGCGACTGCGGCTGACCTGGTTCTCAACCGCGGCCTGCTGCTCACCGTGGATGCCGAAAACCGCGTGATCCCGGACGGCGCCGTCGCCGTCCGGGACGGCCGCATCGCGGCCGTCGGCACAACGGCGGAGCTCTCCGGCCTGCCGGCCGCCGAGGTCATCGACGCCCGCGGCGGCATCATCATGCCCGGCCTGGTGAACACCCACACCCACGCCGCCATGACCCTTTTCCGGGGCCTGGCGGACGACCTGCCGCTGATGGCCTGGCTGAACGAGCACATCTTCCCGGCCGAGGCCGGCCTCGACGCAGAGCAGGTCCGAAGCGGGGCCCTTCTGGCCTGCGCCGAGATGATCCTCTCCGGCACCACCACCTTTTGCGACATGTATCTGTTCGCAGCGGCGGTCGGCCGCGCCGCGCAGCAGGCGGGCATGCGCGCCGTGGTCGGCGAGGTGCTCTTCGATTTTCCCTCCCCGGCCTACGGCGACGCCGAAAACGGGTTCGCCTGCACGCAGCGGCTCATCGATGCCTTCCGCGGCGACCCGCTGATCTCGGTCGCCGTCGAGCCCCACTCGCCCTATCTGTGCCGGCCGGAGCTGCTCGAGCGGGCCTTCCGCCTGGCGCAGCGCCACGGGCTGCCGATGGTGATCCATCTGGCCGAGACCAGCGGCGAGGTGGAGACGATCATCGCGCGCTACGGCCGCACCCCCGTGGGCCACCTGGCGGCGCTGGGGCTGCTGGCGCCGAACGTGCTCGCCTGCCATTGCGTCGCGTTGACCGAGGATGATATCGGGCTGCTGCAAGCGCACGCGGTCAAGGTGTCCCACAACCCGGAGAGCAATATGAAGCTGGCCTCGGGCATCGCCCCGGTGCCGCGCTTGCTCGCCGCAGGCATCTGCGTGGGGCTCGGCACCGACGGGGCCGCCAGCAACAACAATCTCGACCTCTTCCAGGAGATGGACACCGCCGCCAAGCTCCACAAAGGGCAAACCCTCGACCCCACGGTCATGGATGCTCAAACCGTCCTGCGCATGGCCACGATCGACGGCGCGCGGGCCCTCGGCCTGGGCGAGCGCATCGGCTCGATCGAGGCCGGCAAGCAGGCCGACCTGATCGTTCTCGACACCCGCAAGCCGCACCTGACCCCGATGTACCACCCGGCCTCCCATCTGGTGTACGCCGCGCGCGGAAGCGACGTGGCCACGGTCGTGATCGCCGGCCGGGTCGTGCTGCGCGACCGCCGGATCTTGACCTTCGATGCGCAAGCGGCGATGGACGAAGTGAATCGCCTGGCGGCCGCCATCCGGGCGAGGAAGTAGTCTGCCTTTTCTTACTATTTTAGGCACGGTAGGCATTATAATAGGCATTTCCCTTAGCGACTTCCCATGGCCTTCGACCTCCTCATCCACAACGGGACGATCCTCACGTGCAACCCGGATTTTGATGTCATCGCCGGGGGGTGGGTCGGGGTGCGCGGGGAGACGATTGCGGCGATCGGGCGAACCGAACCCGCGCCCCTGCCCGCGGCGCGCGAGCTCAGCGACGCCCGCGGCGGCATCGTCATGCCCGGGCTCATCAATACCCACACCCACCTGCCGATGACGCTCTTCCGCGGACTGGCGGACGACCTGCCGCTGGAGGCCTGGCTGAACGAGCACATCTTCCCGGTCGAGCGGGCGGTGATCACGCCGGCGTCCGTCCGCTGGGGCGCGCTGCTCGCCTGCGCCGAGATGGCGCTTTCGGGCACCACCACCTGCTGTGACGGCTATTTTCACGAAAACACCGTGGCCGAAGCGCTGCGGGAGGCCGGCCTGCGCGCGGTGCTGGGACAGGGGGTCGTCGACTTCCCGGCGCCGGGCGTGGCCGACCCGGCCGAGAACATCCGCGCCGCGCGCGAGTTCGCGAGCGCCTGGCTCGGCCGCACCGGCACCATCACCCCCTCGGTCTTTTGCCACTCCCCCTACACCTGCTCCGAGCGGACCCTTGTCGCGGCCAAACGGCTGTGCGCGGAGCTGGGGCTGCTGTTCCAGGTGCACGCGGCCGAAACCTGCCGGGAGCATGAGCTCATTTCGGCCGCGCACGGCGTGTCGCCCATCGGATGGCTCGAGCGCATCGGCGTGCTCGACCCGCAGACCCTCCTGGTCCACTGCGTGCAGGTGGAAGCAGCCGACATCGATCTCATCGCCGAGCGGGGGGCGAAGGTGTCGCACAACCCCGAAAGCAACCTCAAGCTCGGCGCAGGCATCGCGCCGGTGGCGGCCATGCTGGCCGCCGGGATCACCGTGGGCCTCGGCACCGACGGCTGCGCCAGCAACAACGATCTCGACCTGTTCGCCGCCATGGACCTGGCGGCCAAGCTCCACAAGGTGGACGGCTTGGACCCGACGCTGATTTCCGCCGAGCGCGCGATTCGCATGGCCACCATCGAGGGCGCGCGCGCCCTGGGACTGGAGCGGGAGATCGGCTCGATCGAGCTCGGCAAACAGGCGGATCTGATCGTCATCGACACCCGACAGCCGCACTTGACCCCCCTGCACCATCCGGCCTCGGCCGTCGTGTATGCCGCCTCCGGGGCGGATGTGGAGGCGGTGTGGGTGGCGGGCAGGCCGCTGGTGCGCCACCGGCGCCTGCTGACGTTCGATGTGGCAGAGGTCATGCGCCGGGTCGAGGCCATCGCCGCCGGCTGCCGCAGGATGGCGGCGGCCTCTGCTTGACACCCCTACACCGCCATTTTATAGTGCTCTTCGAAATTCCGCTCCGGGTGTGATGTTTCAGCCGACCCCACAGTCAAGGATGCAGGCGATGAAACTGGCCGAAATCGTGCGGGTGCTAGAGGCGACGGTGCTGCTGGGAGAGGACGGGCTCGCGACCGAGATCACGCGCTGCGGGGCGAGCGACCTCATGAGCGATGTGCTCGCCCGGCCGACCGAGGGGATCCTTCTGCTGACCGGGCTGACCTCCGTCCAGACCGTGCGCACCTCCAAGATCGCCGGGGTGGTGGCCATCGTCTTCGTGCGCGGTAAAGTTCCGCTGCCCGAGGTGATCGAGGTGGCCAAAAACGAGCGGATGCCGATCTTCTCCACCCCCTTCGGCATGTTCGCCTGCTGCGGCCGGCTGCACGCCCTGGGCCTCACGGGGCTGGACGGGCGGCGATAAGCCGCCGCCGGCTGCAGCGTACCCGCATGGCCAGCCTCCGCAAAACATCCTCAAGTCGATGCACCTGGAGCCCGCCCTGGTGCGGCGCATCGCGATCTGCTGCTACGAGGGCGAGATGAATGCGGTGATCCACGGCGGCAACGGCCAGATCCACCTGGACATCGCGGCCGACCAGCTGACCCTCGAGATCAACGACGATGGGCCGGGAATCGAGGACATCGAACGCGCCATGCAGCCCGGTTACTCCACCGCCTCCGAGGAGGCCCGCGAGATGGGCTTCGGCGCGGGCATGGGGCTCTCCAACATGAAGAACAACTCGGACGAGATCCACATCGACTCCGCGCCGGGCCAGGGGACCCGCGTGCGCATGTGCTTTTCCATCGAGGGGAACAAAGAGGCCGCATGACCCCTGATTACCAAACCACCCCGTACGTCCGGTTTCATCCCGAACGCTGCAACGGCTGCGCCGCCTGCCTGAAGGTCTGTCCGACCCGGGCCATTCGCATCCGCAACCGCACCTCGATCCGGTTGGTCGATCTGTGCATCGGCTGCGGCGCCTGCATCCGCACCTGCGCGGCGGGCGCCGTAACGGCGGCCGGCGGCGCGCCCGAGGCCGTCGGCCGGGACCATGTGGCCATCGCCCTCGTCTCGCCCGTGCTCTATGCCCAGTTCCCCAACGCCATGCCCAAGGACGTGCTGCTCGGCCTGCGGCAGATGGGGTTTCACCACACCATCGACATGTCCATTTTTCTCGAGATGTTTCAGCTCGCAGCGGCCGAGTTCATCCGCCGCAACCGGGAATCGCGGGAGGCCCCCTGGCCGTTGATCTCCCCGGTCTGCCCGGCCGTGGTGCGGCTGATCGCCTTCCAGTTCCCCAGTCTGCTGCCCAATGTGCTGCCGGTGCTCCGGCCTGTGGCGCTGATGGCCCGCGAGGTCCGGGAGCGCCTGATCCCCCAGTACGAGGCGCAGGGACGCAAGGTGATCAAGTACTACATCAACCCCTGCCCGACCATGGCGGTGTCGCCGATCGACGGCATGGCGGCCACGCGCAAACACCCGGCCATCCCGATCGGGATCAACGAGATCTACCCGGAGTTGAAACAGCGGGTCGAGACGATCCTGCACGAAGGGACGCCCTTCTCCGAGACCCTGCTGGAGTTCGAGACCTGCGCCACCGGCAACGCTGCCCTCGTGGCGATGTCCGGCGGCGAAATCGCCAGTATGAAGGTCGAAAAATCGATGGCCGTGCCCGGCCTGAAGGAGGCCATCGAGTACCTGCAGAAAATCGAGATGGGGCTTTTCCAGGATGTCGAGTATTTCGAATTCCGCACCTGCCGCGAAGGCTGCCTGGGAGGGGTGCTCAACGCCGTGGACAAGTACCTTGCCAAGAGCAACGTCCAGCGCATGCTCCACATCTACGGGCTGGGGCGGCGGGTCCCGCGCAACACCATCCTGCGGCTCTACGACAAGGGCCGGTTTCAGCCCGACCAGAATGCGATGGAGCTGACCCGGCACTTCGGCGACCGCAAACCGGCGCTGTCGCTCGAGCAGATGCAGCGCATCGAGTCCATCCTCGAGCAGGTGGCCGGATGGGGCTGCGGGGCCTGCGGGGCGCCGGACTGCCGGACCTTTGCGGAGGACGTGGTGCGGGGGCAAGCCGACCTGGACGACTGCCGCTGGCAGCCGGAAAAACGAGAGGAAGGAAAATGAACGTCAGGGAGATGCGCGAGCGATTCGGCCTGCAGGCGGCCACCGGCGACAAAGGGTTGGAGCGGGAGATCAGGGGCGGCTATTGCGGCGACCTGCTGAGCGAGATCATGGCCAATGCCCCCCAGGGCTGCGTCTGGCTGACCGTGCAAGGCCACCAGAACATCGTCGCCGTGGCGGTGCTGCGGGAGATGGCGGCGGTGGTGCTGACCGGAGGCCGGGCCCCCGACGAGGAGACCGTCCGCAAAGCCGACCAGGAGGGCATCCCGATCCTGATCGCGGCGCACTCGGCCTACGAGCTGGCGGGGCGGCTGCATGCGGCCGGCGTGGGGAACCCGGACGCCGCCTGAAGCCGCGACCCCATGACCGTCGCTGAGCACAGCGGCCTGCGGACGTTCAAGGCCGACCTGCACCTCCACACCTGCCTCTCCCCCTGCGGCGACTGGGAGATGAGCCCGCGCGATCTCATTCTTCGCTGTCGGGAGGCGGGCCTCGAACTGATCGCCGTCTGCGACCACAACTCCGCCGAAAACGCCGCGGCCGCCATGCGCGCGGGCCAGCGGACGGGGCTGGCGGTGCTGCCGGGCATGGAGGTCTGCACGCGGGAGGAGGTCCACATTCTGGCCCTCTTCGAGGAGCTGGACCAGGCCCTCGCCATGCAGGCGTTCGTCTACGCCGGTCTGCCCGGCGAAAACCAGCCGGAAGTGTTCGGCTACCAGGTGGTGGCCAACGAGGACAACGAGGTGGTGAGCGAAAACCCGCGGCTCCTGATCGGCGCCACGCAGCACAGCCTGGAGCAGGTGGTGCACCGCACGCATGCACTGGGCGGCCTCAGCATCAGCGCCCATGTGGACCGGCCGGCCAACGGCATCATCAATCAGCTGGGATTCATCCCGCCGGACCTGGCGCTGGACGGGGTGGAGGTCTCCTACCGGGTCCCCCTGGCCCAGGCCCGGCAACGCTTTCCGATGATCGGCGCCCGCGCCTGCATCACCTCCTCGGATGCCCACTTTCTAAAAGAGATCGGCCGGGCCGCCACCACGTTCCGGATGGCGGCGGCAAGCCTGCGGGAGGTCGGACGGGCGCTGCGCGCGGAGCAGGGCCGGGGAGTGCTGAGCTGAATGCGGGAGCTGTCGCTGCACATCCTGGATGTCGTCGAGAACGGGATCACCGCCGGGGCCGGCCGCATCGAGATCCGGGTGGAGGAGTCCCTGGCGGCCGACCGGTTGAAACTCACCGTGCGCGACGACGGGCCCGGCATGCCGCCGGAGAAGGCGAGCAACCCGGAGGACCCCTTCATCACCTCGCGCACCACCCGGCGAGTGGGGCTCGGGCTCTCGCTGCTGGCGGCCGCTGCCCGGCGCTGCGAGGGAGATCTCACCGTCGCCGCGGAGCCCGGGCGCGGCACGGAGGTGGCGGCCGTTTTCCGCCACAGCCACATCGACCGCGCCCCCCTCGGCGATGTGGCGGCAACGCTCGCCATGCTGATCATCGGCAACCCGCATATTGACTTTGCTTACTCGCACACGGTAGATGGGGACGAATTCTCGCTCGACACCCGGGAGCTCTCCGAGGGCGGCGCGGACTTAAGCGACCCCGGCACGGTGCGGCTCGTGGAACAGGGGATTCGCGAGGCGCTCGCAACGATGAACCGCAATTCCGGCAGGGAGGAGACCAGCCATGCCCAAGCTGACCATTGACGACCTCAAACGCATCAAGGAGGAGACCACCAAGGCCACGGCCCTGCGGCACGACGGTGAGGTGCGCATTAAAATCACGGTGCACATGGGAACCTGCGGGATCGCGGCCGGCGCCCGTGAGGTCATGAAATCCCTGATGGCCGAAATGGCCGAGGCCGACCGGCAGGACATCCGGGTCGTCACCTCCGGCTGCATGGGCATGTGCAGCAGCGAGCCCAACATCACCGTCGAGGTGATCGACTCCGAGCCGATCGTCTACCAGCACATGGACGCCAACCGGACGCGCCAGGTCTTCCGCCGCCACGTGCTGCAGGGCGAAGTGCAAACCGACTTCGCCCTGGCGAAGCTCTGATCCTCCCGCATGACCCCGCGGCCGATTTGGATAGGCGCGGACGGCGAGACCGTCCAGGTGATCGACCAGCGCCTGCTGCCCCACCAACGGGTGGTGCTGGACCTGAAGACGGTCGCGGACGCGATCGAGGCCATCCGCACCCTGGCGGTGCGCGGCGCCCCCCTGATCGGCGTCACCGCGGCCTGGGCCATAGCAGGCGCCGCACGCCGCAATGCGGACGAGCCGCACCTGATGGAGGCCGCAGAGCGGATCAAAGCCGCCCGGCCCACCGCCGTCAACCTCTGCTGGGCCGTCGACCGGGTGCTGCACGCCGTGCGCGCCTGCCCCGATCCGCTCCGGCGGGGAGCGGCCGCCTGGGCCGAGGCCGCAGCCATCACCGCCGCCGAAGTCGACCGCTGCCGAAGGATCGGAGCCCACGGCCTGCCGCTCATCGAGGCGTTGAGCCGCGCCAACGCCGGCCGTCCGGTCAATGTGCTCACCCACTGCAATGCCGGCTGGCTCGCCTGCGTGGAGTACGGCACGGCCACCGCCCCGATCTACACCGCCTTCGAACGGGGCCTGCCGCTGCACGTCTGGGTGGACGAAACCCGGCCGCTGAACCAAGGCGCCCGGCTCACGGCCTGGGAACTCGCCGAGGTCGGCATCCCCCACACGCTGGTCGCCGACAATGCCGGCGGCCATCTCATGCAGCATGGGCGGGTGGATATCGTCATCGTCGGCACCGACCGCACCACGGCGGCCGGCGATGTGGCCAACAAGATCGGGACCTATCTCAAGGCGCTCGCGGCGCGGGACAACCATGTCCCGTTTTACGTGGCGCTGCCCTCGAGCAGCTTCGACTGGAGTCTGAGCGACGGGCTGCGCGGAATCCCGATCGAGGAGCGCGCAGCGGACGAGGTGCGCTTTGTCGACGGCTGGGACGGCCAACGCCGCAACCGGGTGCGGATCTGTCCGGCGGCCACCCCGGCGTCCAATTTCGCCTTCGACGTCACCCCGGCGCGCCTGGTCACCGGACTGATCACCGAACGCGGTGTCTGCCGGGCCGACGCCGGGGAGATCGAAAGGCTGTTTCCGGAGAAGGGCGAGAGGGCGAAGGCAAGAGGGGCTAAAATGCCTAAAGCGAGCTAAAGTGTCTAAAGTTGAAACCGGCATACGGCTCAATCTCAAGGCAAACGACACCGTACTTCTTTTTTTAGCCGCAGACACACGCAACGCGGCGAAAGTGGCAGTTGAATGCCGGCGCGTTCTGCTCGCGTTCTTGCCCCTGTGTGCCTCCCCGTTTTAGGCACTTTGAACGTTAGCTCACTTTAGAAATGGTTTCACAACCCCGGATAACGGTTGCGGGCAAGGCGGGAGGCAGAATCGAAAGCGAAGCAATCTAAATAAGTTGTGAGCACGTTCGCGAGGCCTGCCATCCCGCCACGGCGGGACCCCCAGCCGTCAGACGGGGTTATGAAACCACTTCAAGGCACTTTTTTCCGATGCTGACCGACCTCGAAAAAAAGATCATCGCCTCGATCCAGGAGGACCTGCCCATCACCGCGCAGCCCTACCGCGAGATCGCGCGCCGGCTCGGCATCGCCGAGGAGGCCCTGCTCGAGGCCCTGCGCGGCCTCTGCGCCCGGGGCGTTGTTCGCCGTTTCGGCGCCACCCTGCGCCACCAGCGCACCGGCTACAAAGCCAACGCCATGGCCGCCTGGAAGGTGGACGAGGAGCGCACCGACGCGGTGGGCCGGATCATGGCAGGCTTTCGCCAGGTCTCCCACTGCTACCGCCGCAACCCGGCGCCCGCCTGGCCCTACAACCTCTACACCATGATCCACGCCGAAGACGAAACGGCCTGCCGCGAAACCGCCCGGCGCATGTCGCAGGCGGCCGGCGTGGACAGCTACCGCCTGCTCTTCAGCCGGGAGGAGCTGAAGAAGACCTCGATGGTGTATTTTGCCACGGATGACGAAGACTGACGCACCGCATATCCTGCTCATCAACCCCTGGATTCACGACTTCGCCGCCTACGACGCCTGGGCCTCCCCCCTGGGGCTGCTCACCCTCGCCGGCATCCTGCGGGAGCACGGCTGCCGGGTCTCCTACGTCGACTGCCTGGACCGCTTTCACCCCCGCGCCCCGCGCCCGGCCCGCGAAGCGCCCTTCGGCTGCGGGCCGTTTCTGAAAACGCGGCTTCCCAAGCCCGCCCCGCTCAGAGACGTTCCGCGGCACTTCTCCCGCTACGGCATCGACCCGGGGTGGTTGCGCGAAGATCTGCGCACGCGGCCCGCGCCGGATCTGGTGCTGGTCACCTCGGGGATGACCTATTGGTACACCGGCGTGCAGGAGACCATCGGCCTCATTCGAGAGATCCACCCGAATGCGCCCGTTGTGCTCGGCGGCGTCTATGCCACGCTTTGCACCGCGCATGCCCGGCGCGTCAGCGGCGCGGACGAGGTGATTGCCGGCCAGGCCGAGGAGTCCATCCTCGGTCTGGTCGCACGCTACACCGGCTGCCGGGCGGCCCCCCGACATGCGCCCGATGACATCGACGCCTATCCCTATCCGGCGCTGGAGTTGCAGCGCCGCATCGCCTTCCTCCCCCTTTTGACCCGGCGAGGCTGCCCCTTCGCCTGCGCCTACTGCGCCGCGAACCTGATGGACAGCAGGCGGCTGCGCCGCAGCCCCGCCGCGGTCGCCGCGGAGCTGCGCTATTGGCATCGGCGCCACGGCCTCGCCGACGTGGCGCTCTACGACGATGCGTTTCTATCCGATGTGCCGGGTCACGCCCTGCCGGTGCTCGAGGCCATCGTGCGCGCCGATCTGCCCCTGCGCTTCCACACTCCCAACGCCGTGCACGTCCGCGGGATCACCCCGGAGACCGCCGGGCTCATGTTTCGGGCCGGCTTTCGAACCCTGCGCCTGGGACTGGAGACGACGGACCGCGCGCAGCACCGGCAGCTGGACCGCAAAGTCACCGCCGCGGAGTTCGCCGCCGCCGCCCGCACCCTAATTCAGGCCGGGTTCAACCGCGACCAGGTCGGCGCCTATCTCCTGGTGGGGCTGCCCGGCCAGCCGGCAGCGGAGGTGCTGCGCTCCATCGCCGCGGTCAAGCAGGCCGGTGTCCGCCCCCTGCTGGCCTACTATTCGCCGATACCGGGCACCAGCCTGTGGCCGCAGGCGGTGGCCGCTTCGCGCTACGACCTCACCGCCGAGCCCCTTTGCGCCAACAACAGCGTGTTTCCCTGCCGCCGCGAGGCCTTTTCCTGGACGTGGATCGCCGAGCTGAAGCGGCACATCGCCTCCGGATAAATTGACTTTTCCGCGGCAGGTTGCCTATAGTGCAGAGACTGAAGGAGGAATGCCCATGCTGCACCTTACGCCCATCGATCTGAAGCGGCACGCGGTCAAGACTCTGCTCATTCCCGTCTGCGAGGACCAGGCGCTGCATTCCGACTCCGTGGTCGGCGACCTGGTTGCAACTGCCATGAGAGTGGAGTCCTTCCGGGGCAAGAGAGACCAGGAGCTCGTCCTGCACCGCCCCCCGCAGCTGCCGGTCGAACAGGTCCTCTTCCGCGGCCTCGGAAAAGCCGACCGCCTCGACCCGGAGGCGCTGCGCCAGGCGGCCGGAAAGGGGGTCAAACGCTGCATCCAAATGGGGGTCCGGCGGCTGTGGGTCGCCGCCCCGGATCCCGTTGCGGCGGGCCTCGAGGCCGAAGCCGCACTCGCCGCGCTGCTGGAGGGCGTCGTGCTCGGCAACCACCTGTTCGACCGCTACAAACAGGAAAAGGAGAACCGACCGCTGCTGCGCGCGGATGTGATCGTTTCCGCCGACAGCGCGCGCCGGTATGCCCGGCTTGCGGCCCGCGTCGAAGCCGTCTGCCGCGGAACCATTTTAGCCCGGGAGTGGGTCAACACCCCCTCGAACGAAAAAACGCCTGAAACCTTCGCCCGGTCGATCACGGCCGCAGCCAAAAAGGGCGGGCTCACCGCCCGGGTGATTCTCGCGCCCGAGCTGCGCCGGCGCAAATTCGGGGCCTTGCTGGCCGTGGCCGCCGGCAGTCGCAACCGGCCCGCCCTGGTCGTGCTCGAGCACCGGCCCAAACGCGGCAGGCAAACCGTGGTGCTGGTCGGAAAAGGGGTCACCTTCGACTCCGGCGGCATCAATATCAAGACCGGCCCAGCGCTGGGGGACATGAAGTGCGACATGGCCGGTGCGGCCGCCGTGGCCGCCGCCCTGCTCGGCGCGGCGGCGCTCAACATCGATCGCCGCGTGGTCGGCGTGATTCCCCTCGTGGAAAACATGGTGTCCGGAGGCGCGACCCGACCGGGCGACATCGTTACGAGCCTTTCCGGAAAAACGGTGGAGATCGGCAACACCGACGCCGAGGGCCGGTTGATCCTGGCGGATGCCATGACCTATGCGCTCAAGGCCTATGCCCCGGAGGTGATGATCGACCTGGCGACCCTCACCGGCGCCTGTGTCGTCGCGCTCGGCGAGGCCATCGCCGGCCTCTTCACCCGCGACGCGCCGCTCCAGGCCGAGCTGCTGGCCGCCGCCGAGCGCACGCATGAACGCTGCTGGCCGATGCCGCTGCCCGAGGACTACAAGGAGCTGCTGAAGAGCTCCTTTGCCGACATCAGCAACATGCCCAGCGCGCGCGAGGGCGGCGCCATTTCGGCCGCCCTTTTCCTTTCCGAGTTTGCCGGCGGAGCGCGCTGGGCGCACATCGACATTGCCGGCCCCGCCTACCGCAAGAAGGAGACCGCCTATTGCGGGGCCGGCGGCACCGGCTTCGGCGTGCGGCTGCTCCTCGACTGGCTGACGAAGGCCTGATCCGTGCGTCCGTCCGCGATCAAGCGTCGCACGCCCATGACGCCCAAGCCCTCCCTCGACCGGAAACAGAGCTGGAAGCCCGCCAACCTGCTCGCCCCCGTTCCCGCCGTGCTGGTCAGCTGCGGCGGCACACGGGGCTGGGCGCCCAATATCATCACCATCGCCTGGGTCGGCAGCGTGTGCAGCGACCCGGTGATGCTCTCCATCTCGGTGCGCCCCGAGCGCCACTCCCACGCGGTCATCGCGGAGACCGGCGAATTCGTGGTGAACCTGCCTTCCGTCGCACAGACCCGTGCCGTCGACTGGTGCGGCATGGTCTCCGGGCGCACGACGGACAAGTTTACCGCTGCGAAGCTTACGCCGGCCGCAGCGCGAACGGTGAGCTGCCCGATCGTGGTCGAATGCCCGCTCAACATCGAATGCCGCGTGCGCACGCATATGGCGCTGGGGTCGCACACCCTTTTTCTCGCGGAGGTCCTGGCCGTGCAGGTGGACGCGGCCCTGGTGGATGCCAGGGGGCGGCTATGCCTGGAGCGGGCGGGTCTGCTGGCTTTCGGCCACGGGGAGTACTTTGCGCTGGGGCGCAGCCTGGGCCGGTTCGGGTTTTCGGTCCGCCGGCGCCGGCGCAAACCGCAAGCCCCGCTTCAGGGCCGTCCGAGCCGACGGTAGAACCGGATGAGCGCGCACACCCCGCACGCCCAGATCAGGCTGTTCAACGCCATGGGCACGTAGACCCAGCCGCCCGGAAACCACTCGCGCGGAAAGAGCGCCAGCGTCACCAGGGGCAAATGCAGCAGCTTGGTCAGACGCACCAGCAGCGTCACGCCGAAACCCGGTCCGTCTAAAGTGCCGGCGGCGCGGGCGGTCAGCGACAGGGTGAGGGGCAGCACCAGGTTGCTCAACCCGAAATGGATGAGCGCAACCCAGATCCAGGTCGGGAATTTGAACCTTGCGGTCGATTTCATCGGCGGATCCCGTTCGTTTCGGTGGTGGCGCCTGAGCGCAGGTCACTGCGCGATGAAGGGCTCTATCGCCAGGAGCCGTCCGTCCGTAACGAAACGGATGGCACCGTTTTTGTCGGTCCGGAAGACCTTCGCCCCCATGCCTTCGTAGCGTTCGAGGACCTGGGGGTGAGGCAGACCCGGGCGGCCGGCGCAGGGGATGAACACGGCGCGGGGCTGAACCGCCCCCAGCAGCTCCTCGGAGCTGGAGCTGCGGCTGCCGTGATGAGGGGCTACCAGAATGGTGCTTCTCAGACGGCCGCCCGCCAGGTGCGCGAGCTCTTTCTCGGCCGGCCGCATGATGTCCCCCGGCAGCAGGACTGAAACCTCCCCGAATGAAAACCGGGTTACCAGGCTGTTGTTGTTGGGGTCGCGGCGCCAGCGATCGGTCTCCTTGCGCGCATGGTAGTCGGGTGGCGGGTAGAACACCTCCAGGCGCACGCCGTTCAGGAGAGAGTCATGGGGCAGCTCCTCGAAGCGGGGCATCTCGATCCCCCGCTCGGCAACCGCCCGCATCAGCTCCCGGAAGGCGCTGGAGCCCCAGGCCTCGCCGTTGGTCCACAGCGAGCCGACGTTGAAATGATTCGCGATGAAGACCAGCCCGTTGAGATGGTCGCTGTTGGGGTGGGTCAAGATCAGACGGTCGACCGTGGCGATCTTGTGCCGCCAGAGAAAGGGTGCAACGACCGCGGCCCCCACGTCAAACTCCGAGTTTTCTGAAAACCCGCCGCCGTCCACCAGCACCGTGCGCCCGCCCGGCAGTTCGAGCAGCGCGGCGCTCCCCTGCCCGACGTCGATCAGGGTCATGCGCAGGTCGCGGTGCCAGTAACGATGGTAAAACCAGTAGCCGGCATCCGCCGCGCCTGCGAAAAGGCACACGGCGAGCAGGGCCCCTGCAGGGTGAAGCCGCAGCAGGCAGTCCGGGAGGCTCAGCCGTTTTCCCGCCGCTGCCGTGGCGCCCCCGGCGGCGGCGCGTCCCCCGGCGGGTGCAGCGGCCCTCGGCAGCCGGCGGCATTTGACCATGTACAGGACGCATCCCAGCGCCGCATAGAACAAGGCGATTTCGACCCAGGACGGAGTCACGGTCTGGACCGCCGCGAAGGGCAGCTCGGCCAACCACTGGATGGCGCTCATGGCGTTCGCAAGAATCCGGCCGCCGATGCTGAAGAGCACCTCCGCCGCCGCAGGCCAAACCAGTCCCGCCAGCGCGCCGGTGAGCCCCAATAAGACCACCGCGTAGCCGATCACGGGAACGGCCAGGATGTTGGCCGGCACGCTGATGAAGGAGACCGTGTTGAAGTAATGCAGGACCAGGGGCAGGGTGCCGACGGTCGCCAAAACCGACACCCACACGAAGAGCGCGGCCGCGCGCCGGGTGCGCCCGGCCATCGAAGGCGCGATGGGCCGGAGGGCGCCGCTCTCTGTGCGGCGGGCCTCGGGCATGCCGGCCACGATGACAGCCACCGCTGCAAAGGAGAGCTGGAATGAGATCGAAAAAAGCGCGGGCGGATGCACGCTGAGGATCACCAGGGCCGCCAGGGCCAGCGTGTTCATCAATTCGTGCTCGCGTTCGAACAGAAAGGCCAGCAGGAACACCACCGCCATGACCAGCGCGCGCTGGGTGGAGGGCGACATGCCGGCCAGAAGGGCATAGAGGCACACGGGCGCCAGCGTCAGCAGGGCCGCACCCTTGCGCGCCCAGCCGGTCATCAGCAGCCGCGTGGAAAAGCCGAGCAGCCGCCGGAAGAGCAGGAAGGCCGCACTGGCCACGATCCCGATGTGCAGCCCGGAAATCGCAAGCACATGGCTGACGCCGCTGCGCGTGAACGCCGCGCGCACCTCGGGGGGGACCCCGGCGCGCTCGCCGAGGACCAGGGCCTTGAGCACGGCCGCCTCCGACCCCAGACCGGCGTCATCGATCTGCCGGGCGATACGCCCGCGAACCCGGTCCACAACGCCCAGCAGGCCGCCGTTCGCAGTCCGGTCCAATACGAGCACATCGGCCGCCTCGGCGACCGCCGCCGCCCACACCCCCTGATGCCCCATGGTGCGCCGGTAGTCGAATCCCCCGGGGTTGTTGAAGTTCCGGATGGGCCGGATCCGGCTTTTGAAGACGATGCGGTCCCCCTGCTCTAGCGCGGGCGAGGGGCCGATCAGCGTGACGCGCAGAAGGCCCGAGGCGGCTTGAGGCTTCCCGCCGTCGCCCAGGTGCTCCGCGCGCAGCGCAAACCGGGTGCGGCTTTCGAACTCCAGCGGCCGGGCATCGACCGTTCCGGTGATCTCCCAGGGTCCGGTGTCGACGAACCGCCCGACATGATGATCCGGCAGGCGCGGGCAAGACCAGGGCTGCATGGAGAGCGCCCCCAGCGCCGCCAGAAGCACCAGCGGAGAGAACCGCGCCGGTCGCCCCCGCGTCAGGCGGAGAAGGACCATGGCGCCGGCGGCAAGGCAAACGGCAAGCGACGCCGCGCTCCACCAGCCGCACGTCCCACGGGAGCCCAGCACAATCCCGGCCATGAACGCGATCGTCAGCGGGATGACGGGGCGGGCATAGCAGGCGGCCGGGAAAAGCGCATGGATCATGGGCGGCGGAGCATGAGTGGGCGCCATGGTCAAGCCCGAGCAAACCAAGATGTCAATTCATCGAAACCATGAGTTGCCGCATGCAGCGGGCCCATCACCGCCCGCTGGTCTCGAGACGCAGAGAACGCCGCGAGCGAACCCGTCGCCCTCCCCGGCCCTCTCGACGGCAGCGATCAAAGCCCAAGATCAAGGCGCGGCGAGGCTCGCCCGAGTGAGGCGTACACCGGGTACGCCGCAGCGAGGAGAGGCCGAAGCGCAACGCCGATATTGGGCTTTCAGCGCTGCCGTCACCTCACGCGGCGGATGGCCGCGCCCAATCCCGCAAACTTCCGCTCCAGCGCCTCGTACCCGCGGTCCAGGTGATAGACCCGCTGGACTTCGGTTGTGTTCTCCGCCACCAAGCCGGCCAGGACCAGGCAGGCGCTGGCCCGCAGGTCCGTGGCCATGACCGGAGCGCCGGAGAGGCGCGCCACGCCCCTCACCGTTGCGGTGTTCCCGGAAACCCGGATGTCCGCCCCCAGCCGCCGCAGTTCGCTCACGTGGATGAAGCGGTTCTCGAAAATGGTTTCGGAGATGACGCTGACGCCTTCGGCTACGCTCATCAGCACCATGAACTGCGCCTGCATGTCGGTCGGGAACCCGGGGTAGGGCTGGGTTTTGATGTCCACGCTCAGGATCTTATCGCCGCCGCGGACCGTGATGGTGCGGCCCTCGACCCGGATCTCGGCCCCCGCCTGGCGCAGCTTGTCGATCGTGGCTCCCACATGGTTCGGCTCGCAGTTGCGGATCGTGACCAGCCCTCCGGTCAGGGCCGCCGCCGTCATGAAGGTCCCGGTCTCGATCCGGTCGGGGATGATGTCGGCCGCCACCGCATGCAGCCCCGAAACGCCGCGGATGGTGATATCGGGGGTGCCCGCGCCGGAGATCTCGGCCCCCATGCGGTTGAGCACGTCCGCCAGGGCCACCACCTCCGGCTCGCAGGCCGCATTGCGCAGCACGGTGGTGCCGTCGGCCAGCACGGCCGCCATCATGATGTTTTCGGTGCCGGTGACGGTGACGAGGTCAAAGTAGATTTCCGCGCCCTTCAGCCGGGAGGCGCTGGCCGTGACGTACCCGTGATCGAGGGTGATGTCGGCCCCCAGGGCCGCCAGCGCGCGCAGGTGCAGGTTGATCGGGCGCGCCCCGATCGCGCATCCGCCCGGCAGCGAGACCCTCGCTCTTCCCAGCCGGGCCACGAGCGGGCCCAGCACCAGCACCGAGGCGCGCATCTTGCGCACGAGGTCATAGGGCGCCTCGTGGCTGTTCAGCCCGCCCGCGTCGATCCGCACCGTTCCGGCGCCGGCATCCACGCGCACGCCCAGCTTGGCCAGCAGCAGCAGGGTGCTGTCGATGTCGCGCAGGTCGGGGACGTTGGCGTAGGTGTTGACCCCCTCCGTTAAGAGCGAGGACATCAAAATCGGAAGGGCCGCGTTCTTGGAGCCGCTGATGCGAACCTCCCCCTCGAGCCGTCGGCCGCCGTGTATGATGATTTTATCCATGGGGCAGTGCCTGGTGTTTGGTTGTTGGTGTTTAGTGTTCGGTGCCCGGTGTCCGGTGTGCAGGGGGCGAAGCGTTCAACCAATCAGCCTGACACTGCGGCGCGACTGAACCGCGACTGAAAGCAGCGCCCACCCAATCTGAAGCTGCTCGCCGGCGAAGCACGGCAGCGCGCGGCGTGTAAGGCTGAGACCCAAACACCAAAAACTAAAAACCGAACACCCGATTTCTGCAAATAAAAAGCGCCCCGCCGCGCGGGGATGCGGCTGGAGCGCTGGGTCGCCCGGAAGAACAGGATCAGTGGTGGCCGGAGCCGTGCCCGCCGTCCTTGCTTTTGACGGTGTCGTATACCGCCTTGATGATGCAGTAGGTCATGCCCATCCCGAGGATCGAAAGCGCGTACCACAGCCCCCCGTGAAAGACGATGTGGCCCATGTCCCATACCCATTCGAAACTGAACGGAAACATTACTTGCCCCCCTCGATCGGATTGAGTTCCGGCTCCTGCGGGAAAATCGGCAGGTAGCGGTAGGACAGCGATATCAGGATGACGCCGTAGGCGACCGGCAGAATGGTGGTGGCGACCTCCTGCCAGCTCGGGAAATAGGTGAACCAGGGCTCGAAGCTCAGCACCGGCGCCGCCTGCATCTGCAGCACCATCACCCAGCGGTTGAGGCAGGCGCCGAGCACCGCCAGGGTCACCGCGGCGAAGAGCACGGAGGGGTTGCGGCGCAAGCTCGGCATGAGCAGCAGAACGGCCGGCAGCACACCGCACACGAGGATTTCAGCGATCAGGATCCAAATCCCGTAGGCCGACCCGGGGTTGTTGGAATAAAAATCCATCAGCGTGAAACCCATGGAGGGCGCCGTAACCGCTGCCCAGTACCAGGTGTCGATGATCTTGGCAACCATGTAGGTTGCAAGCATCCAGCCGGCAATCTTCGCGAGCAGGTCGATGACGTTGTCTTTGACGAGTTTTTTGCCGGTCGCCATTTCGGTGATGCGCGTGATGAAGATCGTGAAGCAGGGCCCGCAGGCCGCCGCCGACCAGGTGTAGAGGAAAAAGGTCCAGGGCCAGACCAGCAGCCCCGTGCGAAAACCGAAGGGCCGGCCGTAGAGCACCCCCGTCACGCCGCCCAGGGAGCCCTGGTGGAAGAAGGAGAGGAACGCGCCCGTGGCGGCGAACAGCGCCATGATGTGGTGCATGTTGTGGGCCAGGTGGTGGAAGAAGGGCACCCGGTTGAGCTGGCGGTTCTCGAGTATCAGCGGGATGTATTCGATGGTCAGCACGCCGAAGTAGCAGGTCAAGCAGAAGGCCACTTCGGTCAGCATCGAGTGCACGTTGGCGTGCCAGAAGATGAACCAGGCCCGCAGGGGCTGGCCGACGTCGATGGCGAGGATCAGCAGGGCCGAGCTGTAGCAGACGAACCCGATGAGCACGGCGTAGTTGATGATGTGCTTGAGCTCGTCTTTGCCGATGATATAGCGCAGCAGCCCGGTGAAGAAGGCCCCGCCGCCCAGGGCGATGACCGCCAGGTCCGCCCAGATCCAGAGCGCAAAGCCGTAGGCGTTGGTCATGTTGGTCTGGTTGAGGCCTTTGAAATAAATGAGCAGCAGCGCCCAGACGCCCCACAACAGAATCGCGCCGTTGATGGCGATCCATACGGCGAACTGCCCGATCGAGCAGCGCTTCACCCCGTTGGGAATCAATGCGGAATCCATGTTCTCATCCTCGTTGCCGGTTTAGGTTGCACGCGCGCCTGCATCAGGCTTTCTCGGGTTTCCTGACCTCGGTGTCGCCGGCCTTGCGCACCCATTCCCTGGTGGACAGGTAGTAGATCTTGGGGTTGGTGCCCAGCCGCTCGAGCAGCCGGAAGGCGTTGGGGTTGCGCGATTTGCCTTCGCGCGCCGGGTCCGGCTGGGCGATCCGGGCCACCGCATGCTTCGGGTTGTTCAGGTCGCCGAAAAGGATCGCCCCCGCCGGGCAGGCCTGGGTGCAGGCCGTCTGGTATTCGCCCTCCTGCAGTTCGCGCCGTCCCTCGGCATAGGCCTTGTCCTTGGCGATCTGATAGCGGTGATAGCAGAAGCTGCATTTCTCCACGATTCCGCGCATGCGCACCGACACGTTGGGGTTGAGCATCCGCTCCATCCCGTCCGGCCAGACCGGGTCCCACCAGTTGAACTGACGGACATGGTAGGGGCAGGCGGCCATGCAGTAGCGGCAGCCGAAGCAGCGCGTGGGGATCTGGCTCACGATGCCGGTGTGCATGTCGTAGTCGGTGGCCGTGGCCGGGCAGACCGAGACGCAGGGCGAGTGGCCGTGGTGGCCCTCGCAGTGCTGGCAGGGGCGCGGCAGGAAGCACTCCTCGGACTGCGGGAAGGGCTTGCCGTTGGTCAGCCGATACACTCGCATCCAGTGGAGGCTCAACATCTTGTTGGTTTCGTCCTCACGCACGGGCACGTTGTTCTCGGCCATGCAGGCCACCATGCAGGCGCCGCAGCCCGTGCATTTGTCCAGGTCGATCACCATTCCGAATTTCTTGTTGCTGCCGTTGTGTTGATCCATTCAGACACCTTCGCGTGGCAAGTGGTTCAGCTCCGTTGCGCCGGCCCGCCCATGGGCGTTAGGCCTTTGCCAACTTGGCCCGGATGCCCCAGCCGGCTTCGAATCCGGAGGCGGGATCCTCGACCGGAGCGATGAGATCGTTGATGTTGACGCCTTTGCCTGCCAGGAACTTGTCGTGGGCGGTGTGCCCCAAGCCCCGGGGCATGGCGACCAGGCCGGGCATGATGCCGTCGGTGATGTGCACCCGGACCCGGGCGCGGCCTTGGGGCGTGCTCAGCATGGCGGCTGCACCCTCGACCAGCCCCAGCCCGCCGGCGGTGGACGGGTTGATCTCCACGAGCACGTCGTCTTGCTGCAGGACGGTCTCCTCGAGCGTCTTCATCAAAAACGGCGGGGAGCCGACGGCGCCGACGGCCAGCCGCAGCGTGTCGTAGGGTACCAGGAGCAGCGGAAAGGAGCGTTCGTCCCCGGGGGCGGCCGCGGCCGCAAAGGCCGGCAGCTTGGCGAGCTCGCTGTTTTTGAATTCGAATTTTTTGCTGGCGGTCTCGAACCCCGACGGGCTGAATTTGGCGTCCACGACGAACCCCGCCTTCGTCAGCGCTGCCCAGCTGCCGCCCAGGGTCTGCTTGAGGCAGCCCTCGTAGTCGGCCCAGGGGAAGGCCCCGGCCACCGGGCTGCGCAGGGCCCGGGCCAGTTCGATGACCACATCGCCCGCATGCTTGGTGTTGAGCAGGGGTTTGATTGCCGGCTTGGACAAGCCGAGGACCGGCCGCGGGAAGCCGAGCGCTGACGGCACGTCCTCGTAGCGCTCCAGGCTGGTGTGGGTCGGCAGGATGTAATGGGCCATGGCGGCCGTCTCGTCCATGAAGGGGGAGAGGCTCACGATGAGCGGGATTTTTCGGAACGCCTGGGCGACCGCCGCCGTGCCGGCCAAACCGTGGACAGGATTGGCCCCGCTGACGAAGAGGGCCTGGACGGGGGAGGCCGAAGCGGAGGCCAGCGCCTTGGGCAGCCGGTTCAGCAGGTAGCGGGCCAGCGGGGCTTCGCTCGAGCCGGCGCCGTCCAGCCGCGGCTGCTGCATGCCTTTGGAGGCGGTCGCATCCATCTCCGGCTCCGGCCAGTTGATGTACTCCGGCTCCGGCACGGCGATGACCCCTCCGGGCCGGTTGATGCTGCCGACCAGTGCGTTCAGGTAATGGACCGCCAGCGCCTCCTGAAGGCCGCCGGGGACCCGCCCGCTGCCGCGGCCGCAGACCGCCAGCGGTTTCTTGGCGCCGGCAAAGGACTGGGCCAAGCCGACGATGGTCTTGGCATCGATGCCGGTCAGCTTGGCCACCGCCTCGGGGGCAAACCCCTCGCCGGCGAGCTGCTTGAAGGCCTCGAATCCGGCCGTGCGGCCGTCGACGAACTCCTTGCGGAAGAGGCCCTCGCGGATGATCACGTGGGCCAGCCCCAGCGCCAGGGCGCCCTCCGTGCCGGGCTGGATGGGAATCCAGCGGTCGGCCTTGGCGGCGGTCTTGGACAGGCGCGGGTCGATGTGGGTGATCCGCCCCCCGTGCGCGCGCATCGCGCTGCGGGCGCGGAGCATGTGGCCCGGGGAGCCCCAGCCTTCGATCAGCCCGGCGCCGAAGCTCAAAACGAAATCGGCCTGCTCCAGGTCGAAGCCGGCCATGGCCCGCTGCCCCTGAGTGAGGTACAGGGCGGTCTCGAGGGTGTCCTGCAGCGAGGGGGTGCGGATGTAGTTGGGCGAACCGAAGACCGTGAGCAGCCGCTTGCAGAGCTCGGCGGTCGTCCCGCGATCGGATTCGGAGATCCAGGCGACGGATTCGGGCATTGCCTTGGCGCGCAGCTCGGACAGCTGAAAGGCGATATCCCCCAGGGCCGAGGACCAGGACACCTCCTGCCAGCCGCCCGCGACTTTCTTGAGCGGGCCCGGGACGCGGGTCGACGAATAGAGCAGCTGGGCCGCGGACAATCCGAGCGGGCAGATCCCGCCGTCGTTTACCGGGTGCCCCTTCAGGCCCTCGACCTTGATCACGCGATCGTCCACCTTGCACACGCTGATGCCGCACCCGCCCGGGCAAAGCGTGCAGGTGGAGGTGACGAAGGTGCGCTCCCCCCTGGGCGGCACCGGCGTCCAGGGCCAGTTCTGGGTCCAGATGGAGATGTCGTCGGTGAGCTTCCAGGGCAGCGGAGAGAGCGTGCTGCCCGCCGCGCCGCCGATGACGAATGCCAGAAAACTGCGTCGGTCGATTTTCATCTATCCTTCCCTCAGGTTTCCAAGAGGTTGTGCGTCCGTCCGCGAATAGGTCCCCCCGGGGGGTCTGCTAATGGTGGCACACCAGGCAGCCATCCTTCTGGGTCTGAACGCTGCCGGCACTCACCTTGGCCTGGGCGTGGCACTCCGCGCAGTCGTCCATCTTCATATACGGCCTGAGGCTGTCGGATTCGCCGATGGGGCCGTGGCAGGTGACGCAGTCGATAGCGGCCATCTTGACATGCGCGGCATGCGAAAAGAAGACGCAAGCCGGCTGGCGCGAATAGACCAGCCACGGCACCTCACGCCCTTTTTTGACATACTCCTCTACGAACCTGATTTCGTTCGGGTCGTCGCTGTTGGCCTCCTGGTGGCACTCGATGCACTGGGCAAGCCTCGGGGAGCCGGAATAGGACCCGTCGGCCCGGAAGAAATGGCAGCTCTGGCAGCCGTTGTCGACCAGCTCGTTGTGCACCGCGTGGCTGAAGTCGATCGGCTGCTCTTTCGTGTAGTAGAACGTCTCCGGGACGAAGACCCATCCCACCACGAGGCTGGCCGCCAGCCCCAAAATGAAAAAAAGGATGATCGGCCCGCCGGCCCCATCCTTTTTTTCGTGCTGCCCCGCTGCTGTCGATGTGATGTTCGCTTTTGGATTCTCCATGGACAGTCCGCCCTGCTGATAGGGTTTAAGCGCACACATCGGCCGGCCCGCAGAAGAAGTGGGAAGATCACGTTCGGGGCACGGCCGACGTGGAAATGAATGGGAATTCCCTACAGTATCCCTCGCGGCGTTGTCAAGGGGAAAGAGGCTCGCCGAGGGCCGCGGTTATGGGCCCGTGGATTGGTAGCTGTGCAACCCCGGCAGCAGATTGACCCCGAAATAGGTGAACAGGACCGCCGCGAACCCGAGGACCGACAAATAGGCGATGCGCCGGCCGCGCCAGCCACGGGTCAGCCGGGCGTGCAGGAGGGCGGCGTAGATGAACCAGGTGATGAGCGACCAGGTCTCCTTGGGGTCCCAGCCCCAGTAGCGGCCCCAGGCGGAGTTGGCCCACACCGCGCCGGTGATGATGCCGGCTGAAAGAAACAGGAATCCGAAGACCACCAGCTGATGGGTCAACTCATCCAGGGTCTCGACGGGCGGCATCTGCCCGCCCCGGGAGGGCTCCGCCTGCCGTTTGAAAATGTACATCAGGCTGACCCCGAAGGCCACGGCGAAGGCCGCGTAGCCGAGGAAGCAGGTGACCACGTGGGCGATCAGCCAGTTGCTTTTGAGGGCGGGGATCAGGGGCTGGATCCGGTCGCTGATGTTCGGGGAGAGCGAGGCATAGGCCATGGCCAGAAAGGCCAGCGGCATGGAAAAGGCCCCGATGACCCGGTTGGCCGTGCGCCGCTCGACCGCCAGGTAGACCAGGGTGATGCACAGCGCGTAGAAGATCAGCGACTCGTAGAGATTGGAAAGCGGCGCGCGGCCGAAACCCAGCTGGTAGGACTCGACCCAGCGCAGGATGAAGCCGGCCGCGTTGCCGATCAACCCGATGAGCGCGGCCCCGGTGCCCAGCCTGCCGACCGCCGGCTTTCGGAAGACCCAGGCGAAGATGTAAAGAACGCCGGCAAACCCGTAGATGAAGGTGACGCTGGACAGGATGAGGGAGCTGGTCATGGCGATGTCGACTCCTTGAGCGCCTGAGAGAGCTGTTTCATTCGGCGCATCAGCGCCGGTTTGTTCTTGTTGGCCGCGCCGGTCACGCTCACGCGGGTTTTCGCGCCGCGGCGCACGGCCTCCACGCACACCTGCCGGTGCGACGTGAAAAAGGTGACATAACAGCCGAGCAGCATCAAAATGAACCCCGCATAGACGACCCACACCCCGGGGTCGCGGTTGACCTGCAGGCCCGTGTAGAAACGCTCCTTGAACTCGTCCACGGCGATGACGACCGCACCGCGACGCATGCGGTCGAAGGTGGGGAAGCGCACCGGCAGGATGATCTCCTCGGGCTCGCCCTCCGGCGGCGTGAGCGTGCCGATGAAGGCGTCCCCCACGGAACGCCCCCGGAACATGGCGTTGTGTCGCAGTTCGCGCAGCACGAAGACTCCGAGATTCTCGGGCAGCACGATGTCGCCGCCGATCCGCGCCTCGCGGCGGTAGATCATGCCGGTGGCCTGGCTGGTGAAGCTCAGCACCGCCTCCTCCGAGGGCACCGACCCGTAGCTGGACTGGAAAATACTGATGCCCTGGTAGCGCAGCGGGTCGTTGACGATGATGTCCTTCTGCAGCACCTCGCGGTCGTTTTCGAGGAGGGTCAGGCTGGAGCGAAACTCTTTGGGGGCGCCGGTTTCATAAAAACTGACGCTGAAATCGTTGCAGCGGATGGCGAAGGGCAGGTGCAGCCGTTCCCCGGAGCCGCGCAGCGTGATCTGCTGGACGGTGTCGCCCTCGCGGATGTTGACGAAGCCGTCAAAGCCGAAGAGCGAGCCGATCAGCCCCCCGACCAGCAGCAGCACCACGCTGAAATGCACCGCGTAGACGCCGAAACGGGTCCAGCGGCCGCTTTCCGCAAACATCAGAAACCCGGCATCGGTCGGCTCCACCTGCACCGCGCTCAGCCGCTTGGCGAAAACCGGGGCGTAGAGCCCCTGCAGC
The DNA here is from genome assembly GCA_025454255.1 of Desulfobacterales bacterium. Lineage (GTDB taxonomy): Bacteria > Desulfobacterota > Desulfobacteria > Desulfobacterales > SpSt-501 > SpSt-501. The sequence continues at coordinate 38,689 of JALOOU010000021.1, read as the reverse complement.
TCGGACGGGGGGCGGTCATCCTCGAACGCCTCGCGCTCCGGCAGCTTCCGGAAGCGCTCCGCCTGGAAGCGGGGGCGGCGCACCAGCAGGATTCGCCGCTGGGCGTAAATGCGGTCGGCGGAGCAGACGATCACATTGGCGGCGAGCATCACCATCAGCACTTGGAACCACCACGAGTGATACATGTCGAACAGCCCGAGGACCCAGAAAAAGCGGAACAGGGTCTCGCCGTAGGCGGAGATGTAGGCTGCGGGGTCGGCGTTTTGCGGGATGAGCGTGCCGACCACGGATGTGGCGGCCAGGGAGAGCAGCAGCGCGATGGTCAATTGGATCGAGGCGAACAGTTTCCAGATCGCGTCGGTGACGCCGTTGGATGCCGACGGGGATGTCATGCGGGAATCGGGTCCTTTCAGGTCGAATCGAATGCGTGCGAGGCCCCCGCATACGGCACTCCGGAGGCAGGGCCCGCGGCGAGGAGGGATGCGGAAAATTCACACGGAAGCAGTCTGATAGCACAGCCGGCGACGTGACGCAACAGCCGATGCCCCTCCCCACGCCGATGGCGGTCGGGGAGGCTTGAAGCGGATCGGTGGACGCTGCGGTTCAGTTTTTCACGTAAACTCCGCGTGCCCGGGTGCGAACGAGCCCCTTCTTGCATAGCTTGTAGAGCGCGTTGCTGAGCTGGCGCGGTTCGAGCTTCGTTTTGCCGATCAGCTGGGAGATGCTCGCCCCGTTGCGGCTGCGGCGGATGGCGTTGAAGACGGCCTCCAACACCGTGTCGGTGCGCGCGAGCGCCGCTCGGCCCGGGGCTTTTTTCCCGGTCCGGCGTCCGGCCGCCGGCGACGCCTTGTCGATTTTGCGGGCCACCTTTTCCACCTGCCGGGCCAGGCGCGAGAGCGTTTTGGAAATCAGCTTGAGTTGTTCTTGAAGTTTTTTCATTCCGTTCACCCTCCCTCATGCCACGTGCAGATCGACGCAAGCCTATCGAAACAGTTCGTAATACAGCGCATCAGCAAAGTCAAACCCAAGGCGCTCTACGGGGGGCCCGGAAAAGAGCATGACGCCGAGGGGGTTTTCTGCTACAAAACCCCCCATGTCCGAATCGATGACCCGCCAGACCCCTCCCTCGGCCGCGCGGCGTGCGGCAGTCCGGCGGGCGCTGCATCGCTTTTTGCCGCCCACCGGCGCTTCGGATGGCATCTGATGCTGCCCTCCGCGCTGAAGGATACGCTCAACGAGGCGCAACGCGCCGCGGTCGATCACACCGACGGCCCTCTGCTCGTCATCGCCGGTGCCGGCAGCGGCAAAACGCGCACGCTGACCCATCGCGTCGCTCGGCTGGTGGCCGAAGGGGTCCCGCCGGCGGCGATTCTGCTGCTCACCTTCACGCGCCGCGCCTCCCAGGAGATGCTGCAGCGGGCGGCCCGCCTTCTGGACAGCCGCTGCGAACGGGTTTCCGGCGGCACATTTCACTCCTTTGCGCATCTGAAACTCCGGCAGCACGGCGCGGCCATGGGGCTGCCGCTGGACTTCGCCGTCATCGACCGCGCCGATGCCGAGGAGTTGATCGGCCTGCTGCGCAAAGACGCCGCCGGCCCGAACCCGGACCGGTCCCTGCCGCGCAAAGGGACGCTGGCGGCGATATTCAGCCGGGCCGTCAACAAGGCCCTGCCGCTCGAGGAGCTCATCGACCGCGACTACTCCCACCTGCTGGAGCACCTGGATACGATTCTGGCGCTGCACGCGGCCTACACCCGGCGCAAGCGCGAGCATCACTTTTTGGACTACGACGACCTGCTGGTTTTTTTCCAGGGGCTGCTGCAGCAGTTCCCGGAGATCCGGCGCCGGATCGCCTCCGCCTACCGCTACGTGATGGTCGACGAATACCAGGACACCAACAAGCTCCAGGCGGAGATCCTCTACCGGCTGGCCGAAGGCAACCGCAACATCATGGTCGTCGGCGACGACTCCCAGAGCATCTACGCCTTTCGCGGAGCCAATTTCCGCAATATCATGGATTTCCCGGTCATGTTTCCGGGCACCCGCATCATCGGTTTGGAGGAGAACTATCGCAGCACCCAGCCCGTGCTGGACCTCACCAACATCATCATCGAGCGCGCCCGGGAAAAATTCTCCAAACACCTGTTCACCCGCAACGCCGGCGGCGATCGGCCCCAGATGGTCGAGGCCGAGGACGAAAACAGCCAGTCCCTCTTCGTGGTGCAGCAGGTCCAGGAGCTGGTGCGGCGCGGGGTGGCCCTGCACCGCATCGCCGTCCTGTTTCGGGCGGGCTTTCACTCCTTTGACCTCGAAATCGAGCTGGCGCGGGAGGCCATCCCCTTCATCAAGGTCGGCGGCTTCAAGTTCACCGAATCCGCCCACATCAAGGACGTCCTGGCGCACCTGCGGGTGATCGCCAACCCCGTCGACCGCATCAGCTGGCACCGGATCTTGCAACTGATCGACAAGATCGGCCCCCGCAGCGCCCAGCGCATCTACGATGCCATCGTCGAGTCCGGGGCCGGGGCGGCCGGCCTCTCCGCGCTCACGCGCCGGCACCCCGGGCTCGAGCGGCTCGCGGCCCTCTACCACTCCCTCGCCGACGCCGCTGCCCCGGCCGAAATGGGCGCCGCCGTGGTGCAGTACTACCTGCCGCTGTTGCGGCGCAATTTCGACGACCACCCCAAGCGCGCCAAAGACCTCGAGCAGCTTCTGGGCGTTTTGGAGCGCTACCGGCGCCTGGACCCCTTTTTGACCGACATGGCCCTCGAGCCGCCCACCATCAGCGCGGAGGCGAGGACCGCCTGGTCCTCTCGACGATCCACTCCGCCAAAGGCCTGGAGTGGCACACGGTGTTCGTGATTTGGGCGTTGGACGGGAGATTCCCCTCGCTCTATTCCATGGCCAGCGAGGAGGATCTGGAGGAGGAGCTGCGCTTGATGTATGTGGCCGCCACCCGGGCACAGGAGGGGCTCTTCATCACTTATCCGCGCCAGGTCTACGACCGGGGCCTCGGCATCGTTCTCAACCGCCCCTCGCGGTTCATCGACATGATCCCCGAGGAGGTCCTGCAGAAGCGCTATGTGCGCTTCTAATCCGTAAAGAAGGCATACCAGATGAAGGCCGCGAACACCAGGATGGCGGCCGCCGCCACCAGGTAGCCCTTGACGTCCACGGGCTTCTCAGCGTGGCCCAGTTTGTTCACCGGGCCGACGGCCGCGCCGCAGGCGGTGCACACCTTGGCCTGCAGCGGCAGGTAGACGAAGCACTCCGGGCACTTTTTGGTCATGTGGATGTTCGCGGATGCCTGTTGGCGGTCCTGCTTGCTGGCTGCCATGCCCACCTCCCGGTGCGTGTTCGCCGGCCTCGAGCGACCTGCGCTTCAGGTGAAGTCCTTTTTCAGGTCGATCACGCTCTCCTTGCGCAGCTGCTCCAGCCACGCGGACCAGGCTGCGGATCGCTTCTGCTGCTGCAGCCGCAGGCGGATCCCTTCGCGCTCGGATGCAAGCCCCTCGGGGGGGGGCGGTTTCCTGTCGCGAAAACGGATCACCGCGTATCCGTCGGATGTCTTGACCGGCTCCGCCGGCAGCGGATCGCGCTCCGAGAGTTCAAATGCCGCCCGCACGACTTCGGGGGCGACCCCCTCCTCCGGCGAGCCGCCGCTGCGTTTAAAAAAATCGGTGGTTTGAACGGAGGCATTGACCTGCCGCGCGGCCTGGTCGATGGCCACCCCGGCCTTCAGCTCGGCGAGCAGGCGCCGGGCATCCTGCCCGGCCTGTTCGATCTGCTTCTCCCGGATCAGGTCCTGCCGGACCCGCGCCTCCACGGCCGCGAGCTCCGGCACGCGCGCCGGGCGCTGTTCGATCAGCTGCAGCACGGCGTAATCGTCGCCGAGATCGACCACATCGCCGATCTCGCCGGCCGACAGCTGAAAGGCCGCCTGCGCGAAGGCCGAACCCGGGTCGATTCCGGGGACCGGTCCCTGGCGGGTGAAAAATTCCGTGGTGCGCAGCTCCACCCCGCGGGCGGCCGCAGCGGCAGCGAAGTCCCCGCCCGCCAACGCCGCATCATACAGCGCTTCGGCCTCGTCGTAGGCCAGGTGGCGGGCGCGCTCGGAGGCCATCCGGGCGGAGATCTCGGGCTTGGCCTCCTCGAAGCTGCGTGTTCGGCCCTCGTTGACCTTTTCCACCTTGATGAGGTGCCAGCCGAACTGGGTCCGGACCGGTTCGCTGGTCTCCCCCGGCTGCAGCGCGAAGGCCGCATCGGCAAAGGGCGCCACAACGTGCTGTTTTTGGAACGCCCCTAAAAAACCGCCCTCGTCCCGGCTGCCCTCGTCCTGCGAATGTTGCTTGGCCAGGGCAGCGAAATCCTGGCCCGCCCGGATCTGGGCCAGGATGCCGGCGGTCTTTTCCCGGGCGGCCGCATCGGCCTCCGGCGGTGCGTCCGCCGCCGTCCGGATCAGGATGTGGCGCGCCTCGACGGTCCTGGGAACCGCGAAACGATCGGGGTTCGCCTCATATTCCTCCCGCACCTCGGCATCGGCCGGCGCCGCCCGCGCGAGCGCCGCGGCCACCGGAAAGCGCACGTAGCGCACCTTCACCTCGGGTGGGGTTCGATAGTTCTCCGCGTGGCGCTCGAAATACTGCGCCGTCTCCTCGGCGGTGGCGCTGACCTGTGCATACGCCTGGGCCGAGAACTTGACCTGGTCGATGCGCACCTGGGTGTTGTTCCAGGCATACCAGTCCTCAATTTCGTGCTCGGAGACCTTGACGCTGCCGGTGATGAAGCCCTGGATCTTGCTGGTGAGCAAGGCCTCGCGCTGCATCGCCTCAAATGATTCCGGAGTCAGCCGGTTGAGGCTGAGCATCTGCTGGTAGCGCTTCGCATCGAAGGCCCCTGCCGACTGGAACGCGGCGATGCCCCGCACGGATCGGGACAACTCCTCATCGCTCACCTGCAGGCGCAGACGGGCCGCGGCCTGCCGCAGCAGGACGCGGTCGATCAGCTGATCGAGCGCCTGGCGCTCCACCTGCAGGGCCTTGAGCAGCTCGTCGTTCAAACCGGCCCCGAAGTTCTGGCGCACCTGTTCGAGCAGGCGGTTGGTTTCAGCGCGATGCTCCTCGCGGGAGATGATGTCCCCGTTCACGGTGGCGAGGATCCCGGCCTGCTGCTGGGTGTAGCTGCCGACCCCCCAGAAAACGAACACGACCACGATGGCGCCGAGCAGGATCTTGACCATCCAGGACCCGGCGTGTTTTCGCATCAGGTAAAGCATGTCAGAAGTCTCCGTTCGTCAGACGATCAGCTTCAGCGGTTTCTGGTCGCGGCTGATCTTGGTCCCCACCGTGCTGAAGCAGCGTGCGCAGAGGTATTCGTACTTGTCGCCCTCCGGCAGCACCAGCAGGAGGCGTTTGCGCACCGGCACGGCCCGCCGGCACTGCGGGCAGAAGAGCTCGGTGGCATCGAAATCCGTGTACGCACCGGCAGCCCCCTGTGGGCGGCGGGGCGGTCGCGATGGCCTGTTGTAAGGGTTCATGAGGCACCCGGCTGCGGCTGAAAGCGGAGGCGGCAGCAGACGATGTCGATGTCGATGTAATCGATAATTCTATTTTTGCCTTGCCTGTTTGTCAACCTCAGCCCGCGCCGCGGCGGCGGATGGTGGGGGGCGCCGCGATCGGAAAAGAGTATTGACACCCTCGCCCCGGCTTGATAGAGGGTCATGGTTACGTTGTGGGGCTGTAGCTCAGTTGGGAGAGCGCATGACTGGCAGTCATGAGGCCAGGGGTTCGACCCCCCTCAGCTCCACCACTCCGCAGACCCGAAGGCCAGCCCCCGCAGCTGGCCTTCTTTTTGAACCGCCCCCCCGGGCGACCGCTCCCGCCGGAGAGCCGATTCGATCCGGCCGCCTCTCCCATGAAAAAGACCAAGATCACGGCCATCCGCAACATCGGGATCATCGCCCACATCGACGCCGGCAAGACCACCGTGACCGAGCGCATCCTGTTCTACACGGGCCGCTCCCACAAGCTGGGGGAGGTCCACGACGGCGAGGCCGTCATGGACTGGATGCCGGATGAGCAGCAGCGCGGCATCACCATCACATCGGCCGTGACCACCTGCCCCTGGAAAGAGATCGAAATCCACCTGATCGACACGCCCGGCCACGTCGACTTCACCATCGAGGTCGAGCGCTCCCTGCGGGTTTTGGACGGCGCCGTGGGGGTCTTCAGCGCGGTGGAGGGGGTCGAACCCCAGTCGGAGACCGTCTGGCGCCAGGCGGACAAATACCGTGTCCCCAAGATCGCTTTTCTGAACAAGATGGACCGGATCGGGGCCGACTTCTTCGGCACCGTGGCCATGATGAAGAGCAAACTCAACGCCGTCCCCCTGCTGCTGCAGATCCCGCTGGGCATGGGCGATGAGTTCCGGGGCGTCATCGACCTGATCCGCATGCAGTCGATCCGCTGGGACGAAGCGTCGCTCGGCACGGTGTTCACCACCGGCGACATCCCGCCGGAGATGGCCGATCAGGCCGCCGCCTACCGCGAGAAACTGGTCGAGACCGTGGCCGAGCAGGACGACGAACTGATGGAGGCGTTCGTCGCCGAGCAGCCGATCGACGCCGCCCGGCTCACGGCCGCCATCCGCCGCGCCACGATCGGGCTGCATCTCGTGCCGGTGCTCTGCGGCACGGCGCTCCGAAACAAGGGGATCCAGCCCCTGCTCGACGCCGTGGCCCAGTTTCTGCCGGGCCCGGCCGACATCCCCCCGGCCAGGGGGGTCCACCCCGATACCGGCGAGCCGATCGAATGTCCGCCGCGCGACGCCAGCCCGCTGGCCGCGCTGATCTTCAAAGTCTCCATGATCGAAAGCCGCAAGCTGTGCTTCGTCCGAATCTACAGCGGCCGGCTGAAAGCCGGCGGCGAGGTCTACAACCCCACTCTGAAGCGCCGGGAAAAGCCCGCGCGGCTGCTGCTGATGCACGCCAACAAGCGCGAGCGCATCGAGGAGGCCGGTGCCGGCACCATCGTCGGCGTGGTCGGCCTCAAGGACTCATCCACCGGCGACACGCTCTGCACGCCGGAGGCGCCGGTGCTGCTGGAAGCCATCGAGGTCTATGAACCGGTGATCTCCATCGCGGTCGAGCCCAAAACCCACAGCGACCAGGAGCGGATGAGCGAGGTGCTGGAGAAGTTTGCCGCGGAGGACCCCACCCTGAGAGTGCGCCAGGACGAGGACACGGGCCAGACGATTCTCTCGGGCATGGGCGAGCTGCACCTTGAAATCATCATCAGCCGGATGCAGCGGGAGTTCAACACGGCGGTCAACGTCGGCAAACCGCAGGTGATGTATCGCGAGGCGGTCGGCGCCCGGGCCGAGGCCACGGTGGTCTTCGACCGGGAGATCGCGGGGCAGCGCCAGTTCGCCGAGGTCACCCTGGCGGCCTCGCCGCGGGCCCGCGGCGAGGGTTCGACCTTTACGGTGGCCATCCCCGAGAGCAGCCTGCCGCCGCTGCTGATGGAGGCCGCCCGCAAAGGGGCCATGGAGTCGCTCGAAAGCGGCCCGCTCTCCGGCTACCCGGCCGTCGATGTCGCACTCACCCTTGCGGGGGCCGGCGCACGGGATGGACTGAGCACGGAGCTGGCCTTCACCGTGGCCGCCTCCATGGCCTGCAAGGAGGCCCTCTCCCGCGGCAATCCGTTTCTGCTCGAGCCGATCATGAAAGCGGAGGTGCTGGTGCCGGAGGCGTTTTTAGGCGAGGTGATCGGCGACCTGAACTCCCGCAGCGGCAAGATCGAGTCCATCGACCACCGGCTGGGGGTCCAGGTCGTCACCGTGGAAGTGCCGCTGTCGCGCATGTTCGGCTACTCGACCGCGCTGCGCTCGGCCACCCAGGGCCGGGGCACCTTCTCCATGCACTTCGCCCGCTTCGACCGTCCATGAGAGTGCGGCCGAGGGCCGACTCATCCCTCGAGCGCTTTCTTCTCGGCCTTGATCTCCGCTTCGGTCTTTTGCAGCAGCTGCTCGACCCGCTCGCGCCGGTCGGGATCGGGGTTGTTGCGCAGGGCCTGCCGGAACTGAACGGCGGCGGTTTTGTAGTCGAAGCCGCGCAGATGATAGAGTCCCAGGTTGTAGTGCGCCTCTGCGATCGCCCCTTGCCTCCCCAGCACCTGGCCCAGAAAAAAATAGGCGTTGCGGTATTCCGGCATGCGTTGAATGACGGCCTGATAGAGCACCACCGCCTCGTCCGCGCGACCGAGCTCCTGCTGGGCGCGGCCCAGGAAAAAGAGGCAGTCGGGGTCGTCGGGCAGCGCCAGGCGGGCGCCCTCCAGCGCCTTCTGCGCCTGGGGCAGGCTTCCGGAGAGCAGCAGCACCTTGCCCAGGTCCCGCAGCAGGTAGCCGTCGAAGGCTCGGCGCGCAAGGGCCTGCTGGAGTTCGGCCACCGCCTCGTCCCAGCGATTGACCCGCGCCAGGGCAAGCCCGTAGCGGTGGCGGGACAAGACGTCGGCCGGGTCGCGCTGAACGGCGGCGGCCAGCTTCTCCAATTCAGGCCCCACGTTGTCCATCTCCCCGATCATGCGGGTCTGGATCCGCTCGAAGGCCGCCGGGTCGGCGGCCGGCAGATTCTTCAGCTCGGTCGTGTGGTCGTCCACCCAGTTCTCGGTGTAGACGATGCGGTCCTCGATGGCGGGGTGGGTCATCATGTAGACCGGGATCTGCTCCTTGCCCCAGGCCTGCTTGCCGCGGATTTTTCTCAGGATCGCCACCAGGCCGTCCGAGCGGTAGCCGGCATCGGTGAGCAGCTTGAGCCCAACCTGGTCGGCCTGCATTTCATTTTCGCGGCTGAACGCCAGCTGCGCCGTCGCCCCGGCCGCCTGAGAGCCCATGGCCAAGGCCCCTCCCAGCGCCGCGGCCCCGCCGGCGGCGCCGAGCAGCACGCCGGCGGCCATCCCGGCGAGCTGCGCCCAGCCGACTTTTTTGGATAGCTCGATTTTTTGGGAAATGTGCCGGCAATAGACGTGGGCGATTTCGTGCGCCAGGATCCCCGCGAGCTCCTCCTCCCGGTCCATGGCCTGCAGCAGCCCCGTGTGCACGAAGATGTGGCCGGCGGGGGTGGCGAAGGCGTTGTAGGAGTCGTCCTTGATCACATAGAAGTGATACCGGAACGGCTGCTCCGGCAACGCGGCGAGGATCCGCTGGCCGATGCGGGAGACATAGGCGGCGACGTAGGGGTCCGGGAGGATTTCAAACCGCTTGAAAATGATCCGCATGATCTGGCGCGAGAGCTCCTCCTCCTCCCCCAGGGTGATGGCATGCCCCGGGCGTGGAACGGCGAGGCTGGTGAGGGCAACCGCCACCAGGATCCAACAGATCAGCGAATGCCAAAACGGGCGCTGCATGATTCCAATTCCATGCCGGCCTTGCCGCCGCATGCACCGTTTCCGAAAGAGAGCCCTGGAGGAGTCAACAGGAAGATGGCGGCGGGGCGGACGCTTCGGCAGGCGGATGCGGCGATCGTCCGCCGGGCTATAGTTATCAAGGTAGTGCCAGTATGGCACAATGTCACGCGCTTTTCAAACGAGTTTTTTTGTGGTAGACGCTGCCGCATGGTCAGAGTCATCTGCATCGCCAACCAGAAGGGCGGGGTCGGCAAGACCACGACGGCGATCAACCTTTCCGCCTCGCTGGCTGTGTTCGAAAAACGCACCCTGCTGGTGGACTGCGACCCCCAGGCCAACGCCACCTCCGGCATGGGGCTCGACAAGAACGCTCTCAGCCAAACGCTCTACCAAGGGCTGCTCGGCGAGGCCGCCGGGCAGGGCCTGGTGCGCGACAGCCTTCTGCCCTGCCTGAAAGTCATTCCGGCCAACGTGGAGCTCATCGGTTTCGAAGTGGAGATGATGGCCGCGCCGGAGCGGGAGAAATGCCTGCGGGAGCTGATCGCCCCGCTGCGGCCGCAGTTCGACTACATCATTCTCGACTGCCCGCCCTCGCTCAGCCTGCTCACCCTGAATGCCCTCACGGCGGCCGACTCCCTCATCATTCCCCTGCAGTGCGAGTTCTATGCGCTCGAGGGGCTCGGCCAGCTGCTGCAGACCGTCAAACGCGTCAAACGCGCTCTCAACCCCGGCCTGGAGATCACCGGGATCCTGCTCACCATGTTCGACCGGCGCACCAACCTGGCCCACCAGGTGGCCGCGGAGGCGGAAAAGCACTTCAAGGACCTGGTGTTCAAAACCACGATTCCCCGCAATATCCGGCTGGGCGAAGCGCCCAGCTTCGGCAAACCCATCATTCTCTACGATGCGACCTCCCAGGGCGCTCTGAGCTACATCGAGCTGGCCCGGGAGATCATGACCCCCACTTTCGAAACCAGCGCTGCATCCGCATAGGACATGGACAAACACCCCCCCCCTCCGGATTTGATCGCCAAGCGCAAGAAGCTCGCCCTGGGCCGCGGGCTGGGAGCCTTGATCCCCGAGGCCGAGTCCGCTGCCGGCGGCGAGGATTTCTTCCTATGCGACATCGGCCTCATCCACCCGAACCGTTTCCAGCCCCGCCGCCAGTTCGCCGAGGAAGAACTCGAGGAGCTCGCCGTTTCGATCCGCGGGCAGGGGGTCCTGCAGCCGCTGATCGTGCGCCGATCGGAGGCCGGCTTCGAGCTGATCGCAGGGGAGCGACGCCTGCGGGCGGCCCGTCGGGCCGGGCTGGCCCGCGTGCCCGTGGTGGTCAAGACCGTCAGCGACGACCAACTGCTCGAGCTCTCGCTGGTGGAGAACATCCAGCGCGAGAACCTCAATCCGGTCGAAGAGGCCGAGGCCTATCACCGCTTGATCCACCAATTCCAGCTCACCCAGGACCAGGCCGCCGCCCGCGTGGGCAAGAGCCGCTCGGCCGTGGCCAACTTTCTGCGCCTGCGGCAGCTGCCCGAGGAGATCAAGGCGAGCATTCTCGCGTGCCGCATCAGCATGGGACACGCGCGCGCGCTGCTGGGCGCGGAAAACGCCGCCCAGCAGCTGGCCGCCTGGCGCGCGGTCATCGCCCGGGAGCTATCCGTGCGGGAGGCCGAAGCGCTGGTGCGGCGCCTGAAATCGGAGAAGAAAAAAAGCCGGGCGGCGCCGCAGACCCCGGAGGCCACCCAGCTGGCCGGTCTTTCCGAGGAGCTCTCCCGCCACCTGGGCACCAAGGTCGTCATCCGCAAATCGGGGCGGCGGACCGGGCGGATCGAAATCGAGTTTTACTCCCTGGAGGATCTGGACCAACTGCTCGCGCGGCTGCGTCAGTCGAGCCGCTGACCCGGACACCGCGTTGGGGTTCATCCGCAGCGCAGGCACGGCTCTCCAGCGCCCAACGGCATCATGGCGATCCACATCATCGTTGACGGCTACAATCTGATTCGCCAATCGCCCGAGCTCAGCCGGCTGGACCGCCGCGACATCGCCCTCGGCCGCGCGGCCCTCGTCGCCGGCTTGGCGGCCTACCGCAAGCTCAAGCCCCACCGCATCACGGTGGTGTTCGACGGCGTGGACGCCCCCGGCCTCGCGAGCGCCCGCGACGTGCAGAGCGGGATCCACATCCTGTTTTCCCGCCGGGGGGAAACCGCCGACGCCGTCATTGCGCGGCTGGCACGGCAGGAGCGCGAAAAGGCGCTGGTGGTCAGCTCGGACGCCGCCGTCGCCCGCGCCGCGCACGCCTGCGGCGCCGCCGCCATCGACTCCCGCGAGTTCGAACATCGCCTGGCGCAGGCAGCCGCGCTTCAGGGGGCCGACACGTTCAAAGAAGAGTCCCCGCCCCGGCGGGTCGACACACGCAAGAAAGGGACCGGCCGCCGGCTCTCCAAGCGGGTGCGCCACGATCTGAACAAGGCCTCCAAGCTCTGACGCGGGCGTGGCATGAAAAAAATATGCATCATCGACGGCCAGGGCGGGAGCATCGGCAGCAGCATCATCCGCAAGCTGAAGCAGGCGTTCGGCGAATCGGTCGAAATCATCGCCCTGGGGACGAACGCGATCGCCACGGCCCAAATGCTCAAGGCCCGCGCCAATTGCGGCGCCACCGGCGAAAACGCCATCCGCCGGACCGTGCCGACGGTGGACGTCGTGATCGGGCCCATCGGCATCGTGCTGGCGAACGCCATGATGGGCGAGGTCAGCCCGGGGATCGCGGAAACGGTCGCATCCAGCCCGGCCCCCAAGCTGCTGCTGCCGCTCTCCCAGGAGAATGTCACCGTGGCCGGCTCCTCCCTGCTGCCGCTGCCCAAACTCGTGGATGAGCTGATCGAAACCCATTTGCGGCCGATGATCGAAGGCCGCGGTTGAACCGGAGGCCCCATGTGCGAAGCCAGCGCCTATCTGATCGACGGCCGGGAGCAGCGGCTGCTGATGGAAAATGTCGACACGATCGAACCGGACGGCGCGGGACTGCGCCTGGTCTCCATTTTCGGCGAGCAAAAATTCGTCCGAGCCCGGATCCGCGCGGTCTCTCTGGGGCAAAACAAGGTGCTGCTTGAGCCGGCCGGCTGATTCCGCGCCGGGCCGCAAGAGGTAGCGGCGCCGATGCGCATCGTCATCGCCAAGATGTCCGGCTTCTGCATGGGGGTGCGCCGCGCCGTGGAGATGGTGCTCGATGCACCGGCCAAGCAGACCGAGCCGATCTGCACCTACGGGCCGCTCATCCACAACCCGCAAGTGCTGGAGCTGCTCGCCTCCAAGGGAATCCGGGCGCTGGAGACGATCCCGGAGTGCGCGGCCGGCACGGTCCTGATCCGCGCCCATGGGGTCCCGCCGGAAACCAAGAAACGGCTGAAACGGGCCGGCTTTCACGTCATCGACGCCACCTGCCCGCGGGTCATCCGCGTGCAGTCCATCATCCGCAAGCACGCCCGGCTCGGATCCGCGGTCATCATCGTCGGCGAAAAGGACCACCCGGAAGTCATCGGGCTGCTCGGCTATGCCGGCAGCCGCGGCCATGTGGTCGCCAGCATCGAGGAGCTCGACGCCCTGCCGGCATTCGATCGGGCCATTCTGGTCGCGCAAACCACCCAGAACACCGCCTTTTACGAAAAGGTCAGAGACTGGGCCGGCCGCCGCCACCCCCACTACACGGTGTTCGAGACCATCTGCGACTCCACCGAAAAGCGCCAGCAGGAGGTCCAGCAGCTGGCGGCCGCGGTGGATGCCGTCATCGTGGTCGGGGGGCGCGAAAGCGGGAACACCCGCCGGCTCTATGAAATCGCCCGGCAGAGCGGCAAGCCGGCATACCTCCTGGAGAGCGCGGCGGATCTGGAGGGCATCGACCTCGGCCCGATCCTCGCCGCCCGCTCCATCGGCATATCGGCGGGCGCCTCCACCCCCAACTGGGTGATCCGCAAGGTGATCGTCGGCCTCGAAGCCATGGTGTTCCGCCACCGCTCGCCCCTTCACAAGGCCGTGCACGCGATCATGCACACGGCCTTGCTCACCAACCTGGTCGTGGCGGTGGCGGCGGGCGGCTTGTGCTACGCGGCCGCGCAGCTCCAGGCGGTCGGCCCCCGCCTGCCGTTTGTGCTCATGTCCTTCCTGTACGTGCAGTCCATGCACATTCTCAATCACCTCACCGGCAGCCGGGCCGACCGCTACAACGACCCCGACCGCGCGAGGTTCTACGAGCGACGCAGACTCCCGCTGACCGCCGCGGCGCTGGTGTGCGGCGCCGCCGGGCTTTTGATCGCCTTCAGCCAGGGGCTGCTGCCGTTTATGGTGCTGCTGGTCATGAGCCTGATGGGGCTCTCCTACAACCTCTACCTGATCCCCAAGTCCTTGGCCGGGTTCATGTTCCGGAGGATCCGCGACATTCCGGGCTCCAAGACCGTTCTCATCGCCCTGGCCTGGGCGGTGGCCACGGCGGCGCTGCCGCCGCTGTCGCAGCCCTCCGCCGATTACGGGTGGACCCATGCCGTGGTCTTTCTGTGGACCGCCGGCCTGGTCTTCGTGCGCACCGCCTTCTTCGACATTCTCGACATGCAGGGCGACCGGCTGGTGGGCAAGGAGACGATCGCGATCCTGCTGGGCGAAAAAAAATCACTGCAGCTGCTGAAGGGGCTGCTGGTCGCCCTCATCGCCGGGCTGCCGCTTGCGGCCGCACTCGGGATCGTGCCGGGTCTGGGGGTCTTGCTTGCGGCCTGCCCGGCGTGCATGCTCGCCATCGTCCTCGCCTACGAGAGGGGGGCGATTCTGCCGGGTCTGCGGCTGGAGGTCTGGGTCGAAAGCCACCTGCTGCTGGGAGGAATACTGGCCCTCGCCTGGGCGTGGCTCCGATAGCCCGGGGGGTCCGGTTCAGCCGCGGGGGCGGCCGAAGCGGAACACGGGTTCGGTACCGGCCAGCAGGCGCCGGATGTTTTCTGCGTGGCGCCAGAAGATCAAGACGGATGCACCCGCCGCACCGGCCCACACCACCGGCGGCTGGCCCATCAACGCCGCCGCGGCCGGCAGAAGGAGCGCCGCGGCGAGGGAGGCCGCCGAAACCCGGCGGCCGGCGGCAAAGACCGCCGCAAACGCCGCCGCGCCGGCGCCCACGGCCGCCGGCGCCAACACCAGGAAGCCTCCCAGGGCCGTTGCCACTCCCTTGCCGCCGCCGCGGAAGCCGGTGAAAACGGGAAAGAGGTGGCCGAGGAAGGCCAGCAGCGCGGCGGCGACCCACGACGCCTCGGCCGGATCCAACCGCTGCGCGAGGCAGACGGGCAGGGCTCCCTTTAAGACGTCGGCCGTCAGGGTCGCCAGCCCCAAGCCTGCCCCGGCCACCCGCGCCACGTTGGTGGCGCCGATGTTCCCGCTGCCGCGGCGCCGGATGTCGACGTTGCCGAACGCCCGTGCTAAAACCAGTCCCGAGGGAATCGACCCGAGCAGGTAGGCGGCCGCCCAGAGGGCAACCCGAGGCAGATTCTGCGCAATCAGATCCATACGTGCTCCTGGGCCCGGGAGGGGTGGCTCTGGTGTCGAGGCCGCACGCGGCCAAAAAATTCAAGGCGCCGGTCGTTAAAAAAATATTCTATCCGGCTGCAAAAGACAAACGGCCCCCAGGCGGCCGCTGTCGGGAGCAAGAGTTATGGAGCCGATCCGCATCTCTATCACGGATGTTTTGGACCTGCACACCTTCCATCCCCGGGACATCCCCAACCTGATCGAGGATTACATCGAAGAGTGCCTGCGCCTCGGGTTTTTCTCGGTACGCATCATCCACGGCAAGGGCACGGGGACGCAAAAGATGCGGATTCAGGGGCTGCTGCGCCGCAACCCGAAGGTGCGCTCGTTTAAGGACGCCCCGGCCGACGCCGGCGGCTGGGGGGCCACCCTCGTTGAGTTGAAGAAGGGCTGAGGGCTCGGATAGACCTCCTCCGCCGCCGCGCCGTGAAGAACGGTGGGGAAAAAAACAGTTGCATTATTTTCAAGAATTCGATATTTCTTATATAGAAGAATAAGATAACAGGAGCCTCACACCGGCATGCGCACCATCGCCGTTGCCATGGCCAAGGGCGGGGTCGGCAAGACCACCACCGCCGTCAGCCTCGCCGACGGGCTCGCTGCCCGCGGCCGACGGGTGCTGCTCGTGGATTGCGACACCCAGGACCAGGTCGCCAAATTTTTGGGCGTGAACCCGCCCTACGGCCTGGCGGAGTTCGTCACCGAGCGCACCCACGACGGCTGCCCGGTGACCCGCAACAGCGCCGTGTTCCGCGCCCGCGAGAACCTCTGGGTCCTCTCCGGCGGCATTCGCCTGGCGGAGCTGAAGACCTGGCTCGGGGAGCAGCCGCGCGAGGTGCGCGAGAGCATCCTGCGGCACAAACTGGTCCCGCGCGAGGGCAGCATCGACTATCTGATCTTCGACTGCGCACCCGGCTGGGACGTGCTGAGCGTGAACATTCTGATGGCGGCCACCGAAGTGCTCTGCCCCGTTGCCCTGCAGGGGCCGGCGTTGGAGGGGCTCAAGACCTTCTTCCGCTACCTGCAGAGCGCCCAGAAGCTGAACCCCGAGCTGCGCCTCAAATACATCCTGCCGACCCTCTTCGACCGGCGCACCCGCCACGGCCAGCAGATGCTGGAGCAGCTGGGGCGCTATTTCTCCCGGCAGCTGTGCGCGCCGGTGCACCAGACGGTGCGCCTGTGCGAGGCGCCGGCGTTCGGGCGGACCATCTTCGAGCACGACCCCGGCTGCGTGGCCGCCCGCGACTACGAAACGCTGGTGAGGAGGGTGGAAACCGATGAACAAGCAGCGCGTGAAACCGCCTGATCTTTTCGAGGATGTCGGCCCGGACCCGGTCGCTGCCGCCTGCGGCCCCCGCGGCGCCCCGTCCTCCGCCGCGAAGCGCGCCGGCATGACCGCCGACCTCAAACGCAAGGCCGGCTTCTACCTCCCGGATGAGCTCCTCGAGCGCTTCAACAAGAAATTCTACCAGCTGAAGCTCGCCGGCGCGGCCGTGGACAACAAATCCGCCCTGCTCGAAGCGGCGCTCGACTTCGCCCTGGACGACCTGGACCGCGGCCCGGAGAGCCGCGTCCTTAAACGGATGAAACCCGGCCTGCGGCGCCGCTAGGCGCAGGCCGCCGCCAGGAGGAAAATGGACCTTCGCCCCGCAACGCTGCGCACGCGCACCTTCTACCGGCCGGAGCCGGACTACACGCGGCCCCTGTTCCGGATTCCCGGCGAGCGGCGGAGGCGGATGCGCGCGCGGCTCGAATTTCTTTACGGCGCCGCGCAGGCCGACGCCTGGCTGCCGGAGCTCGAGCGCATCATCCAGGTCCACTGCGCCCACAAGCCACCGGAGATGATCGCCAAAGAGCGCCGCTACGAACCCGCCGAGCGCTTCTCCGAAAGGGACTTGGTGCTGATCACCTACGGGGACATCGTGCACGGCGATGGGCAGAGCCCGCTCGCCACCCTGCATGCGTTCGTCAACACCTACAACCGCGGCGCCGTCAACACCATCCACCTGCTGCCCTTCTTTCCCTATTCGTCGGACCGGGGCTTTGCGGTCGTGGATTTCAACCGGGTGGACCCGAAGCTGGGCACATGGGACGACATCCGCGACCAGAAGCGCCGCTACGATCTCATGTTCGACGCCGTGCTCAACCACTGCTCCTCCCGCAGCGAAATGTTCCGGGAGTACGTGAACGGCAACCCCCTCTACCGGAATTTCTTCATTGCCTACGCCTCTCCCGCTGAGCTCACGGCCGACCAGCGCAGCAAGATTTTCCGGCCGCGGACCTCCGACATCCTGACGCGCTTCGACACCCTCAACGGCCCCCGCTGGGTCTGGAGCACGTTTTCGGCCGACCAGGTCGATTTCAACTTCAGAAGCCCGGAGGTGCTCCTGCGGATCATCGACGGGCTGCTGTTCTACGTCCGCCACGGAGCGGACATCCTGCGGCTGGACGCCGTCACCTATATCTGGGCCGAGCCGGGCACCGAGTGCGTCCACCTGCCGGAGACCCACGCCATCGTCAAGCTGATCCGCGACGTGATGGACACGGCCGCCTCCGGGGTCGCCCTGATCACCGAGACCAACGTGCCGCATGCCGACAACGTCTCCTACTTCGGCGACGGCACGGACGAAGCCCACATGGTGTACAATTTCGCCCTGCCCCCGCTCGCCCTGCACACCTTCTACCGCGAGGACGCCACCGCCCTCGCGCACTGGGCGGCGGGCATCCGGGCCCCTTCGCCGGCCGCCACCTTTTTCAACATCCTCGACACCCACGACGGCATCGGCCTGATGGGGGTGAAGGGGATTCTTCCCGCCGAGGAGATCGATGCCCTGGTCCGGACCGCGCAGACGCGCGGCGCCCTCGTGTCGTTCAAGATGACCGCGGGCGGGCAGGCGGAGCCCTACGAAATCAACGCCACCTGGTGGAGCGCCATCAACGGCGCCGCCGGCGAGGAGGATATCGAATTTCAGGTCAAACGCTACCTGGCCTGCCGCAGCCTCGCGCTGGCAATCCCCGGTGTTCCCGGCCTTTACATCCACGGCGCGCTGGGAAGCGCCAACGACACCGAGCTCGCCCGCGAAACCGGGGTCAAGCGCGATGTGAACCGCGGGCGCATCGATGCGGCCGGCATCGCCGCGGAAATGAAACGGCCCGGCTCCAAGCTCGCCATTCTGAGCCGCCGGCTGGGCCCCATGCTGGCGGCCCGGACCCGGCTGCGCAGTTTCCACCCGAACGGGGCGCACCGGGTGCTGATGCTCCGCCCCGAGGTGTTCTGCGTGTGGCGCTCGGCGCCGGAGAACAACGCGCACATCCTCGCTATGACCAATGTCAGCAACCGGGTGGTGCCGCTCTCAATCCCGCTCGAGCGCCTGCCGGTCCGAGCCGCGCGCTGGCGCGACGTGATCGCCGGGCGGGAGTGGAGCGCGCGGCAGGGCGCCCTGGAAATCGGATTCCAGCCCTACGATGTCATCTGGCTTGAGCCTTTGAGCGGGAAGCGCCCGTGAGCCGGTCGCGGGACGAAACCGCTTGTGCATCGCAACGGCTTGGGCTATGGAACAAACTGTTCCGACTGAAACGATCCGTTTTGCTGAAACAGTTCCTGAACGCGCGGGAATCCGATGAAACCCATCTGCATCGGCATCATGGTATCGAGCCCATCGATAAACGCGAGCCTGAAAAAGCTCTCCGAGCAGCGCGACATTCTCCTCAAGGCTTCCTACCAGGCCTTGGATTCGGCGATCGCAGCCGGCCGGCAGATGGCCGCAGAGGGCGTCGAGGTGATCATCGGCCGGCGCGGCACCGCCCATCTGCTGCGCGAAAACCTCGCAATTCCGGTCCTCTCGCTGCCCCAATCCTCGCTGAACGCCCTCAGGAGCATCAGAGAGGCCTCGAAGCTGGGCCGCAGGATCTTCATGCCGAGCTTTCGCGACCTGCGGCCGATCGCGGATTTTGTCAAGGAGTTCATGGAGATCGATTTCGCGCAGCAGATCTACACGGATTCCGCCAGCCTGGGGCGCGTCATCCGTGCGGCGGCCGAGGCCGGGTATGAGGTGGCGGTCGGCGGGGCGACCACCCAGCGCTTCGCGGCCGAGGTCGGCATCCGGTTCTCGGAGATGATAACCTCGGAGGAGGAGCTCAACGAAACGGTCGAAAACGCCCGTTCCGTCGTATGGTCCCAGCGGCAGCAGCTGGCCGCGGCACGCCGCTATCAGTCGATCATCGATGCCACCTCCGAGGGCATCATCGCCACCAACCCGAGCGGCCGCGTCACCACCATCAACCGGGCGGCCTGCCGGATGTTCGCGGCGGCGGCCGACAGCCTTGTCGGCGCGCCGGTCTCACGCCTGATTCCGCTTACCGCCATCACGCGCGTGCGCCACACCAAGGCCCCCGTGCTGGACAGCATCGAGCGCATCCGGGATGAAATGTTCATCTCCAACCACACCCCGGTGCTGCTCGATGGGGAGCTTCTGGGCGTCGTCTCCTCCTTCCGGGCGGCGGCCCACGTGATGAAATCCGAGAACCGGGTGCGCCGGACGCTCGCCAAGGGGTTCGTCGCCCGATACGGCCTGGAGAACCTCATCCACGCCAGCCCGATCATGACGCACGTGGCCGAATTGAGCCGCGAGTTCGCGAAGACCGACTCCTGCATCCTGATCGCCGGGGAGACCGGGACCGGCAAGGAGATCATCGCCCAGAGCATCCACAACCTCAGCCGCCGCAGACGCAGGCCGTTCGTCTCCGTTCACTGCTCGGCCCTGGCCGAGCACCTGCTCGAGAATGAACTCTTCGGCCACGACGAAGGCGCCTTCACCGGGGCCAAGAAGGGGGGCAAGCCCGGCCTGTTCGAGCTCGCCCACGAAGGCAGCCTCTTTCTGGACGAAATCGACTCCACCAGCCTCAGCGTCCAGCTGCGCCTGCTGCGCGTGCTCCAGGAAAGGGAGGTCATGCGCGTCGGCGGGGACCACAAAATCCCGATCGATGTCCGGGTGATCGCAGCGGCGGGCAAGGACCTCTGGCAGGCGGTCCAGCAGGGAAGCTTCCGCAAGGACCTCTTTTTCCGCCTGAACGTCCTGCGGATCTCGATCCCGCCGCTGCGGGAGCGGACGCAGGACATCCCGCTGCTGCTGCGGCATTTTTTGGCTCACTATGCGGCCAAGTACGCCATCGCGCCCTGCGAGCTGCCGCAACCCTACGTCCAGCGGCTCGCCGCCTATGCCTGGCCCGGCAATGTCCGGCAGCTGAAGCACTTCGCCGAACAGCTGGTGCTCAACCAGAGCTTTGCATGCGGGGAAGAGAGCCTGGAGCGGCTTTACCGGCAGCTGATCGATATCAACGAACATCCGCAGCAGGCTCCCCGTGCAGGCAGGGAGGCCACCCTGGCCTCGCAGAGGGCGGATCCTGCCGATCCGCCGCCCGGCGCAATCGTCGCGGCGCTCCAGCAGGCGCGCTTCAACCGCACCCGGGCGGCGCGGCTGCTGGGGGTCGGCCGCACCACGCTGTGGCGGCGGATGAAGGAACTCGGGCTCCAGTAAGGGCGCATTTGGCATCTTTCCTGCAGAAGTACGATTCAGCACGACCCTGTTTACTTCGCAAGGCGAATCGGGCAGGATCCCGTCTGCGCACAGGTCGGGCAGGGGGCGTTATTCCGTGCGGCGGCAGAGGTCTTGGCCCCGCCGGCGCGCACAGAGGATAGACCCTTCACCCGGGTCCACCGCTTTCCAACGCCAGGCAACGACAAGGATGAGGGAGCCATGCAGGAGGCAATTCCCGCCGTCTTGATGCGCGGCGGCACCAGCAAGGGGCTGTTCTTCCAGCGGGACCACCTGCCGGCGGCCCCCGCGGTCAGGGACAGGGTCATCTTGGCCGCCTACGGCAGCCCCGACCCCTACCGCCGGCAGATGAACGGCATCGGCGGGGCCATCTCCCAAAGCAGCAAAACCGCCATCATCCGACCCTCGCAGGACCCGGCCTACGACGTGGAGTACCACTTCGGCCAGGTCTCCATCGACCGGCCCATCGTCGAGTACAACGGCAACTGCGGCAACATGTCGGCCGCCGTCGGCCCCTTCGCGGTGGACGAAGGGCTGGTCCGGGCCGAGGAGCCCGTCACCCGCGTCCGGATCTTCCAGAAGAACACCGGCAAGCGGATCGTCGCCGAGATCCCGGTGAAGGACGGCCGCTTCGACGAAGCAGGCGACTACGCCATCGCCGGCGTGCCCGGCACCGGGTCCCGGATCACACTGCGCTTCGCCGACCCCGGCGGGTCGATGACCGGCAGGCTCCTGCCCACCGGCAGTCGCCAGGACACGCTTGCCATCCCGTCGCTCGGCAAGATCAGGCTCTCCATCATGGACGCCGCCAACCCGGTGGTGTTCGTACCGGCCGATGCGCTCGGCCTCTCGGGAGCCGAGATCGACGAGTTCGACTCGCCGGAGGTCCGCTCCACCCTGGAGACGATCCGCAGCCACGCCTCGGTCGCCATCGGGCTGGCGGCCTCGCCCGAAGAGGCGCGCCGCAAGCAGGCCGTTCCCAAAATCGCCGTCGTCTCACCGCCGCAGTCCTACCGGGCCGCCGACGGCGAACCCGTGCATGCCGGGGGCATCGACTTCACCGCCCGCATCATGTCCATGGGCTTCCTGCACCGCTCCTACGCCGTCACCGGCGGCATCTGCACCGTCGGCGCCGCCATGCTCGCGGGCACGGTGGTCCACGAAATGCTCGGCCCCGCGGCGGCCGGAAAGCCCCTGTTGCGCTTCGGCCATCCGGGCGGCGCCCTCGAGATCGGCGCCGTCATCGAGACCTCCGGGGATGCCGCCATCTACCGTGAAGCCGTCCTGGGCCGCACGGCCCGCCGCCTGATGCAGGGCTTCGTGCTGGTGCCGAAGCGCTGTTTCGAAGAGAACTGAGCCAACACCCACAACGCAAAGGAGGCAGCAGATGAAACACGGCAAGACGCTTTCCTGGATGGTTGTCCTCATTTTCGGCGCGGTCCTGGCCGCGGCCAGCCCCGCCTCGGCCCAGTTCCCCGAGCGGGCGATAGAAATCCTCGTCCCCTTCGGCGCCGGCGGCGGCAGCGACACGGCCGCGCGGGCGGTCGTGGAGGGCATGAAGCCGCAGCTCAAGCACGGTGTGGTGGTCAACAACATGCCCGGCGGCGGGGCCACCAAGGGCATGCTCTACGTCGCCCAGCAGCCGGCCGACGGCTACACCGTCCTGGCCGTGACCACCTCCCATCTCATCGACGCGGTCAAGCCCAAGACCCGCGCCCACATCCTCAACGACTTCGACCCGCTGTGCCGGATCCAGTGGGACACCTCCGGGGTGATCGTGGCCGGCGACTCGAAGTTCAAGACCCTCGCCGAACTCATCGATTTCGGCAAGAAGAACCCGAAGATGCTGAAGTTCGCGGGCACCTCCCCCGGCGGGTGGTCGGAGATCCAGACCGTGGCGTTTTTCAAGGAGGCCGGCGTGCAGGTGACCTTCGTGCCCTTCGACTCCGGGGCCGAGATCAAGGCGGCCATTCTGGGCGGCCACATCACCGGCGCCGTCGAGGAGCTGGCCGAGACCCTGCCCCTGATCAACGCCGGCAAGCTCAAGGCCCTGTGCGTGATCATGGACAAACGGCACCCCGCGCTGCCGGATGTCCCCAGTTCGGTTGAGCTCAAGGTCAACTACGACCACGGCCTGATGCGGGCCTGGGGCGTGAAGAAAGGGACCCCGCCGGAGCGGCAGAAACTGCTGCTCGACGTGATCAAGAAGTCCCTGGAGAACCCGGTGTACGTCAAATACATCCAGGACAACCACCTGGATGTGCGGCCGGGCTTCCTGGGGCCGGAGGAGACCCGGGCCTACTGGGGGTCGGAAATCAAATTCTACACCGATGTCCTCACGGAGCTGGGCTACGTGAAATAGCGGTTGGGGAGGCGTTCAGCCGCCCTGGATGATTCGGGGTGCAGGCGCGCAGCCTGCACCCCCCCAACAGAGGCAGGTGCGCCATGAAAAAAGGGGAGATCGTCTTCTTCGGGGCCTCAACGGCCTTCTTCGGGTTCATGCTGATCCAGGCCATCGGGCTGATGGGCCAGGGGCGGCCGGGCGAGATCGGCAGCGGCCTGTGGCCCTTTCTTGCGCTCGGGGCATCGGCCGTGCTGAGCGTCGTCCTGCTGGCCGGGAGCATTCAAAAATACCGGCGGGCCGCCCCCGCCGCCGAGATGCCGACGCCCGAGGCCCTCGCCGAAAAAAGGCGTCAGCGCCTCACCGTGGCCCTGAGCGCCGCCTGCTTTCTGGTCTACATGATCGCAGTCCCCTGGGTCGGGTTCATCCTGGCGACCTTTGTCTTCATCCCGGCCTTCGCCCTGGCCCTGGGCGAGAGGCGCAAAACGGTGCTGCTCATCGCGCCGGTGCTGTTGACCGCCATCATCGTCGGCGTGTTCGCGAAATTCATCACGATCCCCTTTCCGAAGGGAGTCGGGGTCTTCGCCGAGTTCAGCCGCCTGTTCTATTAGAACCAGGGAGGATTGGCCATGTTCGACCTTTACTGGCAGGCGTTCACCACGGTGCTGATGCCGCAGAACCTGCTCGCGATGGCCCTGGGCTCCCTCTGGGGGCTTTTGGCCGGGGCCTTGCCGGGCATCAGCACCTCCATGGGAGTGGTCCTGATCCTCTCCTTCACCTACACGCTCTCGCCGATGACCGCCTTCGTGCTGCTGATCGGCGCCTATCTGGGGGGGATCACCGGCGGCTCCATCACTTCGATCCTCTTCGGCATCCCGGGCGAGCCTTCATCGGTGCCTACGGTGATCGAGGGCTACTCCCTCGCCAAGCAGGGCAAGGCCGCCTACGCCATGTGGGTCTACCTGCTCTGCTCGATCTTCGGCGGGCTCTTCAGCGTCGTGGTCATGATCGTCGCCACCCCGCTGATCGCCAATTTCGCCCTGCGCTTCGGGCCGGCCGAGTATTTCGCGCTCACCGTGCTGGGGCTGAGCGTCGTCTCGGGCCTCTCGGGCGGCTCGATGCTCAAGGGCTTTCTCTCCTGTTTCTTCGGGCTCTTCCTGGCAACGGTCGGCACCGACGGCATCACGGGCGAGGAGCGCTTCACCTTCGAGACCGTCACCCTGCTCGGCGGGATCAACTTCGTGGTGGCCATGGTCGGGCTGCTGGCCGTCTCCGAGATCCTGATCGAAGCCGAGGAGCCCTTCAAGGAGTACAAGGGCGGGGTCGAGTACCGCGGCCTGATGCGGGAGCTGCCCCCGTTTTCGCTCTTCCGGAAATACTGGCTGACCATGATCCGCTCCCCGATCATCGGCACGATCGTCGGCGCGCTGCCCGGGGCCGGGGCCACCATCGCAAGCTTCCTGGCCTACGGCGAGGCGGCGCGCACGGCCAAGCACGAGCCGGAAAAATTCGGCAAGGGCGCGGTGGAGGGGCTGATGGCCGCCGAATCCGCCAACAACGCCTCCACCGGCGGCTCGATGACGGTGCTGCTCTCCCTGGGGCTGCCCGGCAGCAACACCACCGCCATGCTGGTGGCCGCCTTCATGATCCACGGGATGCAGCCCGGCCCGCTGCTGCTCGCCACCCGGCCCGACATCATTTACGGGATCTTCGTCGCCATGCTGCTCACCAACCTGCTGCTGCTGGTGCTGGCGGGCACCGCCATCCGGCTCTTCCTCGAGTTGAACCGCCTGCCCTACTCGATCTTCTCGGCGGCCATCATGATCCTGTGCGTCATCGGCGCCTTCGGGATCAGCAACAGCGTGGACGACATGTTCCTGATGTTCGCCTTCTCGATCATCGGCTACTTCATGCGCAAGTGCGGGGTGCCGGTGGCCCCGTGCATCCTGGCGCTGGTCCTGGGGGACCTGGCGGAGCTGTCGCTGCGCCGGGCCCTGCTGCTCTCGGGCGGAAGCCCGCTCGGGCTGGTCGCCAGCCCGATCAGCATCGTGCTGCTCGCGGGGGCGCTCGTCTCGATCGTCTACCCCATTTTCAAGAAGCCCAAAATGCTCGCGGGGGCGTGAGCGGAGGCCATGGAGAACATCACCCGCACACTGGCCGGGTTCGCCGCGCGGCTGACCTTCGCCGACCTGCCCGCGCCGCTCGTCCGGAAGCTGAAGATCGCCCTCCTCGATGCCATCGGCTGCGGGCTGCACGGGGCCTCTCTGCCCTGGGCCGAGATCGTCAACCGCTGGGTGGCGGCCCAGGGCGGCACTCCCGAAGCGACCCTTTGGGGCCGGCATTTCCAGGGCCCGTGCGCCAACGTCGCGCTGGGGCTGGGAGTCATGATCCACGGCTTCGACTTCGACGACTACCACAACGCCAAGATCCACCCGGGGGCCCCGGTGATTCCGGCCGCCGTTGCCGTCGGGGAGGCGCTCGGCGCCGCGGGGCCGGAGGTGCTCGCCGCCGTGGCCGCCGGCTATGAGACCATGATTCGGGTCAGCCTCGCCACCGGGCCGAACGCCTCGCGGCTCAAGGGCTGGCACCTGACCGGAACCACCGGCACCTTCGGTGCGGCCGCTGCCGCCGGCCGGCTGCTGGGGCTCTCGGCCGATGACATGGCAAGCGCCTTGGGCCTGGCGGGAACCCAGTCCGCCGGCCTGTGGGCCTTTCTGGCCGACGGGGCCATGAGCAAGCGCTTCCACCCGGGCCGGGCGAGCCAGAGCGGGGTCATGGCCGCGTTTCTGGCCAAGGACGGATTCCGGGGGCCGACCCGCATTTTGGAAGCCGCCGACGGAGGGTTCTGCCGGGCGACCTCGGATGCGGTCGATCTCGCACGGGCCACCGACGGGCTGGAATCGACGTTTCTCGGCACGGATGTGAACATCAAGCCCTACGCCTGCTGCGCCAGCTCCCACTCGGCGGTCGATGCGGTGCTGGAGCTGAGGCGCCGGCATGCCTTTTCAGCGCAGGAGGTCGCGGCCGTTCGCGTGAAAACCGCCCGCGGGGTGGAGGTGCAGTGCGGGTTCGACTACCGGCCGGCCGGGATCGTGCAGGCCCAGATGAGCCTGCAGTACATCGTGGCGGTGACCCTGCTCGACGGCGCGGCGCTGCTGGCCCAGTTCGCTGAAAGCCGCCTGGCGGACCCGGCGGTGCTCGACCTGGCCCGCCGGGTCGCAATCGAGGTGGACCCCGACATCGATCGGCTCTACCCAGAGCGCTACGCCAACCGGGTGGAGATTGCGCTGAAAGACGGGCGCCGGATCGAATGCCGGGTCGATTTCCCCAAGGGCTCCGGCGAACGCCCGTTGAGCTTTGCGGAGGTCGCCGCCAAGTTCAGGAGTCTTTCGGCGGGGGCCGTTTCCGCCGATCGCGCCGACCGGATCATCGGCGCCGTCGAGTCGCTGGACGCGCTCGGGGATATCCGCGGCCTGACGCGGCTGCTCGAATGAAACGACCGCTTCTGCAGAGCTGCCGGCGCGGACCGCTCGAGCCGCCGGCTGCGGTCGGCGGCGTGAGCCCCGGCGGCGCCCAACCCTTTAGAAAGAGAAGAGACCATGGCACGGAATATCGTTGAGAAGGTTCTCCAGGGCCATCTGCGGGAGGGGGCCTATGTCCCCGGCCGGGAGATCGGGGTGCATATCGACCAGACGCTGGCCCACGACGCCACCGGGACCATGGCGTTTCTGCAGTTCGAAGCCCTGGGCGTCGACACCGTCCGCACGGACCTCTCGGTGACCTACATCGACCACAACACGGTGCAGATCGGCTTCGAAAACAACGACGACCACCTCTACCTCCAGAGCGCCTCGGCCCGCTTCGGCGCGGTCTTCTCCCGGGCCGGTAACGGAATCTGCCACCAGGTCCACCTGGAGCGCTTCGGCAAGCCGGGCACCACTCTGCTCGGGGCGGACAGCCACACGCCCACCGGCGGCGGCGTCGGCCAGTTCGCCGTGGGCGCCGGCGGCCTGGATGTGGCCGTGGCCATGGGGGGCGGGCCCTTCCCGCTCGTCTGCCCGCGGGTCTTTCTCGTTCGGCTTTCGGGCGCGCTGCGCGAATGGGTCTCGGCCAAGGACGTCGTGCTGCACATGCTCTCCCTGCTCACCACCAAGGGCAACGTCGGGGTCGTGCTCGAGTACGGCGGCGACGGGGTGAAAACCCTGAGCGTCCCCGAGCGCGCCACGATCGCCAACATGGGCGCCGAGATGGGGGTCACGACCTCGATCTTCCCCTCCGATGAGACCACCCGGCGCTTCCTCAGGGCCCAGGGCCGGGAAGCGGACTGGGTGGCGCTCTCGGCGGATGCCGGCGCGGCCTACGAGCGCACCATCGAGGTCGACCTCGCCGCGATAGAGCCTCTGGTCGCCGCCCCGCACAGCCCCGGCAACGTCAGAAAGCTCTCCGAGGTGGAGGGGCTGCGCGCGGACCAGGTCTGCATCGGCTCCTGCACCAACTCCTCCTACCGGGACATGATGACGGCCGCCGCCGTGCTGCGCGGGCGAACCGTCGCCCCCAGCATCAGCCTCGGGGTCGCCCCCGGTTCCCGGCAGATTCTGCGCACGCTCGTCCACAACGGGGCGCTGAACGAGCTCATCGGCGCGGGGGCGCGCATCCTGGAGAGCGCCTGCGGGTTCTGCGTGGGGGTGCACTTCTCGCCCAGGAGCGGCGCGGTCTCCCTGCGCACCTCGAACCGGAACTTCGAGGGGCGCTCCGGCACGCAGGATGCCCAGGTCTACCTCTGCAGCCCGGAGGTGGCCGCCGCGGCCGCCGTCACCGGAAAGCTCACGGCGCCGAACCGGCTGGGGATCGCCTGCCCCAGGATTGAGGAGCCGGAGGCCTACCGCGTCGACGACAGCATGTTCATCTTCCCCGACCCGGCGCGCAGAGCGGAACCGATCCTGCGCGGGCCCAACATCGGGGAGCCCCCCCGCAGCGATCCAATGGCCCAAGGGCTTTCCGGCCGTGTGATGATCAAGCTCGGCGACAACGTCACCACCGATCACATCACGCCGGCCGGCGCGCGGCTGAAGTACCGCTCCAACGTGCCGCGCTACGCGCAGTTCGTCTTCGAGCACGTCGACCCCTCGTTTGCCGGCCGCTGCCTGGAAAACAAATCCAAGGGCATTCACAACCTCATCGTCGCCGGGGAGTCCTACGGCCAGGGGTCCAGTCGCGAGCACGCCTCGATGTGCCCGATGTACCTCGGCGTGAAGGCGGTGGTGGCCAAGTCCTTCGAGCGGATCCACTCGGCCAACCTGGTCAACTTCGGCATCGTGCCGCTGGTTTTCCGCGACCCGGCCGACTACGAACGGATCGACCCGGGCGACGGCCTGACGGCCGAGAACTGGCGCGGGGCGATCGCCGCCGGGCGGCCGGTCGTCCTGAGCAACGGGCGCTCCGGCGCGGTTATCGAATGCACCTATGCGCTTTCCGAAAAGCAGACCGCCGTGCTCCTGGCCGGCGGATTGTTGAACCACATCACGGCGGCGTAGCGAAAGCGGCTGCTGAAGGAGGCCCGCGATGGCGAAAATAAAGGTTGCGACCCCGATCGTCGAGCTCGACGGCGACGAAATGACGCGGATCATCTGGGCCATGATCAAGGCGAAGCTGATCCTGCCCTTTCTCGACGTGGAGCTGAAGTACTTCGACCTCGGGGTGAAGATGCGCGATGAGACCGACGATGCGATCACCACCGAGTCCGCCCACGCCATCGGCCGTTACGGGGTGGGCGTGAAATGCGCCACCATCACGCCGGATGCCGAACGCGTCGAGGAGTACCAGCTCAAGAAAGCCTGGCCCTCCCCCAACGGCCAGATCCGCTCGATACTGGACGGCACGGTCTTCCGCAAGCCCATCCTGGTCAAGAACATCACCCCGGCCGTGCGCAGCTGGCAGAAGCCCATCATCCTCGGCCGGCACGCCTACGGGGACATCTACCGCGGGGTCGAGCTCGTCGTGGACCGTCCGGGCCGGGTGGAGATCGTCTACACCCCGGCCGGGGGCGCCGAGACCCGCCTGCTGCTGCACGACTTCAAGGGGCCCGGAGTGGTGATGGGCATTCACAACCTGGAGAAATCGATCCGCTCCTTCGCCCGCGCGTGCATCACCTGCGCGTTGAGCGAGAAGGTCGACCTGTGGTTCTCGGCCAAGGACACCATCAGCAAGAAATACCACGCCTTCTTCAAGTCGGTGTTCGAGGAGGAGACCCGCGCGCACGGCGCCGAGCTCTCGCACGCCGGGATCTCGTATCGCTACATGCTGATCGACGACGCCGCGGCCCAGGCCGTCAAACACGAGGGCGGCTTCCTCTGGGCGCTCTGCAACTACGACGGGGACGTCTTCTCCGACGTGGTGGCCTCCGGCTTCGGCAGCTTAGGGATGATGACCTCGGTGCTCGTCTCCCCCGAGGGCCAGTTCGAGTTCGAGGCCGCCCACGGCACCGTGCGGCGCCACTACTACGAGCACCTCAAGGGCAACCCCACCAGCACCAACTCGGTGGCCTCGATCTTCGCCTGGACGGGAGCCGTCAAGAAACGCGGCGAGCTGGACGGCACCCCCGAAGTGGTGCGCTTCGGCGAAACGCTGGAAGCCGCCGTCATCGGCTGCATCGAGGCGGGCACCGTCACCAAGGACCTCGTGCCGTTGATGACCCCCCGCCCCAGGGCGCACGAGACCACCGAAGGGTTCATCGACGCCGTGGCCGGTCGGCTGCGCTCCCTGATGCGCAACCCGGGTTGAGGCCTGCCGCTGCATGCAGGCGATAACGACACCCGCTGCCCGGCCGCACGCCGCGCCTTGCACATCCGCCAACGCCCTCTTTTGCGCGGCCGCCCGGGTGCGCCGCGCCGCCGCGCAGGCCGCGGCGGGGGAGAGACCCGGCGGTTCTCCGTGAGCGATCTGGCCAAACTCGGCGTCGTCATCGCCGCCCTCATCCTGCTGGTCCGGCTCAAGTTCCGCTTGAGCATCGCCCTCTTCGCCAGCGCCGCCGCCATCGGCCTTATGTTCGGCCTCTCCCCGGCGCAGATCGCATCCGCGGCGCGCAGCGGATTCTTGGACGCCGAGAGCCTGAAAATCGTCTTCGCCTTGCAGCTGGTTTTGCTCTTCAGCGCCATCACGAAAGAGCAGGGCAGCATGCAGCGCGCCATCTCCGCCCTGAGCATGGTGTTCCGGGACGCGCGGGTCACGGTGGCCGTCATCCCGGCCGTCATCGGGCTTTTGCCGGTGGTCGGCGGCGCCATGCTCTCCGCCCCGCTCGTCTCCGAGGCTGCCGACGAACTGGGGCTCAGCCCCGAGCGGCGCACGTTTCTGAACTACTGGTTCCGCCACGTGTGGGAGTACACGCTGCCGACCTTCCCCGCCGTCTTCCTCACGGCCGGGATCGTCGGCATCCCGGTCGGCGATCTCGTCCTCATCAACCTTCCGCTCACGGCGGCGGCGATTGCGGGCGGAGTCGTGCTCGGCTTCAGGGGCGTTCGACCGCCCCGCTCCTCCGGGATCCGCTTGACGCCCGCTGCCTGCGGAAGGCATCTGGCGACGTTTGCCTGGAATCTGGCTCCGTTTTTCATCGTCATTCTCCTCACGGTCGGCGGCGGCATCCACCTGGCCTACGCCATGCTCGGGGTCACCGCCGGGATCGTTTTTCTTTATCGCATCCCGGCGGCGCGGCTTCAGCTGCTGGCGCGCCGGCACCTCTCGCTGGAGCTCGCCTTCCTGGTCTGGGGCATCATGGTGTTCAAGGAGATGCTGACCGCGAGCAACGCCATGGTGGGCATCGTCGCCGACCTGACGCGCATGGGCATGCCCGCGGCCGTGCTGGTCGCCATGGTCCCCGCGCTCATCGCCTTCATCACCGGCTACACCACGGCCTTCGTCGGCCTGAGCTTTCCGGTCCTGCTGCCTCTGCTGCCCTCGGACGGGTCGGCGGCCGCCTTCGTGATGCTGGGGCTGGGGGCCGGGATCTGCGCGCACCTGCTCTCCCCCGTCCACTCCTGCTACGTGATGACGCTCGAGTACTACCGGGCCGACATGGGCAAAACCTACCGGCTGCTCGTTGGCCCGGTGACCGTGACCTTCCTGGCGGGCGTAGCCGTTTTTGCGGCCGCCCGCGCGTTCGGCGGATCGTGATCCGCGCAAACGGCCCCTTTGTGCCGCCATCGAAGTTAACCGAAGCGGATAGCCCCGTCTAACGGCCGGGGGTCCTGCCGAGGCGGGATTGCCGCCCGCGCGAAGGTGCTCACAACCGGTTCAGGCTGCGGCGCTTTCGATTCGTCCTTCCGCCCTGCAGGCAACCGTGATCCGAGGCGCTGCAAGCTCTTAAAGGCCCGTGAAACGTCCCTGACACGGACGACGCTCTAAAAAAACCAAGATCAAGACGCGCAAATTCCGTGGTGGCTGCGGCGCGCGGATCGCACGCCGCGGCCGCCAGGGGATGAACCGCAACGCAGATAGTGGGGTTTTTAGGAAGCGGTCAAAGTTTGTTGGTGGGATCTCCCTCCGCGGTCATCTTCCTCAAAAGCTCACTTTCCGGGGCCAACGGCAAAAATCCTTTCAGCTGGACGCTGCCGACCTGCTCACCCCTCTGGTTGGTGAAAATGCCTTCCGCCTCGGCCCGCCCGCTCGCCTCGACTTTAGTGATCGTGACGGTGCACTCGACCGTATCCCCGGGGTAAACGGGTTTTCTGAACCTGAAGTTCATGCCGGTGGCTAGCCAGCCGACCTGGCCGCCGAATTCGCAGATCATCGATCCGACCAGGAGCCCATGGCATATCACTCCCCGGTAGCCCTTGAGGGCCACCCAGCGCTCGTCGTAGTGCACCGGGTTGTAGTCGCGGGTGAGGTCGCCGAAGGAGAGGGTTTCCGCGAGCGAAAAAGTGCGCCGGCATTTGAACACATCGCCCTGCCTCACACCACTGATGGCACGCTGCCGCATCGGGTTAGCCATGGTCGTCTTCCTCGTGGCGATTTCATTCATACTGCCCGTTGGGGATGCTGGATTATAGTAGGAATTTTTTTTCATAAAAACTTATGAAATGGAATTACATATTCTGACTTCTTTTGCCCCTAATAAACCTTTAACGCCATGAATTTGTTCATCTTCAATTTGTTTTAATTTTTTGGCACCATCATTGCATATCTGTAGGGCAAGTCAAGGGTTTCGAAATGAAGGAAAGATACTTTGCCCAGGAAGCTGAGATGAAAAAATCAAAATTCCATACGCAGCCGGTAATGAACGACGAGGGCTTCACGCTCATCGAGATCATTGCCGTGCTGGTCATCTTGAGCATCATCGGCACCTTTGCCGTTTCGCGGGTTTCCGCTCTGGACGCTACGGCGGTTGAAAAGAGCTTTGCATGGGTCGAAAGCGAACTGAACAGCAGGGAGACCCTGACGTGGTCCAAGCTTAAAATTTCAGACGGCGGCTGGGTCGATGACGAGTCCCTTTTTGCGGCGCTCGATCTGGACATGGGCCGCGATTACAGCTGGAGCGTCAAGACCGGCGGCGGGGGGGCTTTGACGTTCAGGGGCAAAACGATTTCAGTTGAGAGGAGCCCATCGACCTCTTCCCGGCCCGCCACCTGGAAAATCAAATGACACCAGGCGCCCGTTTTATGGGCACTGCACTTGCACTTGGGGGACGCTCTTAATATTTAAACTTAATGCACTTGGGGGACGCTCTTAATATTTAAACTTGAAATTTTTTTCCTGCTGTTATATCCACCACATCATGCCGCGAAAATCCCGCATCGATGCCCCGGGGGCCATTCACCACATTATTGGCCGCGGAATCAACCGCAATGTCATCTTCCAGGATGACCTGGACCGTGGTCGCTTTATTGACCGACTGGCGTCGCTTCTACCCGAAACGCAGACGGCCTGTTATGCTTGGGCGCTGATGCCCAACCATTTCCATCTGCTGTTGCGCTCCAGCCTCTCCCCGGTGGCCGGGCTGATGCGACGGTTGCTCACAGGGTATGCCGTCGTTTATAACCACCGCCACCGGCGCTGTGGGCACCTTTTCCAGAACCGCTACAAGTCCATTTTATGCCAAGAGGAGCCTTATTTACTGGAACTTGTGCGCTATATTCATTTGAATCCGCTGCGCGCCAGAATTGTCAGCAGCGTTGAGGCTCTCGATAGCTTCCCCTACAGCGGCCATAGCGTGCTCATGGGCCTGCAGACGGCTGATTGGCAGGATAGCGAGTCCGTATTAAGTCGATTCGGCCGCCGCGGGCGCTCGGCGCGTTGGAACTATCGCGCATTCCTGTGCGAAGGAATCGAACGCGGACAGCGACCAGAGTTGACCGGCGGAGGGCTGGTTCGCAGTCTTGGTGGATGGGAAGAGCTCAAAAAACAGCGGCGACAGAAAGCGTATATGAAGGGTGATGAGCGCATCCTTGGCGATGGCGATTATGTGAATGAGCTCCTCGCAGCAGCAAACGAAAACCTTAAGCGAAGCTACCAATTGAGGGCCATGGGTCTGAACCTTGACACGATCGCCCAAAGGGTCGCAACCCAAATGGGTATGCCCTTGGAGGCGGTATGGGCTGCCGGCAAGCATCGGCAAAGGGTAGAAGCGCGCAGTCTGCTCTGCTACTGGGCGGTCAGGCTCATTGGGCTGAACATGTCATCCCTGGCAAAGCGGCTGAAAATATCAATAACCGCCGTCAGCCAGTCGGTTGCGAGGGGCGAGGTTATAGCGCAGAAAAACGGCTACACTCTTTCTTGAATGTTCAAATGTTGAGAGCGTCCCCTTCTATTGCTTCTACTTCTACATTTTATCAAGGAATCCAATTATGAGCCTTATCAGTGGATTCTCTCCCATCGCCCGGGCCGTGATCGTCGCGGCGGCCATCGCCGTTACGATCCTCGCCTTGCAGTCGGCGGCATCGATCGTGGGGCCAGTGCTTCTCGCCGCATTCATTGTGGTCATTCTCACGCCCCCCTTGCGCTGGCTGCGCCGCAAACGCGTGCCGCAATTCATCACCTTGCCGGTAACCGTGATCCTGCTGCTTGAGGCCGGCAGTTTTCTGGCGCTGGTATTCACCGGACAGTTGGAGGGATTCCGTGACAGCCTTCCCGGGTATCGTGAGCGTCTGACTGTGCTGAGAGATCAATTCGGCCTCTGGCTGGAAGGAACCGGTGTAGAGATGGCCAGCGAAGCCGTCAAGGACATCATAGACCCGAGCATAGCGACCGATCTTGTGCGGGTTGCCCTGGCCAACATGCGAAGCACTTTCGGCACCGGGCTGCTTGTGCTGCTGTCCGCCGTCTTCATGCTGCTCGAGGCCCCCGGCCTTCACACCAAGCTGAAGAAGGCCTTTCGGCTCCATGCGGAGGCCGAACTCAGGCTCGAGCGTTTATTCACCGGCATCAATCGCTACATGTTGATCAAAGGCCTCGCCAGTCTGGCCACGGCGCTTTGCATATGGGGCTGGCTGTGGATGCTTGCGATAGACTATACTGCCTTGTGGGCCATCCTGGCCTTTTTGCTGAACTTCATCCCTTTCATCGGCGGCCTGCTGATGGCGGTACCGGCGCTGCTGACGGCCCTCGTGCAAACCGACTTGCAGGTAACACTGTTGGTCGCGCTGGGCTACATCGTCGTCAATACGGTAATCGGCAGCATCCTTGAGCCCCGAATCATGGGCCGTGGGCTCGGCATCTCAACGCTGGCGGTTTTCCTTTCGCTGTTGTTTTGGGGCTGGGTGCTGGGGACCGTGGGAGTGTTCCTGGCGGTGCCCCT
Organism: Desulfobacterales bacterium; assembly: GCA_025454255.1. Classification (GTDB taxonomy): domain Bacteria; phylum Desulfobacterota; class Desulfobacteria; order Desulfobacterales; family SpSt-501; genus SpSt-501. The sequence continues at coordinate 4,048 of JALOOU010000021.1, read as the reverse complement.
TACCATGCTGCTGTTGACTGTACTGGACTCGAGCCCCCAGACCCGGCCACTTGCTATCCTGCTTGGCCCGGAGGTGGCCGAAACGCCTGCACCGGAGAAGGAAGATACACCTGAATAACCCTTAGCCGAGTTCCGTCATGATCCTATCGACGATCGCTGCGCTCTCCTCCGGGATCAGGAAGTCCACGTCCTTCGTCAACGGAAAAATGCCCATCGTGCGCAGCGCCAAACCGCCTGCGAGAGCGACCTCAACCCCAGCCGCGGAGCGCCGCTCGGGCAAACGTTTCAACTCCGCCTTGAAATTCATACCCACGATTTTTAATGCCGCCGTTTTTCAATTGCCGGCGCTGTTTCGTCGAGCATTTTTCCGATAATCTGCTGCAGCAGCTGCGCCCGTGCCTGATCGGCGCGGACCGGTTCACCGATGGTGAGCGTGATTTGCGACCATAGTCGGTTGTGACGCAGTTTTGACCAATAGCTCCGGTGTTTGCGCGAGAAAAGACTTCCCCACATCCCACGGAGGGCCATGGGGATCACCGGCACGGGGTTGCGCTTGACAATGCGCTCGATACCGTGGCGAAAGGGGTTGAGGCGTCCGTCGCGCGTTAGTTCGCCCTCCGGAAAAATGCACACGATCTCTCCCTGGCCGAGTTCTTCCGAAATTCTGTCAAACGCAGCATCCAGTATGAGCGGATTCTCCTTGGAACCGGCAATCGGGATCACCTTGGCGTCGCGGAAGATGCGGCCGGTCAGGGGGATTTTCAGAAAACTGTAGTGCATCACAAAGCGCACCGGTCTTTGGGTGGCGCCGGCGAGAATGAGCCAGTCCACGAAGGTGACGTGGTTGCACACCAAAATGGCCGGACCCTGCACGGGGATGTGATCGCGCCCCTCGATTTTCAGGCGATACAGACAGCGCGCCAGCGCCCAGCAGATGAGGCGGTACAGGAACTCCGGCACCAGCGTGTAGATGTAAAGGGCCACCGCCAGATTCAGCAGGGCGATGACCAGATACACATCGGGGACCGCAGCCCCGGCGGCAAACAGCAGGGTCAGCAGCAAGGCTCCCACGACCATGAAGAGGGCGTTCAGAATATTGTTGGCGGCGATGATCTGCGAGCGCAGGGCCGCCTCTGACCGCTGTTGGATCAGGGTGTAGAGCGGCACGATGAAAAACCCGCTGAAAATCGAAAAGAGCAGCAGGTCCACAACGATACGCCAGCCCGCTGCATACCGCAGCAAAATCCCCACCGTAACCTGGCCGTTTGCCCAGGCGGGCTGGCCCGCGAGAAAAATATCGAAAGCGAAAAGGGAAATGCCGAAAGAGCCGACCGGCACCAGACCCAGTTCCAACTGTTTGAAGCTCAATTTTTCACAGACCAGCGAACCGATGCCGACGCCCAGCGAAAACAGTGCAAGGAAAAGTGTCACTACATGCTCATCGGCGTTAAGCGTGTCCTTGCAGTAGGCCGGCAGAATGGACAGCACCATCGCCCCCAGCATCCAGAACCACGAAATCGCCAGAATGGAGAGAAATACGCTGCGGCTCCTCCGGGCTACGCCGAGAATGCCGGCGGTACTGCTGAAAATGTTGCCCTGCACGACCTGCAGCGGACAGGCGGGTTTCAGGTATGGGACCTTCAGACTCGTCAACCAGCCTGCGGCGGCAAAAAACAACACCGCGGCGCTGACCAGCCGGGCGCCGTTGTCTGGTACGCCGATCAGGAGGCCGCCCAGGATGGTTCCCAGCAGAATCGCGAGAAAGGTTCCCATTTCCACGTAGGCGTTGCCGGCCACCAGTTCATGGTCGGGGAGCAGCTCGGGCAGGCTGCTGTACTTGGAGGGGCCGAAAAAAGTGGACTGCAGGCCCATCATGAAGAGCACCATGAGCAGCAACGGGAAATTCCCGGTCAAGAACCCCACCGCCCCCACGGCCATGACCAGAATCTCCCAGGCCTTGATCCAGACCATCAGGGTCGACTTGGAGACTTTATCGCTGATCTGTCCGGCGAGCGCTGAAAAAAGAAAGAAAGGCAGAATAAAAACCCCGCCGCACAGCGCCACGACTTGTTCGGCCGACAGCCCCGCCAATTGGTAGGACTGGAAGGTGATCAGAATCACCAGGGCGTTTTTGAACAAGTTGTCGTTGAGAGCTCCGCAAAACTGGGTCCAGAAGAGAGGCCAGAAACGCCGCTGCAACATCAGCAGGAGGCTGGCCTTGTTTTTAGTTGCCCCGGTGGCTTCCATGGCAGATCGAGTTGCTCCTGATGATGACTCTACCAGGCGCGATGAGGAACTGGCAATAGCGCCTTGGTAGTTCTTTTGTGCAGGCCGGTTTGAATATCACCCAAAGTGGATGATGCCATGTGGCCTTCCCCTGCTAGGATAGTTTAGATTGACTTACTTGATTCCCATCTCTGATTAGTTCATGCCCTATTTTTGGGAATATTTTCCCTTTTTTTGATTACCGTTGTGACCAAAAGGCTTCCGGATTCAACGCTCTATTTTTATAACTTGCTAATTATTCACTAATTTTTGACCGGCAGCAAACACTGCACGATTTTTGCTAAATCACGAAATGTGTTGGCAGAAAGCAAATAATCCAAGCGAAAGCCTACCTCAGGGTTTCTTGAGGACGGAAAGCCGTGGATCTCAGAAGGAGACAGCCTGGTTGCCACGGAAGGAGGAGAAAAACCGCGAAGCGTCAAAGATCTGCGCATGAGACAACTGATTAAACCCGACTTGGTCATTGAAAATTTTCGAACTATTCCATTCAGAGGTGGATGATACCGGGAGGAAATTATGAAAAAATCATGTTTGCCGGTTTGTTTTTTTGCAGTGATGCTTCTTGTAGCGGCACCGGCATGGTCAGTGCCTATAGACACATTAATGGCTAGTGAATTTATTAGCCCTCCGAACGAGGCAAACGAATTGAACTATTTTGCAACTGTCCTTGGAATGACCCTGGACAATATCAATTCGTCTTATACTTTTTTCAAAATAGATGGCTTAAGTGGTAAAACCAACTTTACATATAATCCTGGATTCGCATGGGATTATGCCCTCGTCAAGGTAGATGGGCCAAATGACAAATCGTATCTGTATAAAGATGATAATGGTATTGAACCATTATCACTTTTTAACGGGGATGATATTCTCCAAACTGGCACGACCTACCGCTACGACGTTAGCCATATTTCCTTTCTCAGGCCCAAAGCGGTACCGGAGCCGGCTTCTCTGCTTCTTCTTGGGGCAGGCTTGATCGGGTTGGCTGGTTTTAGAAGAAAGTTTAAAACCAACTAATTTGATTTTCTGCAGTCTGTTGCTGGAGGCAGGGTGAAATTTGACCCTGCCTCCAGCTTATCCCTGTTTCGCTCGATATAAACGTTACGATAAAGAGTTACTGAAACCGGGAGCCAGATCCCTGCGCCGATAGCCTTGGATAAATCGAACGCAAAGAAGCTGCTTGCCATCTTCAAGCTGCCGTCGGTCACTGCTGCCTGAAGCCATCTCCTTATGCTTATTTGAAACGACCTCTCGGTAGGCTGCCGCCCGCCAGGGCGTCGGGTGGGATGATTTATTTCTTGAAAACCGAAAAGAGCTTGCCGAGAACGTTTTCGCCCATATCGGTTAGCCCCGCCAGCTCGCCCTTGTCAAGCCAGATGCCTTCACACTCCGAACAGCGGTCGATTTTGATGCCGCGATATTCGATTTCAACAAGATGCATCCCGCATTTCGGGCATTGCATGTAATGAAGCTTTTTTAACCGCTCCTTTTCGGAAGCGGCCAGTTTCTGCTGCTTTTCCTGCTCCACCTTTTTCAGACGTTCAAATTCGAGCTGTGCGAAGTATTCCTCTTCTTTTTCGGTCGGCTGGACGGGCATCGCTTTTCTCCATGTGTTTGGTCAGTTAAAATAAAAGCAACATTGCTGACCTTTATCTACTGGCGCCGCCATGTTGTGTCAATAAAAAAATGCGGCACTGCATAATTCCGTGTGATTGCGATAGGATCGCAGCTGTACCGCAGCGTGCCATCACTCCATTTGCCA